>DVME01000130.1 GCA_018715175.1 Candidatus Limiplasma stercoravium
TCCAGCGGGCGCTGGCGCTGGAGCGGTTCGACCTGGTGTATCTGCGCTTCATGCCGGTGTTTTTCAACGCGCCGCGGGCGCTGGCGCGCGCGTGCGCGCAGGGCGCGAAGCTGGTGGTAGAGCACCCCACCTATCCCTTTGAAAACGGGAGGGTGACGTCGCTGGCGCGTATGCCGGTGTTTGCCTACAACCGGCGAGTGTTCCGGCGCATCGAGCCGCTCATCGACCTTTATGCCCTCATTGGCGAGCCCTGCGGCGGACGGCTCAACGGCCGCCCAGCCATCAACATCACCAACGGCGTGGACGTGGACGCCCTGGCCCTGCACGCGCCGCGCCCCGAAAAGGACGTGGGCATGCTGGCCCTGGCCAGCATGTCGCGCTGGCAGGGCTACGACCGGCTGCTGGACGCGCTGGCGCGCTATCGCGGCAATGTGCCGGTTACGGTTCACCTGGTGGGCGGCGAAGGCGACGGAGCGCTGGCGGAGTGGCGGCGCATGAGCGAAAGCCTGGGGCTCAACGCGGTGTTTCACGGCGAGCTGCACGGAAAGGCGCTGGACGCGGCGGCGGCGATGTGTGACATCGGCGTGGGCGGCCTGGGGCTGTACCGCAAAGGCCAGATGGAGAGCCGCACGCTCAAGCTACGCGAATACATGGCCCGCGGCCTGCCCTTCGTCTACGCGGTGGACGACCCGGACGTGCCGGACAATCCGCGCTTTTGCCTGCGCGTGCCCAACGATGATTCGCCTTTGAACCTGGAGGCGATGGTGGCGTTTGCGTTGGCGGCCAAGGCCGACGCCCAGGCGCCCGCCTTGATGCGCGCCTATGCGCGGGAGCACATGTCCTGGGACGCCGTCATGCGCCGGGTGCTGGACGAGGTGGGGCTGAAATGACGCTGGTATACTTCAACAACTGCGCCTTGGACGCTCAGGGCCGGCTCAATCCGTTTTTCCGGCAGGAATACCCCTGGCTGACCGCGCAGGGAGAAGACGTGGTAGCGGTTTGCCGCTTCGGGGCCTGTCGCTGCCGGGCCGGCGACAAAGCGCCTTTTGCGCTGAGCCGGCCGGGTTGCGCCAGCCTTCGCGCGTTTTTAAGGGCGCCGTTTCAAAGGGAGGTCTGGAGCGAGCTGCGCCGTATGGCGCAGGCGCGGCGGCTGACGCCGGTTGGTTTTCTCAAGCTGCTGATGTTCGTCCAGCGCGGCCTCAAGATGGAGCTGTGGGCCGAAAGGATGCTGGACGGACGGACGGAGGCGCTCTCCCTGTACGCCTATTGGATGAGCTACGACGCCTACGCCGCCGCGCTTTTCAAGCGGCGGCACCCGCAGGCGCGCCTGGCGGTGCGCGGGCATGCCTACGATGTGGACGTGGCGCGCAACCCCATGAATCCCTACCTCATGAAGCGCTTGATCGCACAGGCGGCGGACGCGATTTATCCCATCAGCCAAGCGGCGCGGGCGCAATACCTGTCCTACATGGGGGGCGCGGTGGAGGAAGCCAAGCTGCGCGTGGTGCTGCCCGGTTCTGCCGGCGAGCCCGTGGACGTTTCGCCGGAAGCGCCCATGGAAAAGGACGGCGTTTTGCATATCGTCAGCTGCGCGCGGCTGATTCCCCTCAAACGGGTGGAGCTGCTGGCGGGCGCCCTGGCCCGGTGGCAGGGGATGTGCGTCCATTGGACGCACATCGGCGGCGGCGAGGGCGAGGCGGCCCTGCGCGCGCTGGCGGAGGAAACCCTGGACCGCAGGGAAAACGTGGTCTTAGATCTGCTGGGCGACCAAACGCCGGAGGCGGTGGAGGCGCTTTACCGCTCGCGCCCGTTCGACCTGTTTGTCAACACCAGCCGGACCGAGGGCGTGCCGGTATCCATCATGGAAGCCATGCGCTTTGGAATTCCGGCCGTCGCGCCGCGCATCGGCGGCATCCCTGAGCTGATTCGACCGGAAACGGGCATTCTGTTTGACGCCGACGCGGGCGAGGAAGGCGTGCTGGAGGCGTTGGAGCGGTTTTGTGCGCTCGCGCCTGCGCAGAGGCGCGCCATGCGGCGCGCGGCCAAATCCCTGTGGGATGAGAGGTGTTACCTGGGTCGACTGATGGGCGTGGTGTTGGAAAAGGAGGCGGACGGATGCGCATCCTGATCATCAGCTATTATTTCGCGCCGCAAAACGCCATCGGCGCGGTGCGGCCGACCAAGCTGGCCAAATATTTGAGCCGCCTGGGGCACGAGGTCACGGTGATCTGCGGGCCGGGCCTCAAGGAAAGGCGCGATCCCACGCTGGAGCGCGATCTGCGTGAGCTTGCGGACGTGCGCGTGGTTTTTGAGTGGAATCCCCTGCGCCGTCCAAGGCCAAAAGCGTCCGCGCCGGGCCCGGCGGCGTCCGCGCCCAGCGTGCCGAGAACGGGCTGGAAGCATGCCCTGGCGGACGCGGCATACCGCTGGCTTCGCTGGCAGGCGGATGGCAGCTTTCGCCGCCGCGCCCTCAAAGCCCTCCATGCGCTGCAAGGCCCATACGACGTGGTGTTTTCCTCCTATGCGCCGCTGAGCGTACACGAGGTCGCGCGCCAAGCCAAGCGCCGGGGCCTGGCCCGCCGGTGGGTGGCGGATTTCCGCGACGAGCTAAACCTGCCGTTTTTCTGGCAGAAGGGAAAACAGGCGCGCTGCCTGCGCTGGATTCGGCGCGAGGCGGACGTACTGTGCGCCGCGTCGCAGGGCGTGTTGGATATGATGGGCTTTTCGGACGTGGGCCGCGTTTTGACCAACGGTTTCGACCCGGAGGATTTGCCCTTGGCGCAGGCGGCGCAGCCAAAGGATTCGGCGTTTCGCCTGGCCTACTGCGGCGGGCTGTACGCATGGCGCACCGACAGCGCCAGCCGCGATCTCACCCCCGCGTTTCGGGCTCTGGCCGCGCTGATAAAGCGGGGCGTGCTGGCGCGCGAGTCGGTGCGCCTGGCGTATGCGGGCGGTGAGAGCGCCGCGTTTCGCCGCCAGGCCGCGGCCTGCGGACTGGAGGAGCTGGTGGAAGATCACGGCATGGTGCCGCGCAACGCTTCGTTGGCCTTGCAGCGCGAGGCGGACGTGCTGCTCATGGCGTCGTGGAACCTGTCCGGGCAGCAGGGCATCCTTACGGGCAAGCTTTTTGAATACCTCATGGCCAACCGTCCCATCCTTTGCTGCATCTCCGGCGACCAGGCGCTAAGCGCCGTGCGGGAGGTGCTTGAGGAGACGGGCGCAGGCTTTTGCTACGAGCAGGCCGCCGCGAACGAAAAGGAACTCCTGGATTGGCTGGAGGCGCTTGTGGCGCGATGGCGCGCCGGTCAGGTGCTAACGCCACAGCGCAGGGAACGCGCGGTGGAGGCGTACGCCTATCCCAGCCTGGCCAAGACGCTGGAGGGCTGGCTGGCGAAACTGTGACCAGTCTGTAAACGTTTTGAATGGAACCTCGTTTTGACCGCCTTCGCGCTTGACAACGCGTGGAGGCGGTGATACCCTATGAACGAATGGACGGTTTTGGTTTTACCGTATCAACCGCGGACTCGGCCAAACCGTCCGGAAAGGACGGGCCGTGAGCTACATCACCTTTGAACACGTGACCAAGGAATACCATACGGGCGGCGAATGCGTACAGGCGGCCAACGATGTGAGCTTTGAGATGCAAAAGGGCGAGATGAGCGTAGTGCTGGGCCCCAGCGGAGCCGGCAAGACGACCATTTTGAACCTGCTGGGCGGCATGGACCGGGTAACTTCCGGGCGCATCGTGGTGGGCGACAAAGAAATCACCAAGCTCAGCGGCAAACAGCTGACGGAATACCGGCGGCTGGACGTGGGGTTTGTGTTTCAGTTCTACAACCTCATGCCCAACCTGACCGCGCTGGAGAATGTCGAGCTGGCCCGCCAGGTGTGTCCCAATGCCCTGGATCCCGCCGAGGTGCTTCAGCAGGTGGGCCTGGGCGAACGCATGCACAACTTTCCCGCGCAGCTTTCCGGCGGAGAGCAGCAGCGCGTGTCCATCGCCCGGGCGCTGTGCAAAAACCCTGCGCTCCTGCTGTGCGACGAGCCCACCGGCGCGCTGGACAGCAAAACCGGTTTGCAGGTGCTTTCGCTGCTCAAGGACGTGACCGACCGCTACCAAACCACCGTGGCCATCATTACCCACAACGCGGCCATCGCGCCCCTGGCGCGCCGCGTCATCCGGGTGCGCAGCGGCCGCATCGAGCAGGTGGAAATCAACGAGCGCCCGGCTTCCATCGAGGAGATCGTATGGTAAGGAATGCCTTGCGCCGCAAGCTGTTTCGGGACATGTGGCAAAACCGCCTGCAGTTTCTGGCGGTTATTTTGCTCTGCGCCCTGGGCAGCTGGGTCTTTAGTGGGCTGGACGCCAGCTGGCGCATGCTGGAAACATCGGCGCAAACCTACTTTGAGGAGCAGAACCTGGCCGATCTGTGGATCACGCGCAGCCCCGTGGATCGCAACGCGCTCACGCGGATGCGCAGCGTTCGCGGCGTGGCCGACGCGCAGGCGAGGCTGAGCGTGGAACTGACGGTGGATTTGCCCCACGAGCCCACGCTGCTGGTGCAGGGCTACGAGGAGGCCGTGCGCATCAACCGTCCGCTCCTCCAAAGCGGCCGGGCGCTCCTGGAAAGCGACCTGCGCGGCTGCCTCCTGGACGAGCGTTTCGCCCAGGCCAACGGCCTTTCCCCCGGCGACCGCCTGACCCTTTTGGTCGGCGGCGAGCCGTATACCTACACCATACGCGGCCTTTGCCTGAGCGCGGAATACCTGTCCCTTGCCAAGAGCGCCACGCCCGATCCGCTCAACTACGGATTCGTAATCCTCAACGCCGCCAGCCTGCCTCTCCTGTCGCCCAACGGCGCCGTGCTCACCCTCGCGCCAGAGGCGGACACGCAGGCCGTCAAGGAAGCGCTGGAAGCCCTCTATCCCGAGGCGCTGGTGATCGGCCGGGACGCTCAGTCCGCCGTGAAGTCCATCCAGATGGATGTAGACATGTTTCGCAACCTCAGCTACGTCTTTCCGCTTCTGGCCTTCGCCGTGGCCGCCATGATCGTGCTGACCACCGTTTCGCGCATGCTGGAAAACCAGCGCATTCAGATGGGCACGCTCAAGGCGCTGGGCTACCGCGACGGACAGCTGCGGCGGCATTACCTCAGCTACGCCTTCTATCCCTCGCTGGTGGGCTCGTTTTTGGGCCTGTTCGTCGGGCGGTGGACCATTCCCTGGGTGCTGTGGAACATGGAGATTGCCCGGCATGTCTTTCCCTACCGCCTCAATGCGCCGGTGTCCGCGGCGCAATGGACGGTGTGCGGCCTGGGCGTGGTGCTCAGCTGCCTGATCTGCCTTTTCACCTACCGCAACAGCGCCCGGGAGCAAACCGCCGCCCTCCTGCGCCCCAAGCCGCCCCGCGCCGGGCGCAAGCTGCTTTTGGAACGCTGGAAAGGGCTTTGGCGCCGCATGGGTTTCAACGCCAAGATGGTCATGCGCAACCTCATGCGCAACAAGGCGCGAACCATCATGAGCCTCATGGGGGTGCTGTGCTGCAACATGCTCATCATCACCTCCCTGGGGCTTCAGGACAGCGTGGCCTATTTTGTGGGCAAGTACTATTTCGGCACCTTGCGCTACGATGTGCGCGCCGATCTTACGCAGGACGCGGGCCAGGTGGAAGCCTACCGCAAGCGCGTGGAGGCTGGGCGCTTGGAAGGCGTCATGGACGTGGCCCTCAGCGCGCGCGGCAACGGCAACGCCCTGGCTACCCTGCTCACCGTCTTGGAGGACGACCAGCGCCTGATCAACCTGGGCAAAGACGAAACCTGGATTCCCCTGCCGGCTCACGGCGCGATGCTGAGCCAAAAGCTGGCCGAGACGCTAGGCGTGAAGGTGGGCGACGCGCTGGAATTGTGCGTGCCTGGCGATCCCGATCCGCTTCGTACGTGGGTCAGCGGCATCGCAGAGGTGACCATCGGCCAAACCGTCTACATGAGCCGCAGCGCCTGGGAGGAAATCTCCGACGCCGGCTTTACGCCCACGGCGCTGCTGGTATGGCAGCCTACTGAGGAGGGCATGCGCTACCTCAGCGACCTGGACGAGCTGGAATCGTTTTCCTATCCTACGGAGGAAAACGAGGATACCCTGCAAATCCTCAACAGCATGATGGGCGCCTTCTCCCTGATGTCCGGCGCGGCGCTGGGCCTGGCGTTCGTGGTGCTGTACAACATGGGCATCCTGAACTTCACCGAGCGCACACGCGAATACGCCACGCTCAAGGTGCTGGGCTATCACCAAAAGGAAATCCGCCGGCTCATGCGGGCGGAAAACAACCTGATGACCCTCCTGGGCGTGTTATTGGGCATCGGGCCGGGGTGGTGGCTGGTGGGCATGGTGTTTCGCTCCTGCGAGCGGGACAACATGGTGTTCGTTTATACGGTCAAAGGAGTTTCCGTGCTGGTAGCATGCGCGGCGACCTGCGCGTTTTCCTATCTGGTTTCCTGGTTTTTGACGCGAAAGGTTCGCGCCATCGACATGGTAGAAGCGCTCAAGAGCGTGGAATGATGGATGTATTCAAGGAGGAAAGAATCATGAGAAAAATCGTCGCCTTGTTTTTGGTGCTGGCGCTGGCGCCCATGGCCGCGCTGGGCGAGGAAACCGCGGTTACGGCCAACGGCGTGGTGGAAAGCGCGTCCACGACGGATCTTACCGCGCCCTTCTCCGGGGTGCTGCTGCCCTTTGACTGGGAAAGCGGCGACGTTGTGGAGGCGGGCGAGACGCTGTTTGTCCTGGATACCACGCGCGTCTATGCGCCTGCGGACGGCGAGGTAACCGGCCTGTTTGCCGAGGAAGGCGATTTGTGCGAGGATGTCATCGCGCAGTATGGAAAGATCGCCAGCATCGAAAAAACCCACAACCAGCTGATCGTGGCCAGCATTTCCGGCGCTTATGACGATGAGGACAACCGCGTGCTCCACACCGGCGAGACCCTCCATTTCGAGCAGAATAGCGATACCGACAACGTCGGCGAAGGCCGGGTCATCGCCGTGGACGGTGACAACTACACCGTGGAGCTGCTCTCGGGCATCTTTGATATGGGCGACCGCGTAAAGCTTTACCGCGATGCGTCGCGCAGTTCCAAGACCTGCGTGGGATCGGGCACCGTGCAGCGCGCGGCGGACGTGAGCGTGTCGGCCAGCGGGCGGGTGGTCAACGTGGCCGTCAGCGAAGGCCGTCAGGTCAAAAAAGGGGATTTGCTATTTGAGGTCGTGTCCGCGGACGCGGACGCAGGCATTGACGGCGCGCAGGTGGCAACCGGCGTCGCGGGCGTGCTGGGCGATCTGCCCGTCGTTTCCGGGCAGCAGGTATACAAGGGCCAGGTACTGGCCACCGTACACGACTTTAACGCGCTGACGGTGGTGGCGCAGGTGGACGAAATGGATCTTGACCTGGCCCGCGTCGGCGACAGCCTAACCCTGGTGTTCGACCGCTATCCCAACGATGCCATCACCGGGCAGGTGGTCGAGGTATCGCGCATGGGCGTGAGCAAGCAAAACGCCACCTATTACGACGTAACCGTGTCCTTCACCACCAGTCTGGAAGTGTTGGTGGGCATGAACGCCACGGTTTGGCTGGCGGGCCAGCCTTAACGGGGGCGCAAAATGTCCGCAGAATTGACGCAACGCGAGCGCGAAAGAGACAGCGGCCGGCTGATGGACGCCGCGCTGCGCATGGCCTCCACCACCGGCATGCGCCATGCCACGGTGGATGCGCTCGCCCGGGATGCCGGCATCAGCAAAGCCGCCTTCTACCGCCTGTTTGAGAGCAAAGAACAGCTCTTCTTGAGAATGCTGGAGCGCGTGCACAACGAGATGTACGGCCGGGCCGAGCGCGTGCTCACCCAGCGGCCGGACGTGCCGCTGCGCGCGCGCGTGGCGCTGGCGGTGCGCGAGGTGCTTGACGCCCTGGAGCGCTACGGCCTTTCCGCCTTTATGCGCAACGAGGTGCCCCTGCTGCTTAGCCGCGTGCCCGAGGCCTGGCGGCGCGAGCATTACGTCAGCGATGAGGAACACATCCGCAGGCTTGTCAACCTCTCCGGCGCGTCGCTGGCCACCAGCCGGGAAACCGCCTGCGCGGTTATCCGCCTGCTGGCCATGAACCTGATCTTCCGCCAGGACGTGGGCGAACGCTTCGACGAGGCCCTCAACCTCCTCTTGGACGGCGCGTGCGAGAAACTCTTGAAAGCCTGACCAATGAACAAAGAGCCCGGACGTTTTCACGTCCGGGCTTTGAAACGGCAATCATCGAAAGCCTGAGCTTCACGGCAGCGTCTGCGCTTGAGGAAAATCCGCGCGCTATGTTCCATCTCGTTTGCTTCACATCCCACAGCCGCCGTGCGCCCCGCACGCGGCTTGGCGCTTTTCAATCAAAAACGCCGGTTGCGCGGTTTTCGACCGTTTGCCTGATGGCCGTTCCACCACTAGCATATCCCGCGCGGGAGAAATTATCCCGCTTTTTTTAATTGGGTTTGCGTTTGAGAGGCAGGAGTCGGCGGCTTTTTTCCAGAAATGATACAGAATCAGGGTTGACGGGAGGACGCGGATGATTTCCTACCAAGAGCTGCAAACGGACGCGACGGCATATGCGCGGGGCGAGGAACTCTTTCGGCTGGGCAGCGTGTCCTATTGCCCGGGCGATGACGATACGCTGGTCTATGAGGTGGGGCATGCGCCCACGCAAAGGGTGTGCCTGTACCGGTCGGGCGAGGCGGAATGCGGCTGCGGCGCTCAGGCGCTGTGCGAGCATGTGGTAGCCGCCGCGCTCGCCGCGCGGGAGGATGGAAGGCTGGCCGCGTTTCAGTTGCGGGCCGAGGCGGAGCTGGGCGAGAAGATGCTGTCGGCCCTGAGCCGCGCCATGCCCGGCGGCGAAGGCGTGCGCCTGCTGCCCGCGGTGCGGCTGTACGAGGATGGGCGCGTGGGGCTGGGCCTGTCCATGGGGCAGGAGCGGTTGTACGCGGTCAAGAGCGTGGCCGATTTGCTCACCTGCTTTGCGCTGGGGGCGGATTTGCGCCTGGGCGAAAAAATGACCTATCGTCCGGGGACGATGCGCTTTTCGCGCGAGGACGAACGGCTGTTGACGCTTCTGTCCAGCTACATCCCCTTGCGCGCCGATAGCCTGCGCGCCTGGGAAGAGGGTGCCTTTGACGAGCGCGACCGAACCTGCGGCCCCGCGGCGGACGGAAGGTTTGTGCTATTGACAGGCGCGTTTTTGCAAGCCGTGCTGCGCTATTTTGAGTCGCATCCCTTCGCTTTGCTCATTCAGGGCGAAAAAATCAGCCAACAGGCCATCCGCACGGTGGAGCTGCCGCTGTGCTTCCTGCTGTCGCTGACGCCTACGGAGCTGCGCGTCGCTGCCCAGGGCGTGGAAAATCTGCGCCTGGTGTCTCCGGACGCGCGCTATGTGCTGGTGGATGGCAAGCTGGTGCATCTGCACAGCGCGCAGGCGCGCGTGTGCCGCCTGCTGAAACAGGACGGGACGGCCTTTCGCTATGACGCCCAGCATGCCGAGAACATCCTGGCCACGCTTCTTCCGGCGCTGAGCACCGTGGGCACGGTGGCGCCCTCGCCGGAATTGAGCGCCCGGCTGATTACCGCGCCATTTCATCCCGAGGCGTATTTGGACGTGGTCGGGGGCAACGTGGAGGCGCGGGTGGCGTTTCGCTACGGCGAGGCGGTGTTTAACCCCTTCGAGGCCGCCGGCGCGGGCGTGCTGGGCAGCGAGGGGCGCCTGCTGGTGCGCGACGGCCGGGCGGAGAGCGACTTGATGGACTTTTTTTCGGACGCGGGATTCGTGGTGCGCGACGGGCGCATCGTGCTCAGGCGTCCGCGCGACATCCTGACGTTTTGCACCCAGGGCGTGGCGGAGCTGAGCAAGCGCTGCGCGGTGTATGCCTCCGGGGATTTTGAGCGCGTAAAGCCGCGCCGCTTTTCGGCGTGCGCGTCGTTTTTCATGCGCGGCGGCCGGCTGGTCTTCACCCTTTTGGAGGAAAGCGGCAACACGCCCGAGGTGCTGCCCGTGCTCAACGCCATCGCCCAGCGCCAGCAGTACGTTCGACTCAAAAGCGGGGAGTTTCTCGACGTGCGCGACATGAGCGCCCTGGCGCCCGTGGTGCAGGAGCTATTGGACGCCGCGGCCCTGGACGATCCCGGCGCGGACGAAAACGCCCGCGAGCTCAGCTTTGGGGCCTACCGCGCCGCCTACATGATCAGCATGCTGCGCTTGGCCGGCGCCGCCACGCGCGCCGACGAGAACGTGGAAAAGGCCGTTCACGCCTTGGGGGAAGGCGGGGAAGCGGCGCAGGCGTACATTCCCTCGCGGCTGAGGCGCAAGCTGACGCCCTACCAGCAGCGTGGAGCGGGTTGGCTTTTGTCGCTGTACGAGGCGCGCATGGGCGGCATCCTGGCCGACGAGATGG
>DVME01000131.1 GCA_018715175.1 Candidatus Limiplasma stercoravium
TATGCCCAATCAGCCCCAGCGCCAGCGCCCACGCTCCCGCCATCACCGCGCCATACGCCGCCGTTTGGCCCAGAAGCGCCCACCGAGCTATCCAAAGCCCGGCCGCGGCCCATCCCATGATGCGCTTATGGCACGGCGCATACCGGTAGACCAGCACGGCCGCGGAGAGCACGCAAACCGCCAGGCTTACATACTGCGACACGCGCAGGCCGCCCAGGTACAGGCTGTCCTGGCGCAGCTGCTCGATGATGAACCGCCCGCTGCCGTAGATCAATAGGTACCAGCATACCATGTCGCCCGGCTTTTCAAAGCGCCGCCGAAGCCGCCAAAGCGTGAGAAAGCCGCAAAAGTTCCAAAGGGATTCGTAAAAGAACGTGGCCATGTGCCACACATATCCGCCGTCCTGGGCAATGAGCACCCCCGCGGGGAAAAACTGAAACAGCGGGTTGTCAATGGCCGGGCCGTAAGCCTCCATGTTGAAGTAGTTTCCCCAGCGCCCGATGGCCTGCGCCAGCAGCAGGCCGGGAACGATCATATCCGCCAGGCGCGCGAAGGAGAGCTTTTTGCGCCGCGCGTAGACGGCGGCGGCCAGCGAGCCCCCAATGACGCCTCCGTAGATGGCCAGCCCGCCTTCCCACACGTACAGGATGCTCAACGGCCGCGCGGCAAACATCTCCCAGGTCATGGCCACGTAGTAAAGCCTCGCGCCCACGATGCCAAAGGGCACGACCAACAGGGCCAAATCCACCGCCGTATCCGCCGGCAGGCCGTAGCGCTTTTCTTCGCGCCCGGCCCAAAAAAGGGCTGCCATGATCCCCAACACGATCAACACGCTATACCAGGGTATGCCGCCCACAAGGGTGCGGCTGTAGGGAATCGCCACGCGCTCACATCCTTTTCTATCGGTTCATTATAGGCTTGCCCTAAGCCGCTGTCAAGGATACCCGCCCGGCCTTGACAGACGGCCCAAAGCGTGCGAAAATCATGCAAGAAGCACCGCCGCAGCGGGCCGCAAATGGCCGCCGGCTTTGGCGTCCACCATTCTCAAACGCCGGTTGACAAACGCGCCCCAGGGCGGTACAATGAGCATAGCCATAAATGTGCTCGGGCACATGGAGGCCCAAAGACCAAAACATACAACTTTGAAATGGAGAAAGGAGCCGTTCCCAATGTCTGAAATGTTCCCTAACCTTCCCAAAGTTGCCTACGAAGGCCCCAAGTCCACCAATCCGTTGGCGTTTAAGTACTACGATGCCGACCGCGTCATCCTGGGCAAGCCCATGCGCGAGCACCTGCCCTTCGCCATGGCTTGGTGGCATAACCTGTGCGCTACCGGCACCGATATGTTTGGCGCCGGCACCGCGGACAAGTCCTTTGGGGCCACGCCGGGCACCATGGAGCACGCGCGGGCCAAGGTGGACGCGGGCTTTGAGTTCATGCAAAAGCTGGGCATCTCCTACTTTTGCTTCCACGACGCAGACCTGGCGCCCGAAGGCGAAAACCTCGCCCAAACCAACGCCCGCCTGGACGAAATTACCGACTACATCAAGGAAAAAATGGCGCAGACGGGCATCCGCTGCCTGTGGGGAACGGCCAATATGTTCGGCCATCCGCGCTTTATGAACGGCGCGGGCTCCAGCAACAGCGTGGAGGTGTTCTGCCATGCCGCCGCGCAGGTCAAAAAGGCCCTGGAGCTCACCGTGAAGCTGGGCGGCAAGGGCTACGTGTTCTGGGGCGGACGCGAGGGCTATGAAACCCTGCTGAACACGGATATGAAGTTCGAGCAGGAAAACATCGCTTCCTTGATGCGCATGGCGGTAAACTATGGCCGCTCCATCGGCTTTACGGGCGACTTCTTCATCGAGCCCAAGCCCAAGGAGCCCATGAAGCACCAGTACGATTTTGACGCCGCCACCGCCATCGGCTTTGTGCGCCAGTACGGGCTGGACAAGGATTTCAAAATGAACATCGAGGCCAACCACGCCACCCTTGCGGGCCACACCTTCCAGCACGACCTGCGCGTGAGCGCCATCAACGGCATGCTCGGCTCCATCGACGCCAACCAGGGCGACATGCTCCTGGGCTGGGATACCGACCAGTTCCCCTCCAACGTCTACGACACCACCCTGTGCATGTACGAGGTGCTCAAAGCCGGCGGCCTCAAAAACGGCGGCTTCAACTTTGACGCCAAAAACCGCCGCCCCTCTTATACCTACGAAGATATGTTCCTGGGCTTCATCCTGGGCATGGATTCCTTCGCCCTGGGGCTCATCAAAGCCGCGCAGATCATCGAGGACGGACGCATCGACGCCTTTGTCAAGGAGCGCTACGCCTCCTACGAAAACACCGATATCGGCCGCCGCATCCGTCAGGGCACGGCCACCCTGGAGGACTGCGCAGCCGTTGCCCTTCAAAACGGCGCGCCCGCTCTGCCCGGCAGCGGCAAGCAGGAATACCTGGAAAGCGTTCTCAACGGCATCCTCTTCGGCGCGTAAGGGGGGAGTGCTGTGAAGTACCTTCTGGGCGTCGACCTGGGCACCAGCGGCACCAAAACGGTGCTGTTTGCCCAGGACGGACGCGCAATCGGCTCGGCTTCCCAGGAGTACCCGCTCTTTCAGCCCCGCAACGGCTGGGCGGAGCAAAACCCGGACGACTGGTGGCAGGCGGCCCGCAACACCATTGCCCGCGTGGTGC
This sequence comes from Candidatus Limiplasma stercoravium, assembly GCA_018715175.1. Lineage (GTDB taxonomy): Bacteria > Bacillota > Clostridia > Christensenellales > Aristaeellaceae > Limiplasma > Limiplasma stercoravium. The sequence continues at coordinate 2,695 of DVME01000131.1, forward strand.
GCGACAGCGGGGTGGATCCCGAGGACATTGCGGGCCTGGGCATCTCCGGACAGATGCACGGGCTGGTGATGCTGGACGAAAACGGCGAGGTGCTTCGCCCTTCCATCATCTGGTGCGACCAGCGCACCGGCGCGGAATGCGAGGAAATCACGCGCCTGGTCGGGGCGGAACGGGTTATCCAAATCACGGCCAATCCCGTGCTCACAGGCTTTACCGCCAGCAAGATCCTGTGGGTCAAAAAGCATGAGCCCGACGTTTTCGCCCGCTGCCGCCACATCCTTCTGCCCAAGGATTACGTGCGCTACCGGCTGACCGGCGACTTTGCGACCGAGGTCAGCGACGCCAGCGGCATGCAGCTTTTGGACGTGCCCAACCGCTGCTGGAGCCCCGTGATGCTGGAGGCCCTGGGCGTGGACGAGCGTTGGCTGGGCAAGGTGTACGAAAGCCCGGAAATCACCGGCTACATCTCGCCCCAAGCCGCAGCCGCCACCGGTCTGAGCACCCGCACGCCCGTGGTGGGCGGCGCGGGCGACAATGCCGCCGCCGCGGTGGGCACGGGCGTGGTGGCCGACGGGCGCGCGTTTACCACCATCGGCACCTCCGGCGTGGTGTTCGCACATACGGACTGCCTGAGCATTGACCCCAAAGGCCGCGTGCATACCTTCTGCTGCGCGGTGCCGGGCGCCTGGCACGTCATGGGCGTCACCCAGGCCGCCGGCCTGAGCCTCAAGTGGTTCCGCGACACCTTCTGCCAAGCCGAAATCGAGACCGCCAAAGGCATGGGCGTGGATCCCTACGACCTGATGAACGCCCAGGTTAGCCAAAGCCCCATCGGGGCCAACCGACTGTTCTACCTGCCGTACCTCATGGGCGAGCGTACCCCGCATTTGGATCCCGACTGCCGCGGCGTGTTCTTCGGGCTGTCCGCCATGCACCAAAAGCGCGACCTCATGCGCGCGGTTATGGAAGGCGTGACCTACTCGCTCAAGGATTGCCTGAACGTGCTGGCGGAAATGGGCGTTACGCCCCGGCGGATGCTGGCGTGCGGCGGCGGCGGGCGCAGCGAGGTCTGGCGCCAGATGCTGGCCGACGTCTTCGGCTGCCCCATCTGCGTGGCGCAAAGCAGCGAAGGCCCCGCGCTGGGCGCGGCGATTTTGGCGGGCGTGGGCGCCGGGCTCTATCCCAGCGTGCGCCAAGCTTGCGACAGCATGATTCATGTGGCTTCCAGCCAGGAGCCCAATATGCAAAACGCGCCGCTGTACGCCGAGCGCTACGAGGTGTACCGCACGCTCTATCCCGCGATGAAAGACGCCTTTGCCCGGCTGTAAAAACCGGCAAGGCCGGGTTTTTCGACAAGCTGAAAGCTCGCCAAACGGCGAGCTTTCAGCTTCAGCTTGTCGAAAAAGTCCACCTGCGGCGGCCTTTTCCGCCAAAACACGTTTCCCCTGCGCCTTCGGCGCGGCCGGAGAAACGTGCAAGGAAACCTTGCTGCGCAAGGCTTCCGAATCCACCGCACATGTCGCTGGATTCGGAATACCCTTCGGAGGGGACGGAGGGAAGCGTCAGCCCAGTAGGCTGTTGCCACCGAAGGTGGCAAAGCGACCCGAAGGAGTCAACCGAAACGAGCGGTGGGCGCGGCCAGCGCCCGCCACGACGATTGAGGTTGCGGGTCTGCGGCCCTCCGAACCTCCCAGAAGGTTTTTCGACAGTCTGGGGACGAGCTTTACGGCTCGTCCTTTTGCTGTTTCAGGCAAGCCAATTGCGCCTCCAGCCTCCGGCCGACGGCCGACAGCAGGCGCACGGCGTGCGGCATGAGCTCCGGGGGAAAAGCGGTGACAAACCCATGCGTTTCAAAGCTCAGGCATCCGTCATAGCCCGCGTCCGACAGCGCCTGAAGCGTTGCCGTCCAGTCCAGGGTGCCCAGGAAGGGCGCGGTATGCCGGTCGGAGGTTCGGTCGTTGTCGTGCAGGTGTACCAGGCGCAGGCGCTTGCCCAGGCAAGCCGCCATTTGCGCCACGCTCAACCCCAGCAAATGCGCATGCCCGGTGTCCAGGCAGGCCACAAACCGTTCTTCTCCCGCCAAATCATTGAGCCGGTCGATGTAGGCGGCCATGTCCTCGCCGGTGCTGACCGGCGTGGGCCCATAGCGCCCCTCAAGGCCCAAAAACATGTTTTCAATGCCTAGCTGCACGCCGGTTTCCTTCAAAATGGGAATCAGCTGCGAATAAAAGTCCAGGTTCATCTCCCAAGTCGCCTGACGCACCGCCTCCGACAGCGGCTGCGCCAGCAGCATGGGATGCACCACGGCATACGGACAGCCCAGCGCCTTGGCCGCCCACAGCCCGTATCGGGTGGCGCGGCGCAGCCGCTGGTCGGCCTCGGGACGGCCCGTGTAGGTAGGGTATAGGGTGTGCATTTGGCACACGCGCAGCCCTGCGCTTTGCATCAGCTTCCCCAGCGCCTCATAGCGCCGAATCACTTCCCCCAAAGGCTGATCGTAAAGCGGGTCGGACAATCCATGGACGTGCATGCTGTAATCGGCGGCGTCAAAACCGCCGCCGGCCAGCAGGCGCACGGCCTCCTCCTCTCCGAAGGTTTTGGCCAGAGGATGGGTCAACAGGCCGATCATGCTTTGACATCTCCTTTCGGCATAAGGCGCACGCCTTGCATTTGGCGGCAATTTCGGCCCGAGGCATACCAATCCCGCACGCCCCGCTGAAGCCGGGTTTCCATGGGCAGTTGATTCCACTCCGCGCGCGCACAGCCGTAAACCCGCTCAAACACCTGCTTGTCGCTGAGGGTGTAGGGTACCGCGCGAAACATCGCCTGGAACGCCGCCAGACGGCTTTGGGGCATAATGGAGCTCAGCGCGGGCGACATCAGCCAGGATTCGCAGGTAAACGCCTTGGCGTCGCAAAGCCCGAGCTTTTCGGCAAAGAACGCCGGCGCCCGGCGTAGGGATTGGGCCACCTGGTCGGGATCCAGCGGCGGGCCCTCGGGAATGTGAACATCCAGCACGGGATCCCCCGGCGCCAGCGCCAGGCGCCAAACGCTGCGCTCCAGCGCGACCGTCTGCGGCCCAATGCGGCCCGCCTGGTCAATGGGGTGTCCCTGCGCCGTTTGAGGCGTGAGGCAAAACCGGGTCTCGGGCGCCGCGCAATCGTCGCTGAGCTCGCCCAGCGCCGCGTCAAAGCGCATTCCCTCCTGCGCCAAGGCCGTCACCCGCCCGTCCTGCACGTTTTCAAAAAACCAGGCCGGCACGCGGCTTTCGGTGTGGATGTATTGCAGCCTCCCCAGGCGGAACAGGCGCAGGCGCATATGGTTGGTGAGCCATCCGTACTCGCGCATCTGCGCAACGCCAAAGCGCCTTTGGCTGTTGTCCAGCCACAGGGGGATGTCCGACAGCGTATCCGTGAGCACCTGCCGCTCAATGCCCAGGCGCTCGTACTGCCCGCACAGCCAGCGAACGCGGCTGAGCAGGATCAGCACGGGATACAGCCCGGCCTCGTCCCCCAGCTGCGCCCGAAGGGTTTCGGGATCGGCCAGCAAACGGGTGGGCCCTTGCGGATCGGCCAATTGGCGGGCGTCTTCCCGCGCCAGGCCTTCCAGCTCCGGCGAAGCCGCCATTTTGCGCCAGGCGCGCGTCACCGCCTCGAGCTGACCGTCTGAAAAGCAGACCCATCCGCACGCCGCCTCCAGTTCCTGCCGGTTCATAAACATGCTTTTTCCTCCTGGACGGCTCGCCCCGCCCTCCTTGTCCAAACGCTCCAAACGGCGGGCATCCCCCTTGCTATGGGATGCGCGCCGCGCAATCTGGTTTTCCGGCAGCTTTGTTGTACGGAAAAAAGTCGAGCGGAAAAGCGTTCGGATTCGGTCGATATCATCGGTTTTTGATTATAGCACACTTTTGGGCGCTTCACAATTGCTTTGCCTGAGAGCTTAAGGCTTTTTACGCAAGGCTTCCAAAGATGGGATGCCCAAAACCCCGACGCTTTCTGATCCAATGCGCTATTCGCGTGCGGGGAATCCTTACTATACGGCGCGCTTTTTCTTGGCGCGCCCTTCCAGCGCCGTGCGCACGCGGCCGGCCTCTTCGCCGGTCACGGCGTGATCGCTGTAACGGGCGCGGTCGTATACCTCGGCCACGGCCTCGTCGCCAAGCGCCTCGCGCGCGGTCAGGGTCAGCGGCGGACGCTCCTGGGCGCTGAGCCATTGACGGTAGGCCGCGCGCACGGTCTGCCGCGGCGAAAGCGAGGCCCAGTCCGTGCGCCGGCGACGTCGCCGCGCCCTGTGAAGCGCCTGCGCTTCGGCCTCCCGTTCCAGGCGCACGGTCTCGTCCGTGTAATCCGCGTTGAGCGCGTCGCCGTAGCGCCGCATCAGGCGGCGCAGGCGCGCCATGGCCTTGCGCCACAAGCCCGGCGCCAGGCGGATCCATTTCAGGAGCGCCCATGCCGTCAGCGCGGCCAGCAGCACGTAAATCAGCTTTTCCAGGGCCGACCACACCGGGCTTGCCTCGCCCGCCTCGCCGACCAGCTGCTCCATGCCGCCGCCCCCGCCCGCGCCCAAGGAGGTGGTTTCCTGGGGCGTAAGATACGATAAAAGCCGCATCACCGCCTCAGCCACCGCCAACGCCGCCTGCTTGATCCAGGCCCAAATGTTCTGGGCGTTGGCCAGCACAAAGCAGGCCGCCGCCAAAAGCGCCGTCATCAGGGCGTTCACGCCCAGCATGCCGGCCGGCCGCGCGCCGCCGCGGGCCACGGTTTGCCGGCGCAGCTGCGCCGCGTTCTCGTGAAGGAAAAACAGGCAGAGATAAACGCCGGCGACCGCCGCCAACGGCGGCAAAGCGGCCCGGGCGCTTTGGCCGGAAAAGATGGCCAGCACATAGATTACCAGCTGCGCCAGGCCCAGGCCCAACCCCAGCGCGCTGCTTAGTCCGTCGCGCAGCAGGGGCGGCACCAGCGCGGGAATCGCGGCGCAGGCCGCGATGTAAAAGATCCCCGGCGCGCTTTGCGGCGCAGGGGTGATAAGAAACGCCGCCCACGCGCCGGCGCCCATGGCCAACGCCACCACCGGCGCCCGCGCCCATGCGGGCAGCCGGCGCACCGCGCCCGTTGCCAGCGCCGCCGCCAGCGGCAAAACCGTCAGCGCCGGCGCCGCGCCCGATACCGTTCCCAAAACCAGCGGCACGCACGAAAGGCCGCACAAAAGCAGCGCCAGCCCCAGGGGTCGAAGGAGCTTATTCGTCATCGTTCCATCCTCCTGGCATGCGGTAGAAGGCCACGTTGCGCCCCTCAGACCGCAGGCGGTCGATCTGCTCTCGGATGCGGCGGCTGTCCGCGCAGCTGAGCACCAGGATGTCGTCGGCGTCGGTTTGCAGCTCCTTGAGGTAGGCGTAAAAGTTCATGCGCATTTTCAGCGTCAGCCGGGCCAGAAAGCTCAGCGCTTCCGCCTTGCGGCCCTGTCCCGTAACCGGCGGGAGGTAGGCGCGCTCGCCGGGCGTCAGGGTGTCCGTATTGGCGCAAAAGCCCGCCGACGCGCCCGCGTCCATCACGCGCATCATCAGGCTGGCCGCCAGCGACAGCCCCCGCTCCACCACCGCCATCTGCTCCTCGTTGAGCGCGCCCCATTGCCGTTCGCCCAGCTGCACGTTAAAGACGATCATCAGCCGGGGCTCCGCGCTGTAATCGAACGTTTTGACCATCAGCTCATCCATGCGCGCGCTGGCGCCCCAATGCACCTCCCTTGCCGGATCCCCGGGCTGATACGCCCGCACGCCGGCAAACAGGCAGGGGTCCGGGTGCAGGAAGCGGCGGGTGAGCAGCTCGCCGATGAAGCGCGAGCAGGGCAGGGGAATGTCGTCGTCGCTAACAAGCCGCGGATAGACCACGATTTGCGCGCCGGTCTCCAGTTGTTCAAACGCGGCGCTAATGCCCAGAAGATCGCCCGCGCTCAGCGCCACGGAGCCCGCGCGGTATACCCCGCGGGCGCTCAGCGTTACGTGATGCCGCCGGGTGATGCGGCTCATGGGCGGCAGGAAAAACAGGCTCTGATGATACATCTGCCCGTTGATCTCGCTCAGGGACGCGGCGCCAAAGCGCAGCTGCGCCGGAACGCGGCTTTCCGCCCGCAGCCAGGGCACGGGCAGGCGGCCGCGGTTTTCCAAAACCTCCACCATGTCCGCCCGTTCGCCGGCAAAGGCCGCCGGCCGCGAAAACGTCCGGCTGTACCGCACGCGGCGCATGCCCAAACGCCTGAAAAACCAGCTTTGTCCCGCGGCCATCACCGCCGCGCAGATGAACAGCCACACCACCGACATGCTATGCCTCCGTCCCTTCGGTGGGAACGGGCACAGCGTCCAGCGCGGCGTTTACCAGCTCGCGCTGCGCCTGGGCGCGATCCAGCGCCGAGTCCACCATGACCCGGTGGCTCAGCACCGGCACGGCCAGAGCCTTGACGTCGTCGGGGGTCGCATAGTCGCGCCCGTTCATCCATGCCCGCGCCTGGCATGCGTGTGTCAGGGCGATGAGCGCGCGTGTGCTGGCGCCCAGGCGCGCCCGGCGGCGGGTTTCCTCGCCCAGGGAGACGATGTAGTCGCGCACGTCCGGGCTGACCTCCACCTGGCGCGCCTGCGCCTGGGCCTGGAGCACCTCGCTTGCGTCCAGCACCGCCTCCAGCTCGTCCAGCGGCTGGCGCGAAGCGTTGCGCCCCAGCGCCTCCACGCTTTGCGCGTGATCGGGATACCCCAGGCTGACCCTGAGCAAAAACCGGTCCAGCTGCGCTTCCGGCAGGGGAAAGGTGCCTTGCGTCTCCACCGGGTTTTGCGTGGCCAGCACCCAAAAGGGCCTGGGCAAGAGCATGCGCTCGCCGCTTTGGGTAATCTGCCGCTCCTCCATGCATTCCAGCAGCGCGGCCTGCGTGCGCGGCGTGGCGCGGTTGAGCTCGTCCGCCAAAAGTACCTGCGTGAACGCCGGCCCGGGATGAAACACAAAATCCTCGGTCTTGCGGCTGTACACGCTCAGGCCCGTCACGTCGCCGGGAAGCAGGTCGGGCGTGCATTGCACGCGCTTGTATTCGCAGCCGATCAGCTTGGCCACGGCCCGGGCCAGCACGGTTTTGCCCGTGCCCGGCACGTCCTCCAGCAGCACATGGCCGTCGGCGAACAGCGCGCACAGCACCTGCTCGGCCTGGGCCTCCTTGCCTACCAACACCCGGCCCACGCCCGCCAGCAGGCGCCCGGTGATTTCTTTGCCGTTGATCATCGCTGTAACCCCTTTGCGCTTTTGCACCATTATACTCCATCCCGCGCCCTTGTGCCAAGGGGCGCGCGATTGACACCCCGGACAAAATGGCGTATCATTACCTATGCAAAAATCTCCAAAGGTTCGGAGGCCGTATGAGATACGCCGTCATCCTGTCCGTCGCGTTGACCTGGGGGATGTTCATGCCCGCGCACTTTTGGGCGCAGGCGCGGGGGCGCAAGGCGCTTTCCCTGACGGTGAAGGTTGTGCCCACTTTGGCCGCGGTTGCCTTTGCGTCTTTGGCGCGGGGCGCGGATGCGTACAGCGCGTGGCTGCTGGCGGGGCTGTGCGTGTGCGCGCTGGCCGACGTGATGCTGGGCGTGCGCTTTGAGGTGGGCGGCGCGCTGTTTTTCGCGGGGCACCTGCTGTACCTGACGGCCCTGAGCTTTAACCAAGCGCCCAGCGTTTGGAGCGCCGCGGTTTTTGCGGTGGCGTGGGCCGGGCTGTGGGCCTTTAGCGCGCGGTATCGGGACCTGATGCCCCGCAAACGTCTCATGGCGGGGGTTATGGTGTATGCCATGGCGCTGGCGGCGCTTTTGGCGATGAGCGTGCCGGCGGCGTTTGCGGCCCCGTCGCGGCGCACCGTGCTGGCCGCCTGCGGCGCGTCGCTGTTTGTGCTGTCCGACGTGACGCTGTGCCACAACCTTTTGCGCCATAAACCCGCCCTGTGGCAGTATTTCAGCCTGGGCGCGTACTACATGGCGCAGCTGCTTTTGGGGCTGAGCGCGCCCCTGGCGTAAGGCGGGAGGGATTGGAGTGGACGACCTGCTGTTTTCCTTAAACACCGTGTTGCCGCTGTTGGTGATGATGGCGGTGGGCTTTGCGGCGCGGTGCGTGGGCTGGCTGGACGATGCGTCCACCCACCGCATCAACGCCTGCGTGTTTCGCATCTTTTTGCCGTTGCTTTTGTGCTTTAACATCGTGGATACCGATTTGGGCGAGAGCTTCGACGGCCTGACGCTGCTTTACGCCCTGGCCACGACCCTGGCGGCGTTTTTGTTTTTGTTCTGGCTCGTTCCGCGCCTGTGCCGCGACCGCGCCTCCTGCGGGGTGATCATCCAGGGCGTTGCGCGTTCCAATTACGCCATTTTCGGCATCCCCCTGGTGATGACCATGTACCCCCAAGCCGATACCTCCATCGCCGCTTTGATGGTGGCGGTGGTGGTGCCGGTGTTTAACGTCATGTCCACCGTGGCGCTGACGGTGTTTACCGGCAAGCGCTCCAAGCCCTCGCGCGTTTTGCGGGACATTTTGCTCAATCCGCTGATTCTGGCAACGCTGGCCGGGTTTGCGCTGTGGTGGCTGCGCATCGATTTGCCGCCCGTGCTGGAAAGCCCGCTGCGCAGCCTGGGCAGCGTGGCGACGCCGCTGGCGCTGTTTTTGCTGGGCGCGTCGATGGACTTTCAAAAGGCCAAGGCCAATGGCAAGACGCTCGTCATAAGCGTGCTGGGGCGGCTGGTGGCCATGCCGCTGGTGTTTTTGTCCCTGGCGGTGGCGCTGGGCATTCGAGACGTATCCCTGGCGGCGCTGATTGCGGTGTACGCCTCGCCCACGTCGGTGTCCAGCTTCCCCATGGCGCAGCAGATGGGCGGCAATGGCGACCTGGCCGGCGCGCAGGTGGTGTTTACCACGGCGCTGAGCATTCCCACGGTGTTTCTGTGGATTTATGTGCTGAGGAGTTTGGGGTATCTGGCATGAGTACGATGATTTTTCATCCGGCGTTTCTTTCGGGCGAGGCGGACGTGCCGCCCGCCAAAAGCGAGGCGCACCGCGCGCTGCTGCTTGCGGCGCTGGGGGTAGGCCGCTGCCGTCTGAGCGGCTTTGACGGCCCGCTGTGCGACGACACCCAGGCCATGCTCAACGGCGTCGCGGCCCTGGGCGGCGCCTGGGAACGGGAAGGCGGCGCGGTGGTGGTGGAGCCCGGGGCCGGCCGGCGCTCGGATCTATGCGAAGTCAAGGCGTGCGCGGCGGCGCTGCGCATGCTCATTCCGGTTTTTTGGGCACGGGGGCAGGCCGTGCGGCTGAGGATGAGCCCCGCGCTGGCTGCCCGGCCGCTGGACGCGTTTGTGCCGTTGGCGCGGGCGCTGGGCGCGCGCATGGAGGCCGTCCCCTGCGGGGAAAGCGTCTGCTTGGAGCTGTCGGGGCGCATGCCGGCGGGGGACTACGAGGTGGACGGCGCTCAGTCCAGCCAGTTTGCCTCCGGCTTGCTCATCGCCCTGTCGCACGCCACGGACGGCGGCGGCGCGCCCGCGCCCAGCACCCTGCGCATCACCGGGAGCGTCTCCAGCCGCCCGTATCTGGACATGACGCTGCGCCACATGGCGCGCTTCGGCGTGCCAGCGAAGGAAACCGCGCCGGGGGTATTCGCGCTTTCGCCGGGCCGGGCCGTAAACCCGGCCGCGCTTCGCGTGCCGGGCGACTGGTCGCAGGCGGCGGTTTTGCTGTGCATGAACGCCCTGGGCGCGCGCATAGCCGTGCGCGGTCTGGAAACGGGCACGCAGGGCGACGAGCGGGTCGCGCAGGTGCTGGGGGATATGGGGCTATGCGTCAGCGGCGAGGGCGGCCTTTGGCGTGCCGAGCGCGCGGGCGATCTCAAGCCGGTCACGGTGGACTGCACGGACATCCCCGACATTGCGCCCATCCTGGCCCTGGCGCTCACCCAGGCGCGGGGACGCAGCGTGCTCAGGGGCGTAGGACGTCTGCGCATCAAGGAGTGCGACCGCCTCAGCGCCACGTCGGAATTGCTTACGCGCCTGGGCGCGCGGGTGAGCGCGCAGGAGGACACGCTGACAATCGAAGGCCCGACGCGCTTGCGGGGCGGTTTTGAAGCCGACGCGCGCGGCGACCATCGCGTGGTCATGCTGCTGGCCGCCGCCGCGTGCGCCGCAGACGGGCCCATTGCGGTATCGGGGGCGGAATGCATTTCCAAATCCTGGCCCGGCTTTGCCGGGACTTACCGTCAGCTGGGAGGGATTGCCCTGTGAGCAGCCGAATCGGTCGGTTGTTGAGCGTGCAGATTTTCGGAGAAAGCCACGGCCCGGCGGTGGGCGTGGTATTGGACGGCTTGCCGGCCGGCCTGCGCCTGGACATGGAAGCCGTTCGCGCCCACCTGCGCCGCCGCGCGGCCGCGGGCAGCGCCATTGCCACGCCGCGGCGCGAAGCCGACGAGCCGCGCGTGCTCAGCGGCCTCAAGCACGGCGTCACTACCGGGCAACCGCTGTGCGCCGTGTTTGAAAACGCCAACACCCATTCCTCGGACTATGCGTTTTTGCCGGATCGTCCCCGCCCTGGGCACGCGGACTATCCGGCCTGGGTGCGCAGCGCCGGGCATGACGACCTTGACGGCGGCGGGCATCACAGCGGCCGCCTCACCCTGCCCCACGCCTTTGCCGGGGCGGTGGCGCTGGAATGCCTGCGCGGGCAGGGGGTGCGCGTGGCGGCGCATGTGCTGTCGGTGGGGGAGGAAAGCGACCGGCCTTTGGACGCGCTTGCGCCCGACATGGACGCTTTGGAAGCCTGCCGCGCGCTTCCCGTGCCCACGCTGGACGCCAAGGCCGGCGAGCGGATGTACCAGGCCATCGTGGAGGCCCGCGCTCAGGGGGATTCCCTGGGCGGCGAGGTGGAAGTGGCGGCGGTGGGGATGCCGGCGGGCTGGGGAGCGCCGTACTTTGAAGGCGTGGAAGCGGTTGCCGCCGCGCAGCTGTTCAGCATTCCGGCGGTCAAGGGCGTGGCGTTCGGCGCGGGTTTTGCCGCCGCGCGCATGCGCGCAAGCGCCTACAACGATCCCTATGACGTGGTCGACGGCCGCGTGGTGACGACGCGCAACAGCGCGGGCGGATTGCTGGGCGGGCTGACAAACGGCATGCCGGTGTTGGCGCGCGTGGCGTTTCGGCCCACGCCCTCCATCAGCCTGGAGCAGCGCACCGTCAGCCTCAGCCGCATGGAGCCCGCGGCGTTGAGCGTGCGCGGGCGCCATGATCCCTGCGTGGCCGTGCGCGCCGTGCCGGTGGTGGAAGGCGCCCTGGCCCTGGCGCTGATGGAATTGTGGTTGGAGCGCCGCGCGACCCTTCCCGGAGGAAACGCATGAGCGCGCTTGTCAAAAACCAGCGGCTGCTCATGCGCTGCGAGCGCTTGGGCAGCGAGCTGGAGGGCGTGTGCCGTCATGAGGGCATGGCGGTGTTCGTGCCCGGCGCGCTGCCCGGGGAGCTTACGGACGTGCTCGTCGTCAAAGCGCAGGCGCGCTATGCGTTTGGCAAGTGGATGGGCGCGCGGGATGCGTCGCCGGATCGCGCGCAGCCGCGCTGCCCGGTCTACGCCAAATGCGGGGGTTGCAGCGGCCAGCACATGACCTACGCCGCCACGCTCGCGGCCAAGCGCGAGCAGGTGCTGGACTGCCTGCGGCGCGTGGGCGGCCTGGCGCTGGAAGAAGCGGATGTGCCGCCGGTTCTGGGCGCGGCGGATCCCTGGCGCTGCCGCAACAAAACGGCCCTGCCGGTGGGCGGCACGGCCGAAGAACCAATATTGGGCTTTTATCGCCGCCACAGCCACGACATCGTGCCCATCCAAGACTGCCCGGTGGCTATGCCGGGGCTGGAGGGCGTTATAGACGCCGTGCGCGGCTGGATGCGCGCGTATCGGGTGCCGCCCTACGACGAGCGAACCGGTCAAGGGCTTTTGCGCCATGTGGTCACGCGCGCCTCGCGCGACGGCAGCCTGATGGTGGTGCTGACGGCGTCACGCGACGAGCTTCCCCATGCCGAGGCGCTGGTTCGGGCGCTCAAGGCGCAGGTTGCGGGCTTTTGCGCGCTGCACCTCAGCCCCCAGCCGGAGCGGGGCAACGTGATTCTGGGCCGCTCCAGCCGCAGGCTGTACGGCCGGGATGCCCTGAGCGAAACGCTGTTGGGCCTGCGATTTGAAATCCCCCCGCTGTCCTTTTTTCAGGTCAACCCCGCGCAGACCGAGCGGCTTTACGAAACGGTCCTGGACTTTGCCGCCCTTGAGCCGGGCGACTGCGTGGTAGACGCCTACGCGGGCGCGGGCACCATCGCGCTGTGCATGGCGGGCCGGGCGCGCCGCGTGGTCGGCATTGAGATCGTGCCCCAGGCGGTGGAAGGCGCTCGCCGCAACGCCGCCCTCAACGGTGTCAAAAACGCGGAGTTTTACGTCGGCGCGGTGGAGACGGTTTTGCCGCGGCTGATCGAAAACGGCTTGCGCCCGGATGTCATGGTGCTGGATCCGCCCCGCAAGGGCGTGGAGCCGCCTGTCATCGGCGCGGTGCTGGCGGCCCGGCCCAGGCGCGTGGTGTACGTCAGCTGCCATGTGCCCACGCAGGCGCGCGACATCGCCCTTCTGACCGCGGGCGGCTACCGACTGCAACGCTGCCAGCCGGTGGATTTGTTTTGTTATGCCGGCGGCGTGGAAAACGTGGTCAGCCTGACGCGGGAATGAACCCTTACCAAGGGCTGGGCGACGAAAAACAGCCTGCCGGCTTGGGCCATTCCGTCGCGGCCGGCGCAGGCGTGGGGCTGGGCGCGGCGGTTTGCAGGGCGGCGAAGGCCGCCTCGTTCAGCGCAAGCCGCAGCGCGTCGCCATCGGCCTGGGCCTGCGCCAAAGCCGCCCTGAGCTCCGCCTCCGTTTCCTGCTGCGCGGCCAGCTCCCCAAGGGCTTCGTTGAGCTGCGCTTCGTATGCCTCCGCCTGCCGCTCCCATTCGGCTGCGCTGAGGCTCAGACCGGCGTGCGCCTGCTCCAGCGCCTCCAGCGCCTCGGCATCCGCCAGCGCCTGCGCGTCCGCCGCGGCCAAGGATTCTTTGAGGCCGTCGCACGCCTGCCGCGCTTGCGAAAGCTGCGCGGCCAATTCCTCCGCGCGCGCAAAATGCGCCTGCGACGAATCGTTCGCTTCGCTGACGCTTTTTTTGAGCTGTAGGATTTGTCCGTCGCGCGATTCAAGCACCCGCGCCTGTTCCGCGCTGCTGAAGGCCAGCAATGCCGTAAACGCCAAAAGCGCCGCCACCAGCGCCGACAAAATGACGACCGTCTGTTTCATCCGCCTCTTCCTTCCCGGAGCAACTGCCTCCAATGACATTATGCGCCGTGGAGAGCGGATTTATCACAAGGGGTAAAAACCGCTGTTATAGCTCAACTTCCACCCGAAGCGGCCGGGCGCCCGTGAGCGCCGCGCTGCGCTCGTCCGGCTGGCTGCCGCCCACCCAAAGGGTGAACCGGCGCCCCGTGACCGCGCGGGAGCCGTCCTCCAGGACGCAGGAAAAGGCGTCGGGGGCGATGGGCAGGGTAACGCGCCGGCTTTCGCCGGGCGCCAGAGGCACGCGCTGGATGGCGCACAGGCTATGGTTGCGCACCGCCAGGGGCGAGTCGAGGTCTTTGAGGTACGCCTGCACGATTTCCTCGCCGGCCACGGAGCCGGCGTTTTGCACGGTCACGCTGAGCGTTCCGTCGCGGTAGGAGGCGTGCGAATAGACGTAGCGGGTATAGCTGAGCCCGTAGCCGAAGGGGTAGAGCGGCTCGCCTTCAAAATAACGGTAGGTGCGGTTGCGCATGGCGTAGTCCTCAAAGGGCGGCAGGTCGTCCGCGCTGCGGTAAAAGGTTACGGGCAGCTTGCCGCTGGGGTTGGCGCGGCCGAAAATCAGGTTCGCCGCGGCCGTGCCGCCCGCCTGTCCCGGATACCATGCTTGCAATATGGCGTTTCCATCCTCCACGCGCACCGCGCTGCCCGTGGCGCACACCACGACAACCGGCTTGCCCACGGCCAGCACCGCTTCCAACAGCCGGCGCTGCGGCGCGGGCAATTCCAGGTCGGGCTTGTCGCCGGAGTAGTACTCGTTGCCGGCGTCGCCCTGCTCGCCTTCCAGGGTGGCGTCCAGGCCCAGGCAAAGGATGCTCACGTCGGCGCGCCGTGCCGCGGCCACCGCTTCGGCCATGCGGTCGCCGCTTTGGGCCAGGTGGGTCAGGCGGTCTTTGCAAAGCTCGCAGCCCTTGGCGTAAAACACCCGCGCGCGACCTTGCAGGGCCTGGCGGATGCCCGCAAGGAAGGTGACGTAGCGCGAGGAGGTGCCGTTGTAGTTTCCTTCCAGGCAAGGGATGCTGTCGGCATTGGGGCCGATGACCGCCACGCTTTCCAGCCGGTCTGGATCCAGGGGCAGGAGGCCGTCGTTTTTGAGCAGCACCATGCTTTTTTCCGCGGCGGCCAGCGCCAGGGCGTCGTGGGCGTCGGAATCGTTTTCGTCCGGCGAGATGCGGTCGTAGGCGCAGCCGTCGCTGACGAGGCCCAGCAGATAGCGCGTGGTCAGCACGCGAATGGCGGCCTGGGTGATGGCTTCCTCCGTCACCAGGCCTTCCTGTAGCGCGGCCAGAAGGTACAAATAGGTTTCGCCGCAGTTGAGGTCGCAGCCGTTGTTGAGCGCCAGGGCCGCGCTTTGGGGGGCGGTGTCGGTAACGTGGTGGAACATATGAAAATCCGCGATGGCCCAGCAATCGCTGACCACATGGCCTTCAAAGCCCCATTCGCCGCGCAGGATGTCCCGCAGCAGCGTGGGGCTGGCGCAGGAAGGCTCGCCGTTGACGCGGTTGTAGGCGCCCATCACGCTTTCCACCTTGGCGTCGCGCACCAGGGCTTCAAACGCGGGCAGATAGGTTTCGCGCAGGTCCTTGGGCGTAACGCGCGCGTCGAACTCATGACGGGTGGCCTCGGGCCCGGAATGAACGGCGAAATGCTTGGCGCAGGCGGCGGTTTTGAGGTATTCGCCGTCGCCCTGAAGCCCGCGCACGTAAGCGCAGCCCATTTGCGCGCTCAGGAAGGGATCCTCGCCGTAGGTTTCCTGGCCGCGGCCCCAGCGCGGATCGCGGAAAATGTTGATGTTGGGGGACCACATGCTCAGGCCCTTGTAGATGTCGCGGTCGCCCAAGGCGCTTTGAGCGTTGTATTTGGCGCGCGCTTCGGTGGCCACCGCGTCGCCTAGGCGCTGGTGAAACGCGGGGTCAAACGTAGCCGCCAGGCCGATGGCCTGGGGAAACACCGTGGCCGTGCCTGCGCGGGCGACGCCGTGAAGCGCTTCGTTCCACCAGTTGTAAGCCGGAAGGCCCAGGCGCTCAATGGCCGGGGCGTCGTAGCGAAGTTGGGAGGCGCGTTCCTCCACGGTCATGCGGTGAACCAACTCGGTAGCCAGGCGGCGCGCGGTGGTGCGATCCATGATCCGTTCCCATCCTTTTCATATGTGATGCGCGAGGGCTTGTCTGATGGCAGGATAGCATACCCGCCGGGCTTTTGCAATACGGCGCGCGCAAAAAGCGGGAAGCGCCGCAGCGCTTCCCGCAGGAAAGAGAAGGAACGTCAGTTGACGGTAATGCCGGTCAGCTGTTTCCAGGCCTTGCGGATGGCCTCCTGGTTTTGCATGCCGTAGTCGGGGTCATTGCGGGCGCACTCGTCCAGGTCGCGCAGGAAGTGGACGCAGTTTTGGCCGTCAAAGTTGTTGCCGGAGATCACCTGGCTGCCGTGGGCCACGTTGTGCGTGGCGGCGATGGACCAGCGTCCGTCCGGAAGCTTGACATAGACCACCTTGGGGCCCCAGGATTCCTTGCCGCCGAAGGCTTCAAACATGGCTGCGGTGTCTGCGGCGGTCAGGGGTTCCACGTCGGCATGGTTGCCGCGGCTCATTACGTACAGGGTCCAGCTGATGCCCGTTTCCGGGTCGTAGGCGATGAGATGGTCGCCGTTTTTGATGGTGGGTTTCACGTTGTCAAACCAATGCAGGAGCTGTATTTGGGCGCCGTTGGGCGCTGTGACGGAACCGCTGGACGACGAGCCGGAGGATCCGGACGAACCCGACGACGAGCTGGAGGGGCCCTTGGCGCTGCCGCCATAGAGGGCGGTTTGCGTCTTGGCGCCGGCGATGCCGTCATCGTCCAGGCCGTTGCTTTGCTGGAAGGACTTCACCGCCGCGACGGTGTTGGGCCCGTAGGATCCGTCCACCGTCACGCTGTAGCCCAGGTTGCGAAGGGCCTGCTGAAGCTCGCGCACCGCGGTGCCCTTGTCGCCGGATTGCAGCTTGACGTACGTGCCCGAGGACGACGACGTGCTCCCCGACGACGAGCTGCTGCTGCCCGCGGCCACCGCGGAGGAGGAAAACAGCTTTTCAAACGTCTTTTGGCCGGCCAGTCCGTCCACGGTCAAGCCGTTGTTGCGCTGGAACGCCTCCACCGCCGCGATGGAGCCGGTGCCGTACACGCCGTCAATGCTCTTGGTGTAGTAGCCCAGTTCCTTGAGGCGCGTCTGCACGGAGGTCACGTCCGAGCCGGTGTAGCCCTTGCGCAGGGTGCGGCTGTACCCGGTGGACGACGATGTCCCCGACGAGCTGGACGAGCCGCCGGCGTTGTACTTCTGGTCCAACTTTTCCAGGGTTTGCGTACCCGCCAGGCCGTCGGCGGTCAGCCCGCAGTCCCGTTGAAAGGATATGACCGCCCGTTGCGTGCCCGCGCCGAACTTGCCGTCCACGCCGTTGGTGTTGTAGCCCAGGGCCACCAGCTTGGTTTGCAGCTCGCGCACGCGGGTGCCGCTGTCGCCGTACTTGAGGGTGTTGGGGTTGGTGGAAGTGGATACCGTGGTGGAGCCGCTGCCGGTGGCTTCGGAATACAGCTGGGTCAGCGTTAGGGTGCCGGCCTTGCCGTCGGCCTCCAAGCCGCGGGACTTCTGGTAGGCGGTCACGGCGGTTTGGGTTCCACGGCCAAACTTGCCGTCCACACCGTTGGTGTCAAACCCCAGCGAAACCAGCGCCTGCTGCATGGCCAGCACGTCCGAGCCGCGCGAGCCGTACTCCAGGGTTTCGTAGGTGGTGGCGGCCATTGCGGGCGTCAAAGGCGTGCATAGCACCGCCAGCAGCGCCGCCAGAGAGATCGCCTTGGTGAGGGCGATGCGCAAAGAGGCTTTCATGTACAACCGTTCCTCCCCAATGGTACTCGCAGATTGCGATGGTTGAAATCCCATCGCCATCCAAAGTATAGCAAATGGTTTTGCAAAAGTAAAGAGCTTATTACGAATTTGTTACGAACAAAAGAAAAACCCGAAAAGTCTTTTCAGAAAATTGACGTACATTCGATGCATGAAAATGGTAGACTAAAGCGTTGACATAGATGAACGGTGCGATAGCCCGTTTTGGAAAAGAGGGATGAAACCGGCATGAAACTTCGGAAAATCTGGCTGATGGCGCTGATGGTGGTCATGCTGTGCACCCATATGGCGATGGCGTTGGGCGAGGACTGCTTTGTCATCGACGTGGACACCCTGGATATGAACAGCCTCAACAGCGACGAATATGTGGCGCTGCATTTAACGGCGAGCGCGCAGGGCGTGCGGGTGCGCAAGTACATCAGCGATTCCACCGAGCTGGCCGTACCGGTGCGGCTGACGCTGTTTCAGATGGACACGCAAACGCTTTTGTTTGACAAGGACTACGGTTACCAAGGCGGAACGTTCGACAGCGGGGTCATCTACCTGCCTTTTTTGGACAACCGCACCGTTCCCTACCTGGTCACGCTGTACGTGGCGGACTATGTGTACGCCATGCCCTTCATGCACGCTCAGGCGCGGCTGATGTACAACAGCGCGTGTACCTACGGCGTGCGCCTGTCGGATTTGGACGCGGCGCTGAGCGCGGACTGGCTCATGGGAACCATGGTGGATTTGGACTGGCTTAGGCAAAACGGCATGATGACCCTGGATCTGTGCGCCAGCAACCAATACGTCATCGGACAGGCACAGGTGTACATGCACGGCGACCAGCTGTGCGTGCAGCCGGTGTTTTTTGCGCAGGCCAACGTGGAGGTGCATTCGGCGTCGCTGTACGTGATCACGCGCTGCGCAAACCTGACCTCGGGCGGGCTGTCCTCGCAGCCGGCGTACGTGCCGGGGGAATGGGTGGACGTAACGGGCGCCTCCAGCGCGCTGATCTACATGCCCATGAGCGTAACCTATGATCCGGCGGGGCTGAACGGCTTTTGGTACGACCTGAACGCCCTTGGGAGCCAGCTGGATCTGTGGTGGGAAAACCGAAGCGCGCAGGACGCCCCGTCGGACGCCTGGGCGGATGTAACGGTGGATCCCTACGAGGCGTACGGCATGCCGGATTACGCGGGCTGGGTGGATATTACGCCGTCGCCCACCTCCCAGCCGCAGGACACCCCCCTGCCCACGGAGGCCGAGGCGCCCGCGGCGCAAGCGCTGCCGGAACCCGCGCCCGAGGCCGTGCAGCCCGCGCCGGACGCTTCCCAGCCGGCGCAGGAGCTTCCGAGCGAACCGGCGGTGCAGCCCGTGGGTTAAGGGGCAACATGCCGCGCTTTGCGGCATATCCTGATGCTGACTCCCCCACAACCGGCGGAGGCAGGGAGGGATGCGGTTGACTTTGGCCGAGCTGCGCACCAAAGAGGTCATAGACGTATGCGGCGGCAAGCGCCTGGGCCGCGTGATGGACATCGAGTTCTGCGTGGCGGACAGCCGGGTGACGGCCCTGGTGGTGCCGGCGGAAACGTCGTTTCTGCAAAGCCTCAAGGGAGAGAAATGCGGCCTGGTCATCCCATGGGGCGATATTCAGCGCATTGGCGACGACGTGATCCTCGTCAGCGTGCGCGCCCAGGGCGAATGCGGCGAATGGCATGCGTGATTTGCGCCTTGCCAGCGCGCTCAAAACTTGTTATAATGAGCCCAAAAAGCGGCCCGCGGGCCGCTGAAGGGGCGGAGCGCGCATGAGATGCCAGTATTGCGGCTATTTGGATAGCCGTGTCATTGATTCCAGGCCCACCGAGGAAGGCACGTCCATCCGCCGCCGGCGCGAATGCCTGCGCTGCGGACGGCGTTTTACCACGTATGAAAAAATCGAGACTTCGCCCGTCATGGTGGTCAAAAAAGACCTCCGGCGCGAGCCTTTCAGCCCCGAAAAAATCAAGTCCGGGCTGATGCACGCCTGCCAAAAACGCCCCGTGAGCGTCAAGGACATTGATGCCATCGTGGAAAAGGTGGAAAAGATGGTTCACTCCCTGGGCGAGGACGAAATCAGCTCCCGTCAGATTGGCGAAGCCGTCATGGAGGAGCTTAAGCGCCTCGACGAAGTCGCCTACGTGCGCTTTGCGTCGGTGTACCGCCAGTTCACGGACGTCAGCAGCTTCATGGACGAGCTCAACAAGCTTCTCACCGAAGGCAAAAAGGGCGACGAATAGCGCCCCGCACGCCGGCATATCCTCCCCTGCGAGGGGAGGGACGGCCATGCGTGAATTTTTGGCCCAGACGCACGACCTGCTGCTCAAAGGCGGGGCGGCGGTGGTGGGCTTTTTTTGCGGCATGACGGGCGGCGGCAGCGGCCTGACGCTGCTGCTGGGAGCGGTCATGGCGGCGCAGTACGCCGCGTCCCTGGCCGCCGCCCTGCTTCATAAAGGCCCCCGGACGCCCGGCGCCGCCGCGGTCGAGGGCTTGCTCAAAAAGGCGCTGTCGCTGTTGGTGGTGGGCCTGTGCCGCCTGCTGGACGCCTTTGTCAATGAAGGCAACGCCATGTTCTACGCGGCGGCGGCGTGGTTTTACATCGGCGGCGAGGCGCTGTCCCTGCTGGAAAGCCTGGCCCTGTGCGGCGTGCCCGTCCCCCGGAGGCTCAGCACCCTGCTGACAGGACTGGCCCGGGACGCTAGGGAAGCCGCCCCTACGCCAGCGCAATCGTCTCCAGATCGTTAGGCACGTGCAGGTCGCCGCTGTAATAGGCGCGCCCTTCCTGCGTGTAGCGCTCCTTGCGCCGGGCAATGTCCGAATCTTCCGTGTGCCACAGCACCAGGTGCTTCACGCCCAGGCGCTGGGCCAGTTCGCAAGCGTCCTTGACTGTGCTGTGGTGCTTTTCGTAGGGCTTAAAGCGCTCCCGGTCGCCGTAAAGACAGAACGCTTCGCTCAGCAGCCACGACGCCCCGGCCACATGGCTTTCGCAGTCGGGGTTGTAGGGCTCGTCGCCCAGGCAGCACAGCCGCCCGCCGCTGGCCAGCGGCATCGAAAAGCCGTATTGCAGCATCTTGGTGGAGCGAATGTCAAAAAACGTGACCTCCCGCCCGGCCAGCGTGTGTACGCAGCCGTCCGAAACGTCGTCAAACAGTATGCGCCGGCCGATGTGGTCGGTCATCTTTTTTTGCAGGGTGAAGCGGGCCATCGCCACCAAGCCGCGCTGCACCTGGGGATGGCAATGGATGTGCAGCTCGCCTTCGTAGCGCCCCTGATTCATGCGCGTGGCGATCAGGCGCAAAATCCACACCGCGCCCAGCACGTGATCGCTGTGGGCGTGGGTGAGGATGAGGTGATGAATGTCGCAAAGCGGCACGCCCGCGCGTTCGAGCTGAACCAGAATGCCGTTGCCGCCGCCCGCGTCGCACAGGATGGGGCCTTGGTCGGTGGAGAGAAGAAAACAGGTGTTGTAGCAATGGGTCACGGTAGCGTTGCCCGTGCCCAGCACGATCAGACGGTCCATGCGCGTCGCGCCTCCTTATTCGTTGCAGTCGTGGGAATGGATTTGCGTGACGACGGGCTGCACGCGGCGGGTCATGGTCAGCGCCCGGGCGGGGGAAGGCGCGGGAAGGGGGCGGCCCAAGGCGCATTCCATCGCCAGGGCGGGAAAATCCACCCCGGCCGCCGCGCTGAAGCCCACGCCGCCGGACAAGCGCGGGTTGACCTCCAAAAACCAGTAGACGCCGCCGCGCTCGATGAATTCCATGTTCACCACGCCCACGATGCCGGCGCACGCCGCGATGCGCGCGCAGACCGCCTCCAGCGCGTGCCCGGGAAAGGTGCGCACCGTCACGCCCAGGCCGTTGGTAGTGCGCAGGTATTCTTGGCGGGCCAGGGCCTGTACGTTGCCTTGCGCGTCGCGGGCGACATCCACGGTAAATAGGCCGCCCTCCACATAGGGCTGGGCAATGAGATCCTCGTTCTGCGACAGCGCGGCGCGGTACGCCTCGGGCGTGCGCGCCAGGGTTTGACGCTGGCTGCTGCGGCCGCTGCGCGGCTTGAGCAGGACGGGATAGGCCGTCGGCTGGTACGCCTGCGCCTCAAAGGTGGGGATCACTTGACAGGCGCCGCACGCTTCCAGCCGCCGCGCCATGGCCAGCTTGTCCCGGCACAGGCGCGCGGCGGCGTCCGGCGGCATGACAAGCGCGCAGCCCAGCGCCGCAAAACGCTCCCGCTGCCCGCACAGCGCGTCCACCTCGGGGTCGGTCAGCGGCATCACGGCTTGGACGCCCTCCCGCCGCACCACCGACGCCAGCCATTGCCCGTACGCCTCCGCATCGTCCGCCGCCCGCGGCGCCTGGAAAAAAGCGTCCACCCGGCAGGATACGTCGTTCCACGCCTGCGGATAAATGTCGCAGCCGATCACCCGCCAGCCCTGCGCGCGCAGGCTTTCCAGCGCGCAAGCCGCCGACGCCGACCCCACCGCCGTCAATAGCACCATGCTTCCCTCGCCTCCGGTTTCAGGGCGCGCGGCGCTGGCTCAGCGTCGCGCGCAGCATTTGCGTTAGATAGCGCAGGCTTTCCAGCCCAAACGCATAGGCCAGCGCCGCGTATACCGCCACGCCCACGGCCACCTGCGCCAAAAGCAGCGGCAGATCCGACAGAGGCAAAAGCCCCGCCGCGCGAACCGCCGCGTACATCGCCGCCGACAGCGCCAGCGGCGGCAGCAGGTCGCGCATCTGCTCCAGGTAGCCGTAGCCCAAAAGCCGGCGGTTGGGCCAGGCGTTGACGAAGGCCGCCAGCAGCGTGCTGACAACGCCGCCCCAGGCCACGGCCTCCACGGTGTGAAAACACAGCACCGTCACGGCCAAAATCACCAGCCCGTAGCTCTTTTTGACCAGCTCCAGCCGCAAAAATACGTCGCTTCGCCCCATGGCGTTGAGCGCTTGGAGGTTGGCGGTGTGAATGGGGTAAAACGCATAATCCAGGCACAGGATTTGCAAAAACGGCACACAGGGCAGCCATTTGTCGCTCAAAAGCAGGCGCACCAGCGGTTCGCTGACCGCCGCCAGCCCCGCCATCATGGGCAACACCAAAAAGCTGCTGACCCTTACGCAGCGGCGCATCACCGCCTTGAGGCGCAGCGGTTCGTCCTGCGCCTCCGAAAGCACCGGCAGCATGACGCCCTGGATGGAGCCGTTGACCGCGTTCATCACCAGCTCGGGGAACTGGCGGCCCCGGTCGTAATAGCCCAGGGTCGCGGCGTCGAATTTTTTGCCGATGACCGCGCTGCGCAGGTTGTTGTAGCCGGTCTCCAAAAGGCTGGACAGCAGCAGCTTCCAGCCAAAGCCCACCAGCCCCCGCGCGCGCTCCCAGGAAAACACGCGCCGGGGGCGCCAGCGCACGCGCCACAGCAGCAGCGTCGTCAACGCCGCCTGGCTGACCAGCCGCTGCCCCACCAGCGCCCAATAGCCCAGGCCCATAGCGGCCATGCCCACGCCCACCGCGCCGGAGAGCACGGTGGAAGCAAGGCTGCTGAGCATGAGCGTGCGAAACGCCATCTGCCGCGCCACCACCGCGTTTTGCACGCACAAAAACGCGCCGGGGAACAGGATGAGCGCCAAAACTCGAAGCACCGGCGCCAGCTGCGGCATATTGTAAAACGCGCCGATGGACGGAGCCAGGAAAAACAGCAGCGCATACAGCGCGGCGGCGGCCAGGAGGCTGAGGTAGAAAGCGGAGCTCAGGTCGCGTTCGTCCACGTCGCGGCGCTGGATGAGCGCGGTGTTCAGGCCGCTTTGCACAAAGACCTGCGAAAGGGCGATAAAGACCATGAGAATGGTGAGCACGCCATAGTCGTCGGGGCTGAGCAGCCGCGCCAGCACGATGCTCACGCAGAAGGAAACGCCCTGGGTGAGCACGCTTTCGGTCAGCTTGAACAGCATCGACGAGGCGGCCTTGCGGCCGCGTTCGCCGCTCACCGTTCCAGCTCCTCCCGCAGCACGCCGCTGATGAGGCGCACGTCCGCCTCCTCCAGCTCGGGGTAGATGGGCAGGGTGAGCACGCCGTCGGACACCCGGCGCGCCACCGGCGTCAACGAGGAGTCAAACCGCTCGCGGTAGCAGGCAAAATCCGTCACAAGGGGGTAGAAGTACTTGCGCGCGTAAACCTCTTTGCGCGCAAGCGCCGCGCAGACGCGGTCGCGCACGGCGCGGCCTTGGTCAAAGACCACGGGGAAATAGGCGTAGTTGCTCTGCACGCCGGGCTGGGGCGAAGGTATCGAAAGCCCCTTCACGCCGGCCAGCAGCTCCATATAGCGCTCGTGTACGCGGCGGCGGCAGGCGATGTCGTGCGGCAGGCGGCGCAGGTTGCAAAGCCCCATGGCGGCCTGAAACTCGTTCATCTTGGCGTTGCCGCCCACGCACACCACGTCCTCCGGGCCGGTGATGCCGTAGTTGCGCGCCAGCTCCAGCTTTTGAAGCAGCGCCGGGTCGCGCGTGGCCACCGCGCCGCCCTCGATGGTGTGAAAGACCTTTGTGGCGTGAAAGCTGAACATGGCCGCGTCGCCCAAGAGCGCCGCCGATACGCCCTCCCGCGTCACGCCGAAGGCGTGGGCGGCGTCGTAGAACACCGGCAGGCCGTGGCGCTTTGCGACGCGGTCAATGGCGCGGTCGTCGCACAGGCGGCCGTAGACGTGCACGGGCACGATGGCGCGCGTGCGCGGCGTAATCAGCGCTTCGAGGCCGTCGGGATCCAGGGTGTAGTCATCGGGGCGGATGTCGCCAAAGACGGGCGTGAAGCCCTTGCGCACGATGGCGTGCGTGGTGGAGGCAAAGGTAAAGGGCGTGGTGACGATTTCACCGCCCGGCTCCAGGGTTTCCAGCAGGGCTTCCAGCGCCAGGTGTCCGTTGGTCAGCAGCGCCACGGGGGATTGCAGCCAATCCTGCAACCGGGCCTGAAGCGCCAGGAGCTTTTCGCCGTTGTTGGTCAGCCAATGGGTATCCCACAAATCGCGGATTTCGCGGCAGTATTCCTCAAAATCCGGCAGGGAGCTACGGGTGACGTTGATTCGCATGGCGGTTCCTTCCTACGAGCGTTGCTTCCCTCAGGGGAACGAGCAGGCGTTTGAGACGGTGTTTGAGGCGGCGCGTGGGGCTGAGCGAGCGGTAGAGGCGAAGAAGGTCGGGGTCGCTGCGGAAGTTGGCGCCGGGGTCGCTGACGAGCTGGACGTAAAGGTACCAGTCGCGCATGCGGGACACGGCTTCATGATAGCGGCCTTGAGAAAAGGCGTCCACGTCCAGGAGCATGTCGGCCGCGCTGCGGGCGCGCTCGGCGGCGGCGCGGCCGCTTTGCCGCGCCCAAAGGCTCATGGCGCCGCTTTGCACGTTTTGGCGGTACATGCAGGTGCGCGCCGCCAGGTAGCCGCCCGCGCCGGCCGCGGTCAGAAACAGGCGCAGCTTGAGGTCGCCGTGGGCGCAGCGCTTTTGCCAAAAGGCGTCGGGCAGGGCGTCCAGCGCGCTTCGGCGAAAGAAAAACGACGCCGTGGGCGCAAAGTTCAGCCCGCACATGTCCGCCAGGTTAAGCGCGCGATCCCGCGTAGGGTCGAAGGGACAGTCCTGGCCCGGCCAGGGCAGAAACGGGCGCTCGGGCGCGTCGCCGGGCACGGTGCAGACGTCCCCGTTGGTGAACAAAAAGGTGCATTCCGGGTGGGCGCGCATGTAGTCGGCCTGGCGCTGTAGCTTGTGGGGATCGGTCCACCAGTCGTCGCCTTCGCACAGGGCGATATACGCGCCCCGCGCGCGGGGATAATTGAAGGTGGGGTCGATGGGAACGCCCTGGGAATACTGGTTGCGGGTTTCAAACAGGGGATGGATAAGCTTAGGGTAGCGCTGCGCATAGTCGCGCAAAATGGCGTCCGTGCCGTCGGTGGAGGCGTCGTCGTGGACGAGGATTTCCACCGGGAAATCGGTTTTCTGGGCCAAAAAGCTCTCCAGCGCCGCGGCCAGGTACGGCGCGTGGTTGTACGTCGCGCAGCAGATGCTTACCAATGGCTCCATGGCCGCTTCCTCCTCCCTGCCGCTTGATTGTACTTGATGCTTTTGCGGGTGTCAAGGCTTGCCCTGGCGCAAAGGTGTGCTATAATGGAAACGGAGGAATCCGTACCGGGCGTACCGGGCGGGCGGAGGAGGGGATCCTTATGTGGAAAGCGGTGGACGAGCTGCTGCTCGGCGGCATCGCGCAGGGCGCGTTTCCGGGCTGCGCAATGGCGGCCGGGCAGGGCGCGCGGGTGCTGTATACGGGCGTTCACGGCTCCTTGGTCCACGACGGCCAATGGGAAGTGACCCATACCACGCGCTACGACGTGGGTTCGCTCACCCAGGTAATGGCCACGGTGCCGCTGTGCCTGTGCGCGCTGGAGCGCGGGAGGATCAGCCTGGACGATCCCATCGGGATGTGGCTTTCGGACGTGCCGCCGGACAAGCAGGGCATCACCATTTTGAACCTGCTGACGCATACCTCGGGCATGACGCCGCATTTTTTGTTGCCGCAGGAGGCCGAAAGCGACCGCGACGCGCTTTCGGCGCTGCTCAAGCATCCGCTGAGCGGCTCGCCGGGCGCGAAGGTAAGGCCGTCGGACATGGGGTTTATCCTGCTGGGCTTCTTGCTGGAGCGGGTGTTCGGCATGCCGCTGGATGAGGCGGTCAAGCGGTTTGTAACCTCGCCTTTGGGCATGCTGCGCACGGGCTACCTGCCTGCCGGCGACGACGTGGCCCCCGCCGCCATGCACAGCGAAAGCGAGGAGTGGCAGGCCGGTCAGCCGGTGGACGGCAACGCCCGGTTTTTGCATGGGGTGGCGGGGCATGCCGGGCTGTTTACCGACCTGGAGGATGCCATTCGCTTTGCCTCCATGCTGGCGGGCGACGGGCGCAACGAGGACGGCGTGGTGTTTTCCTACCGGGCCGTCCACCTGGCCACCACCGAGCGCACGCGCGGCATGAACGAGGCAAGGGGCTACGGCCTGCGCATCACCAAGCGCGCCGATCCGTTCTTGGGGCATCTGTGGCCCAGCGACGGATACGGGCTGATTGACGCCATGAGCGGATCGCTGTTGGCGGTAAGCCCGGATGACGGCTTTTTCGTCGTCCTGCTGATGAACGGCCGCGCCGCCGCGCACGACCGCCAGGAGCGCGCGCGCATGCACAAATGCCTGCTCAACGCCGCTTACGCCGCGTTCCAGCATGAAGATTTCTAAACAAGCCTTATCCTTGGCCCAGCGCAAACGCCAGCGCCAGCAATAGGCCCAGGGCCAGAAGGTTGAGCGCCGTAAAGCGCATGAGGTAGGCGCGGCGCTGCTGCGGCTGGGTCTGCGCGACCATCTTAAAGGAAATCAGGCTGGCCATGGACGCGATCAGCGTGCCCAGGCCGCCCAGGTTGCACCCGACAATCAGCGCCTCCCAGCGGGCGGTGAAGCCCGAAAGCAAAAGCGCGCAGGGCACGTTGCTGATGACCTGGCTGAGCAGCACCGCCCAGATCATCTCGCGCCCGGCCAGCAGCGACTCGATGAGAGACCGCAAGGCCGGCAGGCGTCCCATGTTGCCCACAAACACGAAAAACGCCGCGAACGTTGCCAGCAGGCCATAATCCACGCGCTTGAGCAGCGGCCGGTCAAACGCCAGCAGAAACGCCGCAATCAGCGCCGCCGCGACCGCCGGCGCGCAGACGTCCGCCACGCACAATAGACACAGCGCAAATCCCGCCGTGCAGCATGCCAGCGCTCGCGCGCTTCCCAGACGCGCGTTGACGCGCATGCTCTGCGCCGGCGCGGAGGGCACCGTCAGCGCCAGAAGCGCCACCAACGCCCCGGACGCCGCGACATAGGGCAGCATCAGCCCCACAAACGCCCCCAGGCCCATGCCTGAACACGCGAATAAATACAGGTTTTGCGGGTTCCCCACCGGCGTGAGCATGCTGCCCAGGTTGGCCGCCAGGGTTTGCAAGACCACCACCCGCCCCAGCAAGCGCTCCTGGCCGGCCATGCGCAGCACCGCCACCGCAAAAGGCACAAACGCGATGAGCGCAACGTCGTTGGTCACGAGCATGCTCAGAAAAAACGGCAGCAGCACCAGCGCCAGCGACAAGCGGCGCGTGGTGGCCGTGTAGCGCAGCAACCGCCCGCCCAGCGCCGCGAACGCGCCCTGCTGCTGAAACCCCGCCATCACCGCCATGAGCCCAAAGAGCAGCAACAGCGTGTTGTAGTCAATGTAGGACGCATACTGGGCGTCGGGCGGCACCAAAACCGCCGACAGAAGCGCCAGCGCCGCCGCCGCCGTCAGCACGGCTTCCCGGCGCGCAAACGCAAGACACTTTTTCATCCCCCAGCCCTTCCCTCATCCTTCGTGTTTTTCAGCGCCATTGTAGCAAAAGGAAAGGGAAAATGCAATTCTTGGTTGCCGGCGCCTTCTTGACGCCGCGCGGCCTGCGTGGTATCGTAACGGCGCCCGGAAAAACGGGCGCGAAGAAGAACGGAGGAAGCCCGATGATTCAAATCCGCAAAGAACGGCCGGAGGACTACCGCGCCGTGGAAGACATGACGCGCAAGGCGTTTTATAACCTCTATCAACCCGGCTGCTTCGAGCATTACCTGGTACACATCATGCGCGGGCATGAGGATTTTGTTGCGGAGCTGGCGCTGGTGATCGAGCGGGATGGGGAGCTGATCGGCAGCATTTTTTACACCAAGGCGCGCTTGGTGGACGCGCAGGGCCATGAAAAGCCTATCCTGACCTTCGGCCCGGTCTGCGTATTGCCGCAATACCAGCGCCAGGGCTACGGCAAGCGGCTGATGGAAGCCTCCTTTGAGAAGGCGGCGGAGATGGGCTACGATACGATTGTGATTTTCGGCAGCCCGGTCAACTACGTCAGCCGGGGGTTTCAGAGCTGCCGCAAGAAACATGTCAGCCTGGAAAACGGGCGGTATCCCTCGGCCATGCTGGTCAAGGAGCTCAAGGAGGGAGCGTTACAGGGCAAGCATTGGGTATATTACGACAGCCCGGTGATGCAACTGTCCCAGGCCGACGCCCTGGCGTTTGACGACGCGCTGGAGAAGATGGAGCGCAAGCGCCTTCCCAGCCAGGAGGAATTCTACATCATGAGCCACTCGTTTGTGGAGGAATAAGCGGCGTGTCGGATTGTTGCTGAAGGGCTTGCGCCCAACCTCCCCAAAGTATTTTCAACAGCCTCAAGCAGCCGCGCGGCGTTACGTCTGCGCGGCCGCTTCTTTTTGGTAGCGCCCGTTTCCCAGGAAAGGTCGAGAACCGTTCTCCCCTGCAATATCCGCCCCCCCTCAAAATCTCGTCATCCGTTGTCAAGTTCTATGGATTGAGCCGCCGCCGCGGGCATGGTACACTACCTTTGACCAGGTATCGTCTGTGGAATCGTACAAAGAAAAAGAGATTCGTCATCACCGGGAGGGGTGCAGCATGCAAATCACGCAAAACGGCAAAGCGGTCAGCCGCATTGTGCTGGGCCGCCGGGCCACCTGGTTGGAAACCCATGCGGCCGACCAATTGAAGCGCTATGTCCGTCAGCTCAGCGGGGCTTGCCTGCTGATTACCTACGAGCAGGACGCTTATCCCGCGCCGGGCGGCGCGATTCTCATCGGGCGGCCGGGCACGCACGACGGCGTCGGCCGCTATGCCGGCGCGCTGGGCCTGGAGTCGCAGGACGCGCAGGAGCGCGACGCCGTGGCCATCCTTGCGCGCGGCGACGAGCTGGTTTTGAGCGGTTCCAACGACCGCTCGGTCTACTATAGCGTCTTTCATCTGCTGCAAACGCATTTTCACGTGGGCTTTTACTTTGACGGCGATACTGTGGATCCCCAGCCGGATCTGGCGGTTGAGGACGGGCTGTGGGTGGAGCGCTCGGCGTTTCGCTTCCGGCACACGGTGGGGCAATGGGTGTATAACTTCGCGGCGTTTTTGAACGCCCGGGAGCGCCGGGAAGAGCTGGAGTTTTTTGCGCGCAACAAAATCAACTCCTACCGCTTCTATACCTGGAACAGCTACCTGCGCAAGCGCGTGTTTCAGAAGATGGGCGTGCCCACGGAGCCCATCACCGACGGCGACCTGGAGCGCATGCGGGTTTTGCGCGACACGGCGGCCTATGCGCGTCGCCTGGGCCTGGAAACCATGGTCTATCTGCTGCCGCAGGAAACCAGCCTGGCGTTTCGCCAGGTCTACCCCAACGCGCGGTACTTCGGCTGCGAATGGGTCAAGGACGACGCTGCCGCGCCGGATATCGTGCCCTACCTCTATCCCGACGATCCGCTATACCATCGCCTCATCCGCACCACCGTGGAAACGTGGATTGAAACCTACGGCCCCTGCCGCCATTTTTCGGCCGCGCCGCCTTCGGAGCACCACATCGCCACCGACATCGAGGATTTCATCAACATCAACCTTCTGTTTGCCAAGCATACCTATGAGGGCATCCGCGAGGCCGTGCCGGACGCCCGGTTCTTCTTTGACGGCTGGGGCGTGCGCGCCAACACCCCTCCCTCCATCTGGACCATGCCGGGCGTCATGGAGCGCTTTGTGGACGCGCTGCCCCCGGAGGTGTATTTTTTGGACTTGTGGCCCAACCGCAAGGAATCGGTGTACACCTTCCGCGAGCCCATGTACCGCGATCCCCAATACGGCCCGCTGCGCCGGGCGCGCTATATCCTGGAGCCCATCAACGAGTTCGGCGGGGACGATCACATGCACGGCTGCTTCGAGCGGCATATTCAGGCGGCCCAAGAGCTTGCCGACCCGGCCGTGGTTGAGCATGGCGAAGGCTTTGGCAACGCCACGGAGCTATGCGGCTTCAGCCTGCATTTCTTTGACCTGCTCTTTGCCCTGGCGTGGAATCCGCGCCAGGTGGACGTGGAGTCCTTCCTGGCGGATACGGCCCTGCGCCGTTACGGGGCGGCCCTGGCCCAAGGCGCTTTGCCGGCGCTGCGCAGCCTGCACAGCGCCGTGTATTCCCATAGCGACAGCTCCCACGCGCGCTACCAAAAGCGCTGCTACCTCACCCGCACCCAGCGCCGCCTGGTGCCGGCCGCGGAATCGCTGGAGGTTGCCCAAGGGCTTCGGGACTACGTAAACGCCATGCTCGATCTTCCGGGCGCGGCGGAAAACCGCGCCGTGGGCCGCGATCTTTTCGACGCTCTGCGCCAGTACATTACGGAATTTTTCAACCTTCACCTCCAGCGCCTTTTCGGGGTGTTCCTTTCCCGCGCCCAGGGCGAACCGGCGGCCGTTCACGAGGCGTTTGAACGCCACGCGGCGCTTCTGGAATCGCTGCTGGACTGCCTGGAGGAGTTGGTGGCCGAGGACGAAAACTCTTACCTCGAAACCGTGGTGCGCCGCTACCAGGGGCGCGCCGGCGACCCGGATGTCTCGGGCGCGGATAGCAAAATTACCGATTTTCGCGCCTGGATGCGCGATTTGGGCTCCACCTTCGCCGCCACCATTCCCAACCTGGTGGACTATCCCAGCCGCGACTACGTGGAGCTCATCCGCGGGTATGACCGCCCGCGCGTGGAAGCCTGCGTAAGCCTGCTGCGCGGCCTTTTGGACGACGGCGGGGCGGAGGCGCCCGGCAAGGTGGACGACCGCCTGGAGGACGCCTACCGCCAGGTGGAGCGGCGCTGGATTGAGCAGGGATACCCCGTGACGGACGATTGCCTTTGCGCGCATCTGCCGCTGGGCCAGGCGGCCCGCCGCGCGTGGGAGCGCTTGAAAACCCTGCCGCTGGGCGAGGATGTGACGGGCGGCGAAGCCCCGGCCGCCTCCGAACGCGCCGACGTGTTCGCCAGCTATTCGGAGGATACGGATCTTCGACAGGAGCGCTCCTGGACTACGGAAAACCCTTTTGCCACAAAGGAGGCGCAAGCGTGAGCGTCTTTGAAGAGCTGGGCCTGCGCCGCTTTCTCAACGCCGAGGACACCTTTACCTCAAACGGCGCCAGCTGCCTTGGGCCGGAGGCGTACCAGGCCATGCGGGAAATTTCGGGCGCGTGGGTGGATCTTTTGCAGATGCAGCGCAACACGGGCGAGGCGCTGGCCAGGCTGACGCGCAACGAAGCCGCCTACGTGTCCTCGGGCGCGGCCTCGGCGCTGACGCTGTGCGCGGCCGCGGCGCTGTGCGAAGGCGACCGGGACGCCTTTCTCGCCCTGCCGGACGCTTCCCTCTGCCGCCGCCGGGAGGCGCTGGTGCTCGCGCCCCAGAAAAACGCCTACATGCGCAGCATTGCCGCCTCCGGCGCCACGCTTCGCTGGGCCGGCGAGGAGGGCCGCCCCCTGACCTTGGAGCAGGCGGAAGCGGCCATGTCGCGGCAGACGGCCGCGCTGTTCTACTTTGTCTATCACGGCGCGGCGCTGTGCCCGTCCCTGGAGGCGCTTGCGCGGGCCGCGCACCGCCGGGGCATTCCCGTGTTTGTGGATGCGGCGGCGCAGCTGCCCCCGGCGGAAAACCTCTGGGCCTTCACGGGCCAGGGCGCGGATTTGGCGCTGTTTAGCGGCGGCAAGGGCTTGGCCGGCCCGCAGGATAGCGGCCTGGCCGTGGGCAAGCGGCTGTGGGTGGAGCGCCTATTGGCCCTGGGCGCGCCCAACGAGGGCCTGGCCCGGGGTTCCAAGGTGACGCGGGAGGCCATGGCCGGGCTGTACGCCGCGGTCAAGCGCTTCGTTTCCGAACCGGAATCGCAGCGCCAAGCCGCGCTGATGGAAAAATGCGCCCTGGGGCGCGACTGCATGGAACGGTGCGGCTTTGCGCAGGTGCGCATCGTGGCGCAGGGGCCGGTGGGCCAGGCGTCGCCCCGCGTGCTGGGGCGGCCCGTGGGCATGGACGCGCGCGCCTTGCGCCAGGCCCTGCGCGACGACGGGCTGCTCGTGGGCTACGACGCGCAGGAGGACGCGCTTTGCTTTCATCCGCAAATGCTTACGCTGAAGCAGACGCAAACCGCGTGCCGCCTGCTGGAAAATCGGGTACGGCTTTGGAAGGAGGCCTAAACATGGGCGCAACGGAAAGGCGCATGGAACAACTGGGCATCCGCTTGCAGCAAACGGACTGGCGCGGCAAGGGCGTGGCGGACGCCGTCATCGCGGGGGATTTGCTGTTTCTTTCGGCGCATCACCCGGTGGACGCAAACGGCGCGCCGGTCTACGTGGGTCGCGTCGGCGCGGAGGTCACGCCCGAGGAAGCGTATCAGGCGGCGCGGCTGTGCGCTTTGAACATGCTGCGCACGATTCGTTTTTACATCGGCAGCCTGGATCGCGTGGACTGCGTGGTCAAGGCGCTGGGGTTGGTCAACAGCGCGGGCGACTTTTGCGACATGCCCGCCGTGATGAACGGCTTTTCCGACCTGATGGTCGAGGTGTTCGGGCAGCGCGGCCGCCACGCGCGGGCGGCCATGGGCGCGTATGTGCTGGAGGGCAACATGCCCGTATGCGTGGACGCCATCGTCCGCCTGCGAAAGTGAGGAATGCGCCGTGATGGATGCCTTTGAAGCGCCCGCATACCCCAAGGTCAAAGCGCTCATTCCCATCCGGGAGACGGGCGGGCTGGTCTTTGTGTCCGGGCATGGGCCGGAGGACATCAACACCTATGAACCGCTGTACCGCGGGCGCGTGGGCGAAGGCCTCAGCCCGGAGCAGGGCCGCCAGGCCGCCGCCGAGTGCGCCAAAACGCTTTTGCGCGCCGTCAAGGAGCGCTACGGCACGCTGGACTGCATCCAGGGCCTGGTGCGGGCGCTGGTGCTGGTCAACTGCGGCGCGGAATTTAAGGACATCGGCGCCGTGGCGGACGGCTTTTCCGACCTGATGGCCGAGGTCTTGGAGGAACGCGGCCGCCATGCGCGTACTGTGATGGGCACGCGCAACATGCCCAACCATAACATCCCCGTCGAGGTGGAACTCATCTTCCGCCTGGCGCCGGGCTATGAAGAAAGGGGCGTAAGGGATGTTTGACCTGCTGATTCAGGGCGGAACCGTCTACGACCCCGAAACCGGCGCCCTCACGCGCCAGGATGTGGCCGTCGCCGGGGGGCGCATCGCCCGGCTCGGCGGCGATCTTCCCGCCTCCGGCGCCCAAACCGTGCTGGACGCCTCGGATTGCCTGGTGACGCCGGGGCTGATCGACCTGCATTGCCATATTTATCCGGTTTTTCCCTACGTCCGGGAGGATTCGCTGCGCACCGTCAACGCCGAGGAACACATGCTGCGCTGCGGCGTGACCACCGCCGTGGACGCCGGTACCTGCGGTTGGCGCAACTTCGGTGATTTTTATGAGCACGTCGTCAGCCGCACCAAGCTGCGCGTGCTGGCCTTTTTGAACATCGCCGCCAAAGGCATGGCCTACACGGACTCCGAACAGGCCGTGGCCGATATCCAGCCTTCCGTGACGGCGGCGGTGGCCAAGGCGTACGACGATTGCGTGGTGGGCGTCAAAAGCGCGCACTACTGGCCGCGGCCTCAGGACGCATCGCACCCGGCCTTTGCGTCCATCGACGGCGCGCGGGAGGCGGCGGCCCAATGCGGCAAGCCCGTCATGGTGGACAGCATTCCCGTATCGCCGCAGCGCACGTACCCCGACATCCTGCGCCGCCTGTCGCCCGGCGATATCCACACCCACGTCTTCGCCCAGCAGTTTCCCCTCCTGGACGGGGAAGGAAGGGTGCAGGCGTTCCTCATGCAGCAGCGCGCGCGCGGCGTGCGCTTTGACGTGGGCCACGGCTCGGGCAGCTTTTGGTTCCGCCAGGCCGTTCCCTGCTTGGAACAGGGCTTCTGGCCCGATACCCTGTCCACGGATCTGCATCACCAAAACGTGACCGGCCCGGCCTTTGACCTGCTGTATGTGGCCGGCAAGTTCCTGGCCATGGGCATGCCGCTGGGCGATGTGCTCTACCGCGTCACCCGCGCGCCCGCGCTGGTGCTGGGGCGCGAGGAGCTGGGCGTGGTGTCGCCGGGAGCGTGCGCGGATTTGGCCGTGCTGCGCCTGCGCCCGGGGCGCTTCGGTTATCTGGATTGCGGCGGCGCGCGCTTGCAGGGCGAAGGAAAGCTGGAATGCGTGGCCACCGTGCGCGCCGGCGAGACCCTTTACGACCCGGAGGGGCGAACCGCTCCCGACTGGCGTTGCGCCCCGCCGCCCTACTGGACGCCGCCCGGCCTCATGCGAAGCTGGGAGCTTCGGACTGAAAAGGAGGAATCCCCGTGCGTTTGAACGAAAAAGAAGATATCCTGGATTGGACGTCCCAATGGACGGGCGAGCGTTTCCCCAACGGCAGGCCCAAGGTGAGCGACGAGAAGATCGAAATTCTCAAGACCCTGACCCAGGAGGAAATCTGGCATCCGCTGTACTTCAGCGGCTACCGCTTCGCGTTTCAGGGCAACCTGCGCACGCTGCATCCGGGCAAGAAGCTCTTTGGCCGGGCGGTTACGTGCTGCTTTGCCCCGCAGCGGCCCGACGTGCGGCGCAACGCCTTTGAGACCGGGGCCGGGAAAGGCTGGCGGGGCGACTGCAACCAATGGGTCATCGACAGCCTTGTGGAAGGCGACGTCGTGGTGTGCGACCTGTACGACAAGGTTTTCAAGGGCACCTTTGTGGGCGGCAACCTCACCACCGCCATCCAAGCGCGCACGCGCACCGGCGGCGCGGTGGTGTGGGGCGGCGTGCGGGATCTGGAGCAAATGCGCAAAATCGACGTCCAGGTGTACTTCCGCGGCGTGGATCCCACGCCCATCCGCGACTGCCAAATCGTGTCCTTCAACGGGCCGTGCCGCATCGGGGAAGCGCTGTGCCTGCCGGGGGATATCGTGGTGGGCAACGAAAACGGCGTGCTGTTCGTGCCCAGCCATCTGGTGGACACGGTCATCGAAAACGCCTTCAAGATGCAGGCGCGCGATCTGTTTGCCTTTCCGCGCCTGCGCGCGGGCGTGTACACCACCGCCGACGTGGACGCTC
Source organism: Candidatus Limiplasma stercoravium (assembly GCA_018715175.1). Lineage (GTDB taxonomy): Bacteria > Bacillota > Clostridia > Christensenellales > Aristaeellaceae > Limiplasma > Limiplasma stercoravium. The sequence continues at coordinate 37,968 of DVME01000131.1, forward strand.
CCGTGTGGCCGCCAAAGATGCTGGGGGAGCTCATCGACTTCCTGGAGCGCGACGAGGCGGGAAAGCGCTACCGCGGCATGGACTGGAGTTTGGAATGGCGCGCGGCGCAGGGCGACGAGGCGGCCGTGGAGGAAATGCTTCGCCGGTTTGACATCGAGCCGCTTTCGCCGGGCGAGGGGGTGGCGTTTCTGTGAAGGAGCGCGTCATCGCCGATTATAACGCCCTTTTGCGGGGAAAGACGGCTTTTGTGACCACGGCGGCGCGCGGCATCGGCCTGAGCATCGCGCGGCTGTTTGTGCGCCAGGGGGCGACGGTGTATTTTGCGGGGCGAAACGCCGGGCATGTCCAGCGCGCGCAGGCGGCGCTGCAACGGGACAACCCCGCCTGCCGCGGCTATGTGTGCGACCTGGCCGACGCCGGGCAAAGCGAGGCGACGGCGCTTGAGGCCCTGGCCGACAGCGGCGGGTTTGATATCCTGGTGGGCACGGTGGGGGTCAACTGCCATTGCACCGTGGAGGATTATGCCGACGCGGACATGGCCCGCCTGCTGGAAACCAACTACCTCAGCGGCCTGCGCTTCGCCCGGCGGTTCATGCCGTCGCTTCGGGCCCGAAAGGGAAGCGTGGTTTTCGTCTCCTCCATTCATAGCGCCCTGACCCAGCCCACCAACATGCTTTACGCAGGCACCAAGGGCGCCATGAACGCCGCGGCGCGGGCCATGGCCCTGGACTTTGCCAAGGACGGCGTGCGGGTCAATACGGTATGCCCCGGCCTCATCCTCAGCGACGTCATGCGCGACCTGATGGACGGCATGGAAACCCAGGCCGAAAAGGAAGCCTTTTTGCGCCATTGCGACCGCTGCCAGCCGCTGCCGGCCGGCTGCATGGAGGACATCGCCAACGCCGCGCTGTACTTCGCCTCGGACATGTCCGCCTATGTGACGGGCCAAACGCTGATGGTGGACGGCGGCACGAGCGTCAAGGCGCACGATTTTTGGATGGAAACGGAAGGGTGAAAAGCAAACATGAAGGAATGCCGGATGCTGTTTTCGGGGTACAGCGGCCCGAGGGAAGACCTTGTGTGGGCGCGCGTGGGGCCCGAGGGCGGCCTGCGGGTGATGGGCGGGCTGCGCCAGGGCGGGAACCCGTCGTTTGCCTGCCGCCTGGGGGATGCGGTGTATACCGTGTCCGAGCGGCCCGACGGCGCGGAGGTAACGTCCTACGCGCTGGCGGGAGACGGCCTGGAGAGGACGGGCAGCCTGGCGCTGCCCGGCATGCGCGGGCTGTGCCACCTGGCGGCGGCACAGGGAAAGCTGTATGGAAGCTGCTATGAAAGCGGGCATTTTTTCGCGCTGGACGCCGGCCTTTCCCGCGTGCTGTGGACGTTTCTTCCGCCGGGGACGCCGCGGGCGCATTGGACGCAGGAAGCGCAGGGGCGGCTTTGCCTGGCGGACTTGGGCAACAGCCGGGTGTACCGCTTCGCGCTGGAGGACGGCCTGCCAAGCGGGGAGAGCCAAACGCTTTCCCTGCCGGCGGGCAGCGGCCCGCGCCAGCCCCTGGCCCTGGACGGCGGCCTGTTGGCCGTGGTGTGCGAGCTGGACGGCATGCTGCGCTTTTACCGTGAGGACGCCGCATGCGTTTTCGAGCTGCCCGCCAGCCAGACCCCCGGGCCCAACGCGCCGGGCGGCGCCTGCCGGATGGGGGATGTGCTGCTGGTGGGCAACCGCGGCCCCGATACCGTATCCGCGCTGCGCATGACGCCGCAGGGCCCCCAACGCCTGGGCGAATGGCCCACGGGCCATTGGCCCCGCCATCTGGCCTGCGTGGGGGAATGGGTGTTTGTTGCCTGCGACCGGGGCGGCGAGGTGTGGCAATACCGCTGGGACGGCGCGGCGCTCAAGCGCCTGGCCGTTTTGCCGCTGCCCGGGGCCGCCTGCTCCCTCATGCTGGACTGACCTTCTTTTTTCGCGCGGCCCCGGGCGGGCCGCGCGGCGTTTTGCGGGGGAATGCGAATGAAGCCAAAGGACAGGGGAACGGTGCTCGCCTACAGCCTTCCGCGGCGGCTGCTGGTGTTGTTTTTGGCGTTCGTGCTTTTGGTCTACACGGCGGGCATGGCGGTTACCTACCGCCTGCGCGAAAAGGCGCAGCAGGATTTGCACAGCGATTACCGCGACCGCGTGGCGCAGCTTTCCGCCCAGCTCAACGAGGAGGTGGACCGCATCCGCTCGCAGGCCACTTACATCCTCACCCGCTCCTGCGTGCAGCAGATGGAGCTGGTCACATCGTCGATGCCGTTTTCTTCTTATTATGACGCCGTGCGCCAGACGTCGGAGTGGATGCACTCCCTGCAATACTCCAGCGGGCTGATCGACCATGCGGTCATCTATTTCCCGCGGCTGGGCAAGTCCGTGTCCTACGACAGCGCTTACAACAGCATCGCGCCCGAGGAGTATCAGTTTTTGACCGAATACCAAAAGCGCTCCGGCCGCTCGGTGTTCATGGCCGTGGAGGACGCCCTCTACCTGGCCTGCGACTCCATGCGCTTTGCCAATAAAACCAACTCCGCTGTGCTGGCGGTGGAGTTTTCCCAAAGCGCCATGGAGGAATGGTGCGCGCTGTTTCCCGACGGCAGCGCCACAAGCGTGCTGTGCGCCAGCAACGCCGCCGAGAACCTGTTTGTGTTTGGCAATCCGCTGTCCGACGAGGCGCGCGCGGCGTTTGTCAAGGATCTTCAGGCGCTGTCCAAGGCGAGCGCGGGCGACGCGGCGCAGCCTTTGCCCGAGGAAAGCGAGGTCAGCGTGGACGGAAGGGCCTATGTGCGGTTTTTGCATCCGGTGGCATCGGGCAGCCTGTGGGCCGTGGGCTATGTAAAAATGGAAGACCTTTTGACCGCGAGCAAGCCGTTTTGGAGCTGGCAAGCGGTGTTCACGCTGCTGTTGCTGCTGGAGATTTTGGTGTTTTTCTACCTCGTCCATCGCATGATCGCCAAGCCCATGGCGCGCTTTGCCAACGAGGTCAGCCAGCTTCAGGAAAAAGGCGTCCAGCTTTCCCAGGACGGCCGCGGCGGAGACATGGACTTTTTGTACCGCTCCTTCGTGGACGTCGGCGAGCAGCTCAAGCGCTCCATGGAGCAGGCGTACCGCAGCCAGCTGATGGCGCATCAGTCGGAAATCAAGTTCATCCAGGCCCAGGTGCGGCCGCACTTCCTCTACAACAGCTTCTATCACCTCTACCGCATGGCCAGGATGGAGGATAACGAAGGCGTGGCGCAAATGAGCCTGCGCCTGAGCTCGTACTACCGCTACATCACCCGAAGCGACGAAAACGTGGTGCCTCTGCAAATGGAGTATCACAACGCCGCGGACTATGTGGAAATCCAGAAAATCCGCTTTGGCGACCGCATTCAGGTGGATTTGGAGCCGCTGCCGGCGGAATGTGAAAACCTGCCGGTGCCGCGCTTCGTGCTTCAGCCGCTTTTTGAGAACGCCTATTATCACGGTGTGGAAAAGATCACCGGCGGGCGCATCGTGATGCGCTTTGAGCCCACGCCCGAAACCCTGACCATCCTGGTGGAGAACAACGGCGCCTGCCTCGAGGAAGACCTGCAAGCGCTGGTGGCGTACCTGGAGGACGAGGAAAACACGGAGAAGATGACGGCGCTGAAGAACGTGAAGGGCCGCATGAAGCTTTTGGGCGGCGACTTGACCGTTTCGCGCGGAAACCTGGGCGGTTTTTGCGCCACGCTGGTGCTGCGGAGGAACCGGGAGGAGGGGGACGCATGCAAACCATCCTGATCGTGGACGACGAACCCAACATCGTCGAAGGGCTGGCCACGCAATTGCAGCAAAACTATGGCGACCGGGCCATCGTGTTTCGGGCCTATTCGGGGCAGCACGCGCTGTCCATCCTCAAAAACAACCCCGTGGACGTCATCCTGTCCGACATCTGCATGCCGGATCTGGACGGCCTGGCGCTGCTGGAGGAGACGGAAAGCCTGTGGCCGCGGGCGCATTTTGTGTTTTTGAGCGGTTTTGACGATTTCCAGTACATTCACCGGGCCTCCAAATCGCCGCTGTACCGGGGCTACCTATTGAAGATGGAAGGCGACGAGGTGGTGCTTAAAAAGGTGGATCAGGAAATCCGCCTGTGCGAGGAGGAGGCCAAGGCCGAGCTGGAGCAGGAGCAAATGCAGCGCCAGTACGAGCAGATGCAGGCGTTTTTGCAGCGCGCGGCGCTGGAGAGCGTCCTGCGCGGCGGCAGCACGTGGCAGGACGTGCAGGAGCGGTTTGAGGGGTTTTTGCCGCAGCTGAACGCGCGCGCGCCGGTCATCATGGTGCTGGGCAAGGAGCAAAAGGGCGCGCAGCCCGGGACGCTGAGCACGCTTTTGCAGATCGACCGCCTGCTCAGCCTGCGCCTCAAGCGCTTTCGCTTTGTCTCGCTCCTGCCCGAGGAGGGCACCCTGGTGTGGCTGCTGCAAAGCCAGGAGCGCCGCGACGCGGACGCCAGCTACCTTTACGCGCTCTTTGAGTCCATCCAGCAGCGCTTGGCGGAGGCCGAGGGCGCGTATGTGAGCTTTGTGGTCAGCCGGGAGCTCATGCTGTCCAAACTGGCGGAAAAATACGGGCGCATGCGGCGCATCAGCGCGCTGTCCGCCTTTGGGCGGGATCACCTGGTCATGGCGGACGAGGCCACCTGCGCCGAGCAGATGCTGGGCGGCAAAAGCGAGGCCGTCGGCGAGCAAATCCGCTTTTCGCGCCTGTTGCAGCAGCTGGATCAGGCGCTGCACAACGGCCCCGAGGAGGAGGCGCGCACGCTGCTGGCGCAGGAGTTTGCCGCGCGCAAGACGCCCCTGCGCCCCGAGCAGCTTTTGACGCTGTTGGGGCTGGTTTTGCAAATCGGGCGGGAGGTGGAGATGAACTGGCCCGGCGAAAAAACCGTGCGCGCGCTCATGGACGAGCTTTTGCGCGACGGGGCGCTGAGCCGGGAGCGGCTGGAGGCGCCCCTGGAAGCGCTGTGCGCGCAGCTGTGCCGCCTGCGCGACTTGCGCAACGCCCACGACGCGCAGGCCATGGTTTCCCGCATCAACCGCTGCATCGAGGACAGCGTGGAAAGCTACGATCTGTCGCTGACGGGCCTGGCGCGCATGATTGGCTTCAATCCTTCCTACCTGTCCCGCTTTTACCGCATCAACACCGGGCGCAAGCTGTCCGAGCAGATCGACGCGGCCAAGCTTAACCACGCCAAGGCGCTTTTGAGCACCGGGGAACTGATCAAAAACGTGGCCGAGCGCACGGGCTTTGCCTCGCCGTCGGCGTTCATTTTGTTTTTCAAGCGCAACACCGGCATGACGCCCGGTCAGTTCTGCGAGCAGGCGGCTGGGGAAAGGTAAACAGATGAAAACCGCAAGTAAATAGGTATGGATTGAAAACGCAGTTCCCGGCGTCTACAATAAAAGCAGATGGGAACCCGACAATTCCATAACTTGAGGGGAGGACTTTTACATGAAAAAGCATCGCTGGGTAGCTGTGTTCCTTGCTTGCCTGATGGTCTTTGCGATGGCCGTGCCTGCGGCGGGCGCCGAAACCGCGGCCGAGCTTCCGGCTTGGCAGCAGCCGTTCGAGGAAACCGTCACCCTCGACGTGGTCATCGGCTGGGACGCCGACCCGTCCATCAAGGAAGGCACGACGCCCGAGACCAACGCGCTGCGCACCGTGGCCAAGGATTTGTTCAACATCGAGCTTAACTTCCTCTGGCTGGTGCCCAACGACCAGTACTCCGACAAACTCGCCCTGCAGCTCAGCTCCGGCGATATGCCCGACATCCTGATGCTGGACAGCGCGTATTTCTACGAATTCCTTGACAGCGGCTACCTGCGCGACCTCACCGACGCCTACGATCAGTACGCCTCCGATCAGCTCAAGAGCACCATTGAGTACTTCGGCGAAGCGCCGGTAACCTACTCCTCGCGCGACGGACGGCTCTATGGCGTACCGGCCCTTTTGGATACCTCCGAAAGCGTCGCCGGCCTCTACTATCGCTCCGACTGGCTCGAGGCCCTGGACATGGAAGTCCCCACCGATATGGACGGCGTCAACGACATGCTCATCGCCCTGGCGGAGTATGGCGCCACCGCCAACGGCGGCCTGTCCACCGCCGGCTTGGGCAGCACCTCCAACGTGCTCAACACCAACTTCGCCCTCGCCGCCTACTTCCAGTGCTACGGTTCCTACCCCGGCAAGTGGGTCATGCGCGACGGCCAGCTCGTCAACGGCTTCATGCTTGACGAAACGCTGGACGCCCTCAAGGGCCTCAAATACCTCTACGACAACGGCGGCCTGGCGCCCGATTTCGCCACCTGGAATTCCGACCAGTTTGAGCAGCGCGTTACCAACGACCAGGTGGCCGCGACTTTCGGTACCTACTATATCGCCGCCTATCCCCTCAACCTCAACAAGGACGCCAACCACGAGGCGGAATGGGCCGAGATAGACATCAACTCCCTGGGCGGCAACGCCAAGTCCGCCATGAACCAGGTCAGCATCAACCACTTCAACGTCGTTACCAAGGATGCCCCGGAAAACGCCGAGGCCGCGCTGATGAAGCTGCTGTCCCTCTCGCTTTCCGCCAACTCCAACTCCACCGACGACAAGACCATCTACAACGGCCTGGATTTGCCCGAAAACGGCGCCTCCATCTTCTTCCTGCCGGTGTACATGTACTTCCCCACGCCGTGGGAGAACTACCGCGAAAACATCTGGGCGGCGTATGAGGCCCAGGATCCTTCCAACCTCAAAACCGCCGTGGAAAACGAATGGTACGGCTACATGAACAACTACCTCACCTACGGCAACGACTGCGAGAACCTGGGCACCGCTTGGGGCATGTACAAAAGCCGCCTGAGCGACGACATGGGCATCGCCATCGGCCTGGCCACCAAAAACAGCGGCAACTACGAGCCCGGCTACTTCTACGGCGCGGCCACCCCCACCGAGCAGCGCGTGTCCGCGACGCTTAACGACCTGGCGGTATCCTTCGTCATCGAGTACGTCATGGGCCAGAAGACCGACGAGAACTGGGAGAGCTTCAAGCAGAGCTGGTACGACCTGGGCGGCACCGACTGGACCCAAGAGGTCAACGCGCAGTACGCCAGCATTGTCAATCCGCAGTAAGTGAGCGCGCCATCAGCGCGCGCAGACTGTCAAAAAACCTTCTGGGAGGTTCGGAGGGCCGCAGCCCTCCGAGCTGTATTCCGAATCCAGCGACATGTGCGGTGGATTCGGAAGCCTTGCGCAGCAAGGTTTCCTTGCACGTTTCCCCGGCCG
>DVME01000132.1 GCA_018715175.1 Candidatus Limiplasma stercoravium
CGGCCGGGGAAACGTGCAAGGAAACCTTGCTGCGCAAGGCTTCCGAATCCACCGCACATGTCAGCGAGGCAGGCCGCCCGCTGGAAGCGGGCAACCTGTCCCGCGCGAGCGCGGGATGCCTTCTCCAAATCGAAGATTTGGGGAAGGCACCGGGGATTCGGAATACCCTTCGGAGGGGACGGAGGGAAGCGTCAGCCCAGTGGGCTGTTGCCACCGAAGGTGGCAAAGCGACCCGAAGGAGTCAACCGAAACGAGCGGTGGGCGCGGCCTGCGCCCGCCGCGACGATTGAGGTTGCGGGTCTGCGGCCCTCCGAACCTCCCAGAAGTTTTTTTGACAGTCTGCGCCGCCGCGGAGGAAACCTCCGGCGGCGGCTTTTTTTCTTGCGCTGGGCGATAAAGCGTCGTATAATAGAGCCACCGGGTATCAACCCATGACAATGGAAAGGATGAATCCGCATGAAAAAATGGTTCTCCCTTTTGCTGATCGCGGCCATGGCCCTGACCCTTTGCCTGACCGCCGTAGGCGAAACCACCACCGGCAGCGAAACGCGCGTGGCGCTGGTCATCGCCGAGACGCTGGGCGATCTGGGCTTTTACGACAGCGCCAACGAAGGCTTGGGCCGTCTGGCCGAGGATTATGGCGTGATCCCCAGCGTTGTGGAATGCAAAAGCGACGCCAGCATGTACCAGCTGGCGCTGGTGGAAGCCGCGGAACAAAACGACATCGTGGTGGCCGTGGGCTGGCAGTTCTGGGACGGCCTGACCGTGGTCGCGCCCGAAATGCCCGATACCAAGTTCATCTTCGTGGATAATGGCTTGGACGGCGTGGGCGACAACCTGCTGAGCATCATCTACGCCGAGAACCAGGGCAGCTTCCTGGTGGGCTACATCGCCATGAAGCTCTCCGAAAGCGGCATGGTGGGCGTGATCGGCGGCGAGGACAGCGACACCATCAACAACTTCATCGTCGGCTACCGCCAGGGCGCCCTGTACGCCAATCCCGAAGGCACGGTGCTGGATCCCATCTACACCGACGGCGATTACGATTCCCCGGACAAGGGCAAAGAAGCCGCGCTGTCGCTGTACGGCCAGGGCGCGGACGTGGTGTACGCGGTGGCGGGCAAGACAGGCCTGGGCGTGTTTGAAGCCGCGCAGGAGCAGGGCCGCTACGCCATCGGCGTGGACAGCGACCAAAAGCACATCAACCCCGACGTCATCCTCTGCTCCATGCTCAAGCGCGTGGGCGACAGCGTGTACGACGTTATCAGCCGCTACCTGGAGGACGGCACGTTCGACGGCGGCGCCATTTGGGAGGCCGATATGTCCACCGGCCTGGTGGCCGTGGGCTACGGCGACGAGGAAACCATGACCCAGCAGGTCTCCGACGAGCTCAAGGCCGAGGTGGAAGCGCTGGCGCAGGAAATCATCGCCGGCAACATCGTGGTGGAAAGCACGCGCTGAGCGCTGGACAAGTTTTCTTTGGGCCCCTTGCGGCGCTGTCCGCAAGGGGCCTTGACCCACAGGAAGGAGTTTGCGGCATGAACCAAAGCATTCGGCGTGGCCTGGCGCTTTGCTGCGCGGCCCTGCTGCTGGCGCTGCCGGCGCTGGCGCAGGAGGAAAACTGGTACGAGCGCGAGGCGGTCGCGCTTACGCAGCGCATGGCGCTGCTTTCGACGGACGAGGCATATCTTGCGCTCATGGGCGGCGGCAGGGAAGTGCTGGAAACCATAGAAGCCCTGGGGCTGGACGCCGCGCCCGAGCCGTCGCTTTTGCGCGCGTACGTGTGCCAGGATGCGGCTTCGGCCCTGGAAACGCTGATGCCGGACGCGGCGTTTACGGAGGTGGGCCGCCAGGAGGCCCAGCGGCGCATGCTGCAAATGGCGCCGTCGCTGGCCAACGGAGCCGAGGGCGCCCTATGGGTGGCGGCTACGGCCATGCTCGGCGTGAGCGCGACCTATCCCCTGCCCCAAGGCGACCTGCCCCATCTGGCGCTGGTGGATCTCGACGGGGAAGTCGGCGGGCTGGTCAGCTTTGTCCCAACCGGCGAGGACACCCTGACCGCCTCGGCCATCCTGGTCAAGGTCGCGTCCGTAACCGACGAGGCGCTGGCCGGCCTGGGCTGGACGCCCCTGCCCTGAGGCCCCGGCCATGAGCGAAGCCACGGAGATTATCCGCTTTGAACGGGTCAGCAAGCAATACCCGGGCGTGCTGGCCAACGATTGCGTCAGCCTGTCCGTCCGCCAGGGCGAGGTGTTCGCGCTGGTGGGCGAAAACGGCGCGGGCAAGAGCACGCTGATGAACCTGCTGTACGGCCTGCAAGCGCCCACGTCGGGCGAGATTTTCATCAAGGGCCGCAAAACCGGGCCCCAGCACAGCCCGCAGGCCGCCATGCGCATGGGCGTGAGCATGGTGCACCAGCATTTCAAGCTGGTGCCCGGCTTTACCGTGGCCCAAAACGTGCTGCTGGGCATGGAGCCGCGCCGCGGCCCCTTTTACGACCAGCGCCGCGCGCAGGAGCGCGTGAGGGAATTGTCCGAGGAATACGGGCTCAAGGTCAATCCCTCGGACGTGGCGCGCGATTTGAGCGTGGGGCTTCAGCAGCGCGTGGAAATCCTCAAGGCCCTGCGCACGGGCGCGGACGTGCTGGTGCTGGACGAGCCCACGGCGGTGCTGACGCCGCAGGAAACGGAGGAGCTGTTCGAGGTCATCCGCCGCGTCGTGGCCCGGCGCGGCATGACGGTCATCCTCATCACGCACAAATTGCCAGAGGTCATGCGCGTCAGCGACCGCGTGGGCGTCATGCGCCGGGGGCGGCTGGAGCGCGTGCTGGAAACGGCCCAAACCAGCGAGCGGGAGATCGCCTCGCTCATGGTGGGGCGCGAAGTGCTCTTTGACGAGCTGCGCACGGCGCAGCCCGCGGGAGAAACGGTGCTGGAGGTCAGCAGCCTGCGCGCGTACAACGACCGCATGCTCCCGGCTTTGCGGGGCGTGTCGCTGAGCGTGCGGGCCGGGGAAATCGTGGGCGTATGCGGCGTGGAGGGCAACGGCCAGACCGAATTGGCCGAATGCGTTGCCGGCATGCGCGCGCCTTCGGGCGGCCAGGTGCGGCTTTCGGGCCGCGACGTGACCGGCCAAAGCCCCCGCGCCATCCGCCGCGCCGGGCTGAGCTACATTCCCGAAGACCGCATGAGCATGGGCATGGACGCCAAAGCCTCCGTGTGGGAAAACCTGCTGCTGGGCAAGCAGCGCGACGGCGCCTTCTGCCTGGGCGGGATTCACCTTCGGCGCGGCCGCGTGCGCCGCTACGCCAAGGAGCTCAGCCGCGCCTACGACATCCGCCTCTCCGACGTGGACGAGCCGGCGGGCGCGCTGAGCGGCGGCAACATGCAAAAGGTTGTCGTGGCCCGGGAATTCAGCTTCGACTCGCCTGCGCTATTGGTGTGCCAGCCCACGCGCGGCGTGGACATCGGAGCCACGGAGTTCATCCACCGCCACATCCTGCAAAAGCGCAACCAGGGCTGCGCCGTGCTGCTCATCAGCGCCGACCTGGACGAGCTGTTCCGCCTCAGCGACCGGCTGGTGACTCTCTTTGAAGGCGAGGTGACCGGCTGCTTTGACGCCGGTTCCATCAGCCGGGAGGAAATTGGCTACTACATGACCGGAAACCGGGAGGTGAAGGCGCCATGACGGGTTTTTGGCAGGCCCTTCGCGCGCTGGCGCGGCTCAAGCCCAACCAGCGACTCACCCGCGATTACCTGGCGTCCCTGGCGCTGGCGGTGCTTTTGGCCTTCGCGGTGGGCGCGGCGGTGATGCTTTTGTGCGGGCATGATCCCCTGGCGAGCTACGCCGCGCTGTTTGACGGCGCGCTGGGCCGTCCCCGGGCCATCGGCAACACCCTGGCCAAAACCGTCACCCTCTGCCTGACGGGTCTGGCCATGAGCCTGGCGGCCAAGGCCGGCGTGTTCAACGTGGGCGGCGAGGGGCAGCTGTATTTGGGCGCCATGGCCGCGGCCGTGGTGGGCGCGCGCCTGGACGCCTCGGCCTGGGTCGTGACCCTGGCCTCCCTTGCCGCCGCAATGCTGGCCGGCGGCCTGTACGCCTTCCTTCCCGGCGTGATGAAGGTGCGCTGGAAGGTAGACGAGGTCATCACCACCATCATGCTCAACTCCGTGGCGATCTACTTTTGCAGCTACCTCGCCAACGGCCCCCTCAAAACCGCGGAACGCGGCATCGCCACCGGCACCGACAGCATCCTCCCCCAAGCCGCCTTTTCCTCGCTCATTCCCCTGAGCAACCTCACCACCGCCGTGTTTTACGCCGCGGCCGCCGCGCTGGTGATCTGGTATCTCATGTCCCGTTCCCGCGTGGGCTTTGAAATGAAGCTCACCGGCGAAAACGACCGCTTCGCCCGCTACGGCGGCATCTCCACGGGCCGGCTGATGCTGTGGGCCATGGTGATGAGCGGCGCGGTGTGCGGGCTGGTGGGGATGCTGGAAATTTTCGGGCTGCACAAGCGCTTTTTGACCACGGTGAGCAGCGAGTTCTACTTTGACGGCATGCTGGTGGCCATGATCATGCGCTACCAACCCCTGGGCGTCATTTTGATGAGCTTCTTTTTCGCCGCGCTGGACATCGGCGGCAAGAGCATGGAGCTCAGCGCCGGGGTCAGCAGCGAATTGATCCTCATCGTGCAATCCATCATCATCTTCTTCATGGCCGCCGAGGGCGGCGTGCGCAAGGCCCTGGGCGAACGCGCCCTGCGCCGCGCGGGAAGGAGGCGGGCGTAAATGGGCGAGATTTTCAACGTCCTGCTGCTGCAAAACACCCTGCGTACCGCCACCCCCGTGGTGCTGGCCGCGCTGGGCTGCCTGCTGACGCAGCATGTCAACATCACCAACATCGGCATTGAGGGCATGATGCTCATCGGCTCGTTTTTCGCGGTGCTGGGCAGCTACCTGTTTTCCAGCTGGGCCGCGGGCCTGGCCTTTGCCATGGGCGCGGGGCTTTTGCTGGGGCTGATGTACTACGTGCTGGTCATTCGCTTCCAAAGCGACGAGTTCATCATCGGCGTGGCCCTCAACATCTTCGCCGGCGGCCTGACCGTCTTCCTTTTGCGAACGCTGTTTGGCGTGCGCGGCTCCTTCTCCGGCCCGGGCATCGACCCCCTGCCGCAAATCGTCCTCCCCGGCCTGGAGGCGGTACCGGTGCTGGGCGACCTCCTCAGCGGCAATACGCTGCTGGTCTATGTCAGCTGGCTGCTGGTGCCATTGCTGTGGGCTTTCATCTACCGCACGCCCGCGGGCTTCCACCTGCGCGCCGCCGGCGAGTACCCCGACGCCCTCACCGCCTGCGGCAAAAGCCCGGATCGTATGAAGTGCCTGGCCAGCGTGGGTTGCGGCATTCTCAGCGCCCTGGCCGGGGCGCACCTGTCCTTGGGATACCTGCTGATGTTCTCCGAAAACATGAGCGCCTCCCGCGGCTACGTGGCCTTTGCCTGCGTCATCTTCGGCCGGGGCAATCCGCCCCTCGTCTTCCTGGCCGCGCTGCTCTTTGGCTTCATCAGCGCCCTGGGCCTGCGCATGCAGCGCTATGTGCCCAGCGATATCACCGCCATGGCGCCCTACGCCGTCACGGTGGTGATGATGGCCGTCACGGTGCTTTGGGGCCGGCGGCGCAAGGCGTCGAAAGGTTGTTAACCGTTCGGTGTCGGTTTTGCGACGCTTCCGTAACAAACGGATCCGCAGAATGCGCGGATCCGTTCATATTTTCCCCATATGTTTTCCACGAGCGGACAGGTTTTTTCCACAAACATTCCCCACCCCATGGAAAACCCCTCCGGGGTCTTTCCATGGGAAGTTTTCCACAGTCAGGGCCGTTTTTGGGGTAAAATGAGGGCTTTGGGGTGGAAAACCCTGTGGAAAATGTGGAAAGCCCCATAGCCGTCCTTCTCCCTGCCGGGCGGTGAGGCGTCCGGCCCTGTGGAAAAACGGGCCGAGCCAGGCGGCGCGCGGTTTTGCTCCGCGCCGGCGGACAAGCGCCCGTCCGATCCGGTCATTTTTTGGCCGGTTTTAGGCATATCCTCCTGCGAACAGCGGGGAGGGAAGGCTATGAAACAATTGCTACACGCATTTGTAACAAAAAAACGGGAAAGGGGACGGGTGTGCCTGCTCATCGTGCTGGCGGCGCTGGCGGCGGGTTTTTGGCTGGGGCCGGACGCCGCCGCGCCCGTCGAGGCGCCGGCGACGGGCACGCTGGCGGGCTTGCATGTCGCCCTGGATCCGGGGCACGGCGGCTACGACGGCGGCGCGCGCGGTCAGGAAAGCGGGCTTTGGGAAAAGGAGCTTACGCTGCAAATCGCCCTGGCGGTGGAGGCGGAGCTTCTGGCGCGGGGCGCGGAGGTGACGCTGACGCGGCGCGAGGATCTCTGCCTGGCCGGGGGCGACGGCGCCAGCCGCGCGCGCAAGCGGGAGGATTTGCTGGCGCGCAGAGCGTTGGCGGAGGCGGCCGGGGCGGATGTGCTCATGAGCATCCATCTCAACGAATACCGGGACCGGGGGGAAAGCGGGCCGCAGGTGTTTTACCAGCGCGGCGGCGACGCGGGGCGGCTGCTGGCCGGGGCGTTACAGGAGGCGTTGGTGGCCGGGCTGGAGCCGGCGCGGGTACGTCAGGCCATGGCGGGGGATTACTATGTATTGCAGGGCAAGCTGCCTTCGGTGCTGGTGGAGTGCGGATTTCTCAGCAACGCGCGGGAGGAGGCGCTGCTGATGGACGCGGCGTATCAACGCCGCATCGCGCAGGCGCTGGCCGACGGCCTGGAGCAGTACGCGGCCCTGAGCGAGCGGTTGGCGCAATAAAGCGGCGCGCCAAACTTGTGCGCGGGGCGCGGGCGTGCTATGATATACGTGACGGCCTACCAATGACGAAAGCGAGGAATCGCCGTGGAACCGACGTTCCTGCTCATGCCCCTTTCGCCCCAGGCGGCGCGGATGAAAAACCCGCTCGCGCTGGCGTTTTTGGGCGATACGGTGTGGGATTTGCTGGTGCGGGGAACCCTGCTCAAGAGCCAGGCGCCCGCGGGGACGCTGCACCGGCGGGCCGTGGGGCTGGTCAACGCCGCGGCGCAGGCCGAAGCCATGAACCGCCTGGAGGGGTTTCTCACCCCGGAGGAGGCCGATATCGCCCGCCGCGGACGCAACGCGCACGCCCATCACGGACCGCCGCGGCACCAGGATCCGGTGGATTACAGCCGCGCGACTGGCCTGGAGGCGCTGCTGGGGTATCTGTACCTCACCGGGCAGACGGATCGCATCCGCGAACTGTTTGACATTGCCGTATGCATCAAGTAAAATAAGTAAGCCCGCCGCGAAGGAGAGATGCCCATGCCACAGCGTACCCTGCGCCTCACGCTGGTGCGCCATACCGCCAACCCCGAGGAACTGACGGCCCTGGCCGCCCGGCTTTGCTATGCCGGGGGCGACGTGGACGCGCTGATGCAAAGCGTCAGCCAAAAGGATCAGCACGCCTTTGTGGAAAAGGTCATGGCCATGGGCCACGACAGCGTGCTGGAGCACGTCAGCTTTACCTTTCTGGCCGAGGGCGTCAGCCGCGTGCTGCTGGCGCAGCTCACCCGGCACCGCATCGCCAGCTTCAGCGTGCAAAGCCAGCGCTACGTCAGCTACGCGGGCGGCTTTGGCTATGTGATGCCGCCCAGCATCCGCGCCCTGGGCGATGACGCGGTCAGGGAGTACGAGGCGCAGATGGCCCAATGCCTGCGCTGGTACGAGCAATGGCAAAAACGCCTGGGCGACGCGGGCGAGGCCAGCAACGAGGACGCGCGCTTTGTGCTGCCCAACGCCTGCGAAACCCGCGTGCTGATCACCATGAACGCCCGGGAGCTGCGGCACTTTTTCGCGCTGCGCATGTGCAACCGCGCCCAATGGGAAATCCGGGCGCTGGCGCGGGAGATGTTTGAACTGTGCGCGAGGGAGGCCCCGGCGCTGTTTGCAAACGCGGGGCCGGGCTGCCTGCGCGGGCCGTGCCCGGAGGGGCCCAAGACCTGCGGACGGCATAGCGAGATACGCAAGCAACGCGAGGCGTTTCTTCAAAGCCTCGGAAAGTAGGGAGAGACATGGCGTTTTACGACGATGTGAAAAAAAAGACCAGCCGCCAGCGCCGCGCCGATGCGTTTGCCCGCTCGGAAGCCGCGCAGGGGCCGCGCCGCGCGCCGCGCGAGGAAAAGCCCGCCAAGCGCCCGCCGCGGGAAGACCGGCGACCGCCTGCGCCGCCCCCGGCGGAGGAGGCGGAGCTTCAGGAAGCGCAGCCCTACCTGCTCAGCGGCCGCAACCCCATCCGTGAGGCGCTGCGCAGCGGCCGCGACCTGGAAAAGCTGCTGGTGGCCCGCGGAGAGCTCAGCGGTTCGGCGCGGGAAATCGTGGCCATGGCGCGCCAACAGCACGTGCCCGTCATCGAGACCGACCGCGCGCGCCTGGACGCCATCACGCACAACCACCAGGGTTTGCTGGCCTTTGCGTCGGCCTACCGCTACGCCACGGTGGAGGAGATGCTCGCCTTGGCGCGCGAGCGCGGCGAGGCGCCGCTGTTGGTGATTCTGGACGGCGTGACCGACCCGCACAACCTGGGCGCGGTGATTCGCACGGCCGAATGCGCCGGCGCGCACGGGGTCATCGTCAAGGAACGGCGCGCCGTGGGGCTGACCCCGGCGGCGGTGAAGGCCAGCGCGGGCGCGGTGGAATATATGAAGGTCGCGCGCGTAACCAACCTTTCCAGCACCATCGAGGCGCTCAAGCAGCAGGGCCTATGGATTTTTGCCGCCGACGCCCAGGGCGAGGATTACGCCGGCGTGGATTTTTCCGGCCCGTTGGCCCTGGTGGTGGGCGCGGAGGGCGAAGGCGTCAGCCGCCGCGTGCTGGAAAACTGTGACCGCCGCGTGGCCCTGCCGCTGCGCGGACGCCTCAACAGCCTTAACGCCAGCGTCGCCGCGGGCATCCTGCTTTACGCCGCGGTGCGCCGCCGCGCATGAAACCGCTGTTGCTGGTGGACGGCTACAACGTCATCGGCGCATGGGGCGAAGCCCAACGCGCCGGCTGGCCCCTGGACGAGTGCCGCGACCGCCTTGTCAGCCGCCTGGAGGATTACGCCGGCTATACCGGGCAGGAGGTTTGGGCGGTGTTTGACGGCTACCGCGCCCAGCGTCCCCTGCATACGGTGGATCGGCGCGCGGGCGTGACGGTGGTTTTCACCCGCCAGGGCGAAACCGCCGACCGCTTCATCGAACGCATGTGCCATATGCACGGACGCCTGCGCGAGGTGCGCGTGGCCTCCAGCGACGGCGTGGAGCAAACCATCGCCCTGGGCCGCGGCGCCACCCGTCTCAGCGCCCGCGAGCTTTGGGGCGAAATGGCCCGCGCGCCGTCCCTTTCGCCCGCGCAACCCGCCGGCCGTACCTCCCTTTCCGCGGCCCTCAGCGCCCAACAGTACGCCGAGCTGGACAAGCTCCGCAGACAAAAGTAGGTGACATCCGCATGACCGACAGGCACGAGCCTCCCCTTCCGTCCATGCCCGAGCCGCCGCAGGCCGACCCAGACGACGGCCTGGAAATGGACAGCTCCTGGGAAACCGTCCTCACCCGCCGCTTTTCCGGCCTTGCGGACGAGCAGGTGGTCGCCATGGCCCAAAGCGGCGATTCCGTGGCCTCCGAATACCTGCTGTGCAAATACAAAAACTTCGTGCGCTCCAAGGCCCGCAGCTATTTTCTCATCGGCGCGGACCATGAGGACATCGTCCAGGAGGGCATGATCGGCCTGTTCAAGGCCATCCGCGATTATCAGGCCGAACGCCTCAGCAGCTTTCGCGCCTTCGCCGAGCTGTGCATCACCCGCCAGATCATCACCGCCATCAAAACCGCCACCCGCCAAAAACACGTCCCCCTCAACAGCTACATCTCCCTCAACAAGCCCATCTACGACGAGGAGAGCGACCGCACCCTCATGGACGTCATCGTGGAAGGCCGCGCCCAAAACCCCGAGGAACTCATCATCGGCCGCGAAGACCTGGTGTCCATCCGCGACCGCGTCGATCAGGTGCTGTCCAGCCTGGAACAGGACGTGCTGAACGCCTACCTCGACGGCAAGAGCTATCAGGAAATCGCCGACAAGCTTGGCAGGCACGTCAAATCCATCGACAACGCCCTGCAACGGGTCAAACGAAAGCTGGAAAGGTTCTTGGCCGAGTCCAAGGCCCAGGAGGAGGAATAAAGGGGAGGCCCGTTCATGCCGGAGGAGATCTACGAGGTTGTCGCCCAGGGCGCGCGGTACTGGTTTTTGT
>DVME01000133.1 GCA_018715175.1 Candidatus Limiplasma stercoravium
GGCGCCCGCCGCGAAAGCCTGGAAAACTACATCAAACGCCTAGAAAAGCTCGAGGAAATCGCCAACTCCTTCCCCGGCGTGGAAAAATGCTTCGCCATTCAGTCCGGCCGCGAGGTGCGCATCATGGTCAAGCCCGAGGATATCTCCGACGAAGGCACCAAGGTCATGGCCAAAGAGGTCGCCAAACGCATCGAAAAGGAGCTGGAATACCCCGGCCAAATCCGCGTCAACGTCATCCGCGAGACGCGCAGCACCGAATACGCCAAGTAAACGCTTCCCCCCAATTCTCCTGCGGGTTTCCCTTCGGCCGCGCGCCGGCGGGGAAACCCGCTTCGTTCCAGAAAGGGCCTGCCCATGACCATCAAGGAAATCGCGCGCATGTGCGGCGTCAGCCGCGGCACGGTGGATCGCGTGATCAACCGGCGCGGCCGCGTCAAGCCCGAGACCGAAGCGCGGATCCTCCGGGCCATCGAAAGCGCAGGGTATACCAAAAACATCGTGGGCCGCGCGCTCACGGTCAAACGCACCGCCCCCGTCATCGGGGCGGTGCTGTGCAGCGAGGGCAACCCGTTTTTTGACGACGTGCTGCGCGGGTTTGACCATGCCCGCGCGGAACTGGGCGACTACGGCGCCACGCTGGAAATGCGCACCATGCGCGGCCATGACGTACAACGGCAGCTGGAGCTCATCGACGCTCTGGCGCCAAGCTTGTCCGCCCTGGTGCTCCAGCCCCTCAACGACGCCCGGGTGGAAGCGCGCATTCGCTCGCTCAAGGAACGCGGGATTCCCACCGTCACGGTCAACAGCGACATCGAAAACAGCTGCCGCTGTTGTTATGTAGGCAGCGATTACGAAGCGGGGGGCCGCACGGCGGCCGGCCTGATGCGCCTGGTGACGGGCGGGCGGGCGAGGCTGGGCGTGCTGGAGGGCGTGGAGACGCTCATGGGACACGCGCTGCGCTTGCGCGGCTTTGAGCGGCGCCTGAGCGACTGCGCGCCCCAGGTGCGCATCGTGGCGCGGGAAGCCGCCCGCGACGACCCGCGGCGCGCGTATGCGCTTACGCGGCGCATGCTGCAAACCCATGCCGATCTGGACGCGCTGTTCGTGGTGGCCGCCTGCGTGGACGAGGTTTGCCGCGCGGTCATCGACGCCGGGCGCGAGGAAGGCATGCGCGTGGTGGCGTACGACGACGTGCCCGCCACCCGCGCCATGATGCGCCGGGGCCTGGTGCGGGCGGTGGTGTGCCAGCAGCCCGTGGAGCAGGGCTACCGGGCGGTGCGCGAGGCGCTGGAAATGATTCTCTCGGGCGAGATGCCCCAGGACAAGCGTGTCATCATGGAAAACCAAATCAAGATCACCGAAAACCTCTGAAGCCGGGTGCGTTGTCCCGCGCCCGGATGTATGGTATAATGCCCTTGACGCCTTGTATTCATCTCACAAAAGCCCAGGGGGAGACGCCATGAAGATCGCGGTTTTGATCCCTTGCTACAACGAAAGCAAGACCATTGAAAAGGTCGTGCGCGATTACCGCGCCGCCTTGCCCGAGGCCGATGTTTACGTGTATGACAACAATTCCACCGACCATACCGACGATCTGGCGCGTTCGGCGGGCGCGATTGTGCGCTACGAGCCCCGGCAGGGCAAAGGCAACGTGATTCGCACCATGTTTCGGGAAATCGACGCCGACTGCTACCTGATGATCGACGGCGACGACACCTATCCGCCCGATTGCGCGCGGGAAATGGTCAACCTGGTGCTGGAAGGCCGGGCGGATATGGTGGTGGGCGACCGGCTTTCCGCCACCTACTTTACCGAAAACCAACGCCCCTTCCACAACCTGGGCAACCGCTTGGTCAAACGCCTGGTCAACACGCTGTTTCGCGGCGACGTCCGCGACATCATGACCGGCTGCCGCGCGTTCAGCTATCAGTTTGTCAAGTCCTTCCCGGTGCTCTCGCGCGGTTTTGAAATCGAAACCGAAATGACCATCCACGCCCTGGACAAAAACCTCAGCCTCCGAAACGTGACCGTGCCTTACCGCGACCGCCCCGCCGACAGCCCCAGCAAGCTCAATACCTATTCCGACGGACTTCGCGTGCTGCGCACCATCGCGCGGCTGTACAAGGAGTACTGCCCGCTCCGGTTTTTTGGCGTTATCGCGGCGTTGTTCGCGCTGGTGGGCGTGGCGATGTTCCTGCCGGTGCTGATGGAATACTTTCAAACGGGCCTGGTGCCGCGCTTTCCGACGCTCATCGTGGCGTGCGTGCTGGTCATCCTGGCGCTTTTGCTGCTGGTGTGCGGCCTGGTGCTGGACACCGTGGCCAAGAAGCACCGCCAGCTGTTTGAAATCAACCTGAATTTGCTGCGCCTGCTTCACAAGCGGGAGGAAAGCGCATGAGCCGGCCCGCCCTGCTTCGCCGCGGCCTGTGCGCCCTGGGCGGAATGCTGGCGGCCATGAGCTTTGCCTGGGGACAGGAAGGCTATGCCGGCATGAGCGAGCTTCCGGCCAGTTTTGACAGCTATCTGTGGACGGCGCTGGCGCTGGTGTTTGCGTGGCTTTTGTGGCGGACGCCCCGCCTGCGCCCGGGAGATGTGGCGCTGGGGCTGCTGTTTGGCGTGCTCAACGCCTTCGGCGGCGTGCTGTTTGCCTACGACAGCTGGAGCGGCCTGGCCCAGCCCGCCCTATTGGGGCTGACGGTGCTGCGCGCGCTGGGCCAGGCCCTGCCCATGGCGGCGGCCATCGCCTGCGTTTCGCGCCTCCTTTTAGCGCCGCCGTCCTCCCCGCCGGGCGCGCTTTTGGGGCCCGCGGCGTTGTGGCGCTGGGCAAAGCGGCACGAAACCGCGGCCTTGATGCTGCTGTTTGCCGCGTGTTGGTCGCCCTATCTGATCGCTTTTTATCCTGGGACGGTGTGCTGGGATCTGGGCGAGATGGTGGCGCAGTTCTTCGGCCAGCGCGACATGGATACCTGGCACCCGGTGTTCACCACCTGGCTCATCGGCGCATGCGTGTGGGTGGGACGTCAGGCGGGCAGCGACAACCTGGGCGCGGCGCTCTATACGCTATTGCAAACGGCGCTTCTGGCCTATGCCCTGGCGCAGGCGGTGCGCTTTTTGCGCTCCCGGCGCTTGCGCCTGGCGGCGACGGCGTTCTTTGCCCTCACGCCGCTGTGGGGCGGCTACGCGCAGTTCATCAGCAAGGATACGCTGTACACTTCGGCGCTGCTATTGTTTACCTTGAGCGTGCTGCGAACGCTGCAAGCGGGCGAATCGGGCGCCCGCGCGGACGGTCGGACGCTGGCCGGGCTGCTGGGCTGGGGGCTTCTGAGCTGCCTGTTGCGCTCCAACGGGCTGTATGTGGTGCTGCCTACGGCGCTGGGCGTGGTGTGCGCCGCCGGCCGCGGACGGGGCCGCGTGGCCTGCATGATGGCCGGCGCGGTGGCCGGCGCGCTGCTGTTTTCCCAGGTGCTGATTCCCGCCCTGGGCATCCGCGACGAAACGGCGTCGGGGATTTATTCGGTATGCTTTCAGCAGACCGCGCGCACGCTGCGCGACCACGCGGACACCGTCACCCCGGAGGAATACGCCGAGATTGACCGCGTGCTGGACGCCCAACGCCTCGCGGAGCTATATGAGCCCTGGATTTCCGACCCGGTCAAGTACACCTTCCGGCAGTACGGCCAGGGCGCGCAAGCGGAAAGCGAGGCGCTGGCGCGCTACCGCCAAACGTGGCTGAGCATGATGAAGCGCTATCCGCTGACGTATCTGGAGGCGTTTTTCGCGGGCAATCTATCATATTACACTTTCATGCCCAAGCTGGAGGGCGAAACGTACAACAACCAGGCCGGCAACCGCCTGGTGTTTGAAACCTACGAATTGGGCGACGATCCGCGCTATCTGCATACGACCCAATGGGCGGCGCTGGAACCCGTGCGCACGCTGCTGGCGGCTTTTGCGCGCGGTTGGCGGCGCATCCCGATTTTGCAGATGCTCTACGCCTGCGCGAGCTATGTGTGGCTGCTGGTCGCCGCTGGGCTGGCGCTTTGGCGCTGCCGGCGCTGGCGGATGCTGGCGGGTTTCCTGCCCGCGCTTTTGACCCTGGGCGTTTGCATGCTCAGCCCGGTGAACGACTATTTCCGATACTTTTTGCCCATCGTGGCCATGACGCCGCCCCTGCTGGCCGTGGCGCGCAGGCCGTCCCAACCGGCCCAAGGCGCTGCCTAGCGTTTTGCAGGATAGACCGAGGGGCATGTTTTCAAACGAAAACATGCCCCTTTCAGCGTATCGAAAAAAGTCCGACTGCGCCGGCTTTTCCGCCAAAACACGTTTCCCCTGCGCCTTGGGCGCGGCCGGGGAAACGTGCCTGGATTCGGAATACCCTTCGGAGGGCTGCGGCCCTCCGAACCTCCCAGAAGGTTTTTTGACAGTCTGACGCGGAGCGAGATTTCTCGCTCCGCGCTTGGTTTCTGGTTTAGGCCAGCTTGAGCCGGTAGCCGCATTTATACACGGTTTCGATGTACTCGCCGCCCAGCTTTTTGCGCAGGCGCTGCACGTGGACATCCACGGTGCGTGTTTCGCCCATGCTTTGGTAGCCCCAGGCCGTGCGCAGCAGCTGTTCGCGGCTGACGGGCGTGTCCGGGCGCTCCAAAAGTGCCAGTAGCAGGGCGAATTCCTGCGCGGTCAGCTCCACGCGCCGTCCGCCCAAAAGCGCCACGCGCTCCTTTTCATCCACGGAGATTTCCCGCGGCGGCTCGTTGGGGCCTGTTAGCGCGGTGAGCCGGTTTTGAAGCGCGCGCGGGGTGAAGGGCACGGTGAGCACTTCGCAGCGTCCCGCGTAAAGCGCGCGCAGATGGGTGCTCATGCTGCGGTCGGCCGTCAGAAACAAAATGGGACAGCCGCGCTGAGAAAAGCACGTCAGCAGCGGCCGGCACGCGGTCCATTTTAGACGCGCATCCAAGATAACGACAGGGGTTTCATCCGCATACTTTTCCACGATGGACGGATCGTTTTCATCGCAAATTACCGCGACCCGCTTCTCCTTTTCCAGGGAGTCGCAGAGCTTTTGGGCCAGATTCACGTCGGGTTCAAAAATCAAAATCGTTGCCATGCGATCACCTCACATTCATTATGACGTTCTAAAGTGATGTTTTGTTGCAAAGAATGTGAACAAACTGTAACGTTTATCCGTAAAAAAGACAAAAATTCCTGCTGAGGGGCCGGGCACAGCGCCAGGCGACTTCAGGTGCATCTTGCATACGCGCGCTGCAAAGGATATAATGAACAAAGCGGCACACGCCGCAACAAAAGGCCCGGCGCGTTCGTTGTATGACTGTGCGGCGCCGGGCTCAAAGGGAGCCGTTATGCAAAACAGACAAAGACAGAGAATGAGCCGCAAAAAGGCGTTCGCGTTATTGTTTGCAATGTTGGGTGGCCTTGGGCTGATGGTGTGGGGCATCATCGCGCTCTTTAGCGCGCGGCCCATCACCAGCGTCAGCGCAAACCTCCTGCCGTGTCCCTACAGCGAAACGATCAGCGCGTTTGGCAACAACGTGCTTTACTACGACGGCATGAGCATCCACTGTCTGAGCGATACGGGCGCGGTACGCTGGTCGTTCCAGCTGGGGGCGGACGGCGGCTACCATTGCAGCGATAACGCGGTGGTTGCCTGGACGGGAAGCACCATTCACATTCTGGACAGCAACGGGAATTCGTCCTATAACGACACCCTGGGGCAAGCAATCCAGTTTGCGCGAATTGGAACCCAGTACGTGGCTGCCGTCATCGGCGATACCACCAGCCCGACGCTCCTGGTCAAGGATCATACGGGCGCGCACATGGACGAGGAATCCGACGCCTATCAAACGCTGATTTTGCTGGATGTGGGG
The DNA here is from genome assembly GCA_018715175.1 of Candidatus Limiplasma stercoravium. Classification (GTDB taxonomy): domain Bacteria; phylum Bacillota; class Clostridia; order Christensenellales; family Aristaeellaceae; genus Limiplasma; species Limiplasma stercoravium. The sequence goes on from DVME01000133.1 coordinate 5,883, forward strand.
TTTTACGGCAACCGGGGCGAGTACATGTGGACGCTCGCGCTGGACGTATTCGGCACGGCGGCCAACACGGTGCTCAACACCTTTGAGGTCGGCCGCATGAACACCGGCGAGGTTTCCCTGGGCGATCCCATCACCTACGCGGTCGTTTACGACAACGGCGTGCTGCGCGTCATCAATACGCGCCGGATGATGAGTTTCAACGACCGCGGCACGGAGGATAATTCCGCGAGCGTGCTGGTATACGGCTGGCGGCTGATGGACTACGAGGTGCCCGACCGCGGCGGCGCGCTGATGCTGTTTGCGCCCACTTCGCAGACGGACAACCTGTATGACATCCGGGAGCTGCGCCTGATCAGCTCCAACGCGGACAAGCGCTACACCCTGCCCGATAGCTGCATTGGCGCGACGGTCTGGAACCGCTCCATTTACGCGCTGTCTGCCACAACGCTCTATCGCGCCGGCCAGAACGACAGCCGCTTTGCCGTCTTCGAGCTTCCCCTGGAGGCGGACGCCACGCGCTTGCTGGGCACGCTCAGCAACGGCCGCATCATCGTGGCCTGTGGAGACGATGTTTACACCTTGACGCTGCCGCAGGCGATTTCTTCGCTGGGACAGTAGGAAGGAGGGATTGTACTGAACGCCATTGACGTCATCATTCTGGCGGTGCTGGGTCTGTGCGTGCTGTTCGGGCTGTACCGCGGGTTCATCCAGTCGGTGCTCAACCTGGCGGGCGGCCTAGCCGCGTTTGCGGGGTCTTTCTGGTTGTTTCCCAAGCTGGCCGACGTGCTCAGCACCAACACCGAGATCACCCGCATCATCAGCACCTATACCGATTCCGGAACGCTTTTGGGCGATTTGGATCTGAGCAGCCTCAGCGTGAGCGCGCTGTCACAGGACAGCATTGCCTCCATCGTCGAGCGCGCCAACCTGCCCAGCCCCGTGGATACGCTGCTGGAGCATAACCTGGCGCAACAGGTGTTTTCCCCCTTGGGAAACCTGGCCACCAACGTGGGCGACTACGTCAACCAAACCATTCTGTCCGTCAGCATCAACGTGCTGTGCTTCCTGCTGTGCTTTGTGATCTGCTTTGTGGTGATGACCATCCTGGTCAACGTGCTCAGGGCGGTGTTTCGCTTCCCGGTGCTCAAGCATCTGGATTGGCTGGCCGGCGGGGTGTTCGGCCTGCTGATTGGCGTACTGCTGTGCTTCGTCATCTTCACCGTGCTGCCGCTCATGGAAAGCGTGGTGCCCTTGCCGGAGTTCCGCGAGTTGGTGGATCAAAGCGCCCTGGCGCAGGTCTTTGAAAATGGCAACCTCATCATCTCCATCATGAATCGAAAACTGTAAAACTTTTTTCACATTTGTGATAAAAACGAAAACAAAAGCGACCGCTCGTGCGTCTATATAGGCAGAGACGAATCCCACAACCGAAGGGAGGAGGCCGTATGACGGACGCGGCGGTCGTTGGTTCTTTGTTGCATGCATCGGACATGGGTGGTTTGCTGACGCTTTTGCTGGCCGCTGTGCGCGGATTGATGCGGGAGCGGCTGGGAAACCGGCTGCTCAACGCCGCCTGGCTTGTGGTGGCCGTGCGGCTTTTGACGCTGCTGCCCGCGCCGCCTGTCGAAATGGGCTGGGCGCTGACGGCCTGGGGCGGCGTGGCGCTGGGCGTGGCGGTTTGCCAGGGAACCTCGCGCCTGCGCCGGGCACGCCGGCTTCGCCGCGACCGGAAGGGGATGCTGAAAGAAGGCGACTGGCAGGCGTATCAAGAGCTGTGCCGGCGCTACGGCGTGAGGCCCGTGCCCGTGTTCTATGTCGAGGGTCTTGAAGCTCCGTGCTTGTCGGATGGTTTGAAGCCTTTCATCGCTCTGCCGGCCGGCCTGCCGCCGTCACATCTGCGCCTGGTTCTCGCGCATGAAATTTGCCACCTTCGCGCACGGGATCCCCTGTGGGAAGCGCTTCGGCAAGGGTGCTGCGCCGTGCATTGGTTCAATCCGCTGGTGTGGGCGGCGGCCTGGCTGAGCCGCTGCGACGGGGAATTGGCCTGCGACGAGCGCGTGACCGCCCGGCTTGAGGACAGGGAACGCCTGGGCTATGCCGATGTTGTCGCCAGTACCGAGCACCGGGCTGCCCACGCGTGCCAACGCAGCCCGCGGCGGCGTCGGTTGAACCGGCGCATTACGGCCATCATTCGCTGCGTGCATTCCGACCGCCTGGCCGTGGTCTTGGGCACGCTGGCAGGTCTGACAGCGCTTACCCTGTCCTTGGCCGCGGGGCCGGCGCTTCCTGCGCGGGCAGAGGCGCCTCAGACGGCCGTCTGCCAGGCTGTGAGCGAAGCGCCACGATGAGCAAAACAAGCACATAAACCGCTCTGTGCCGGGGCATGCTGTGAGCATCACGCAAAAAGGAGCACGCCCA
>DVME01000134.1 GCA_018715175.1 Candidatus Limiplasma stercoravium
ACCAACGACGGCGTGACCATCGCCAAGGAAATCGAGCTGGAAGACGCTTTTGAAAATATGGGCGCTCAGCTGGTTAAGGAAGTCGCCACCAAGACCAACGACGTGGCCGGCGACGGCACCACCACCGCCACCCTGTTGGCCCAGGCCATCATCCGCGAAGGACTGCGCAACCTGGCTGCCGGCGCCAACCCCATGGTGCTCAAGAAGGGCATTGAAGCGGGCGTGAACGCCGCCGTGGAAGGCCTGGCCAAGCTCAGCCAGCCCATCAGCGGCAAGCAGGCCATCGCGCAGGTGGCCAGCATTTCCGCCAGCGACGAGACCGTGGGCGAGCTGATTTCCGAAGCCATGGAAACCGTGGGCAACGATGGCGTCATCACCGTGGAAGAAAGCAAGACCATGCGTACCGAGATGACCACCGTGGAAGGCATGCAGTTTGACCGCGGCTATGCCAGCGCCTACATGGTGACCGATACCGAGAAGATGGAAGCGGTTTTGGACAACCCCTACATCCTCATCACCGACAAGAAGATTTCCAACATCCAGGAGATCCTCCCCGTGCTGGAGCAGGTGGTGCAGTCCGGCAAGAAGCTGCTCATCATCGCCGAGGACGTCGAGGGCGAAGCCCTGGCGACCCTGGTGGTCAACAAGCTGCGCGGCACCTTTACGTGCGTGGCGGTCAAGGCTCCCGGCTTTGGCGACCGCCGCAAGGAAATGCTGCGTGACATCGCGGTGCTCACCGGCGGCCAGGTCATCAGCGACGAGCTGGGCATGGAGCTCAAGGAAGCCACCGTGGATATGCTGGGTACCGCCCGTCAGGTGAAGGTGGACAAGGAAAACACCACCATCGTCGAGGGCGCCGGCAGCAAGGAAGAAATCAGCGCTCGCATTGCCAGCATCCGTTCCCAGATCGAAGAAACCACCAGCGATTACGACAAGGAAAAGCTCCAGGAGCGCTTGGCGAAGCTGGCCGGTGGCGTGGCGGTTATCCAGGTGGGCGCCGCGACCGAAATCGAAATGAAGGAGCGCAAGCTGCGCATCGAGGACGCCCTGGCCGCGACCCGCGCCGCTGTGGAGGAAGGCATTGTGCCGGGCGGCGGCATCGCGCTGCTCAACGTGCTGCCCTGCGTGCGCGCTCAGCTGGATAACTTTGCCGGCGACGCCAAGACCGGCGTGGAAATCGTGGTTCGCGCCCTGGAAGAGCCGCTGCGCCAGATCAGCAAGAACGCCGGCATCGACGGCAGCGTGATCGTGGAGAACGTCAAGAACAGCCACAAGGACGGCTATGGCTACGACGCGCTCAAGGGCGAGTACGTGGACATGATCGAACGCGGCATCATCGATCCCACCAAGGTAACCCGCTGCGCGCTGCAAAACGCCGCGAGCGTGGCTGCGATGGTGCTGACCACCGAAAGCCTCGTGGCCGACCTGCCCGCGCCCGAACCCCCGGCTCCTGCCAATCCCGCCGGCGGCATGGGCGGCATGTACTAAGCCTCGCATCATATTTCCCGCGGGAGCGCATGAAACGAATGCGCTCCCGCTTTTTCGTGGGACGACAAAGGAAGCCGCGCCCCGTGCCAACGTGAATCCGCGGCAGCGTGAAGATCGCTTTGACATGGTACGCAAGCCCGACGTTTTGGACGCCTCAGAACATCGGTTCGCTTTCCCACACCAGGCGCCCGTTGCGGTCAATGTAGGCAAGGCCCTCGTTCGTCGCCACCAGCGCCAGGCCGTTCAAAAAGTTTCCTGCGGCTAGGAAGGTGGGCGCGATGGCGAATTCGCCGTCAAGATTCACATACCCATAGCTCAGCTGCCCCGTTTCCAAACGGATTGCCGCGGCCTGAAGACCCTCGCTGAAATACGCGCCGCGCTGCACCGCGCCAGCTTGAACGCGCACCAGATCCGGCGGGTTCTCCCATCCGGGCAGATCCGGCGCAAATCCCATGGGGAAGTCGCAGCCTTCCAACAGCACGGTATCGTCCAGACGGCGCAGGGTGTTGCAGGCGTCTTCCCAGGCGTCGCCAGGCTGCTCGCCGGCATAGCCTACCAGCAGATCATGGGCAACGTCAAACCAGAAGATGCGCAGGGTATCGTCATACCACAGCCTTCCCTCCGCCAGCGAATATAGCGCGCTCCCCACCGTCACATCCTCAGATTGGATAAAATGGTTTTCCTGCAGGCGAGGAATGTTGCGCTCGTAAGCGAAAAACGCCACGAGTTTCATGAGCTCGATACCGTACAGGTTCAGAAAGGTCACCAGGTCGCACAAATGATCCGGCGCAGGCAAAAACGCGACGGCTACGCCCCCTTCCTGAAGGCGGATTTCCTTGTAGCGATCCGAAAGGAACCGCACGTTCCCCTCGATGTCGGCAATGCCGCGCCGCTGCTGGCCGTCAATCACCGCAAAGCACCCGTCCACAACCTGCGATACGGGTCTTAAGTCCTCCTGCATGGGTACGGGTTCGTTGTTTTCATTAATTAGGTAGCAATGCCCGTCCTTGCCAACGACAGCGTATCCGTTTTGAAATTGCGCCCGGCTGGTTTCGTGGGACAGCTTGAAAAGATCGGAGCCGAACAGCCAGTCCTGAGACATGGTGTCAAAAACCGGCGGAATGGCCCATTCGCCTGTCTGTCGGTCCAGGTAGCCGTACCGGTCGTCGCCAACCACCAACAAAAGATGAGCCGATTCATCGGCGTAGGCGTCGTAGGGCTGACCGTCAAAATCGTCTGGACAGGAAAGAAGTCGTCCGGTCAAGCAGTCAAATACCGCGTCCCCAAAGGAGATGGAACGCAGATTGATCGCGTACTCCCGGCGGTCTTGCGCCAAGCGCGGCCCGGCAACCACGCGACCCTCCTGATCCACCACGGCGTATTCCATGCCGTTGCGCACCAGCGCGTAGCCATGCACAAAGCTGGATACGCTTTCCCATTGCGCCGCAATCGCCGGTGAGCCGCTCGCGTCCATATAGCCATACAAGCCGTTTTCCCAAATGGGATACAGCGCGTCCGCCTGAGCAGAGGCGTAGTGGCAAAGCCAGCACAGGCCAAAGACAACTAGGGTCAGAAACCTGCGCTTCATACCGCATACCTCCCGTCTTCAAAACGCACAAAAGCCGCGCCCGCAATTTTCGGGCACGGCTTTTCGCATCAAAGGATTAGGCTTCCGCGTTGGACTTGGTGGGCAGCGCGCGCTGCACATTGCCGCTGCGCAGGCAACGGGTGCACACGTTCAAACGCTTCGCCTGACCGTTGACCAGCACGCGCACGCGCTGAACGTTCGGCGCCCAGGTGCGGTTGGTCTTGCGGTTGGAGTGGCTGACGCTGTGGCCGCTCATCAAACCCTTTTCACAAACCTCACAAAACTTGCCCATAGCTTCCACCTCCTAACGGGAGTTCGCATTCATCACAGCCTGTCTATTTTAGCACGGTTTTGACGGTTTGGCAAGAGCTCGCGCGCAATTTCTATTTGTCGTCCATCTTGAGCACCGCCAGGAACGCTTCGCTGGGGACTTCCACGGTGCCGAACTGACGCATGCGCTTCTTGCCTTCCTTCTGCTTTTCCAGGAGCTTTTTCTTGCGGGTGATGTCGCCGCCGTAGCACTTGGCCAGCACGTCTTTGCGCAGAGCCTTCACGGTTTCCCGGGCGATGATCTTTCCGCCGATGGCTGCCTGGATGGGAATTTCAAAGAGCTGGCGCGGGATGGCCTCTTTGAGCTTTTCGGCGATGCTACGCCCGCGCGCGTAGGCCTTGTCCTTATGCACGATGATGGAAAAGGCGTCGCAGATTTCGCCGTTGAGCAGGATGTCCAGCTTGACCAGCTCGCTTTCGCGGTAGCCTTTGAGCTCGTAGTCAAAGCTTGCGTAGCCGCGGCTGCGGCTTTTGACCTGGTCGAAAAACTCGAAGATGATTTCGTTGAGCGGGATTTCGTAAATCATGCGCACGCGCTCGCCCTCATACTGCATGTCGATGAACACGCCGCGCTTGTCCACGCAAATATCCATCATCGCGCCCACGTAAGCCTGAGGCGTGTAGAGCGTCACGGTGACGTAGGGTTCCTCCATGCGCGCAATCTCGCCGGCGGGAGGGAGGTTGGTAGGATTGTCAATCACCAGCTCCGAACCGTCGGTTTTGAACACGTGGTAGATGACGCTGGGCGCGGTAGTGACCAAATCCAGGTCAAACTCGCGCTCCAGGCGCTGCTGGATGATCTCCATGTGCAAAAGGCCCAGAAACCCGCAGCGGAAGCCGTAGCCCAGCGCCACCGACGTCTCCGGGTCAAAGGAGAGGGAGGCGTCGTTCATGCGCAGCTTTTCCAGCGCATCGCGCAGGTTGTCATAGTCCGCGCCGTCGGCGGGGTAGATGCCGCAGAATACCATCGGCGTAACCTTGCGGTAGCCGGGCAGGGGCTGGTCGGCTGGGCGCGCCGCGTCGGAGAT
>DVME01000135.1 GCA_018715175.1 Candidatus Limiplasma stercoravium
CTGAGCTCGCCGCGGGCGAGCTTTTAGATTGTCGGAAAAGTCCGCCAAAACACGTTTCCCCAGCGCCGGGGAAACGTGCAAGGCGTCCCAACCCAACGCGCATGTCGCCAGGGTCGGAAGGCGGCTCGGAGGGCCGCGGCCCTGCGAGCCATCCAGAAGTTTTTTCACAATTTGAAACTCCGGCGGCGGCGCGGCGCTATTCCTGCGCCAGCATCCATTCGATGTACAGCCCGTAGCCCATCGTGGGGTCATTGACGAAAACGTGCGTCACCGCCCCAATCAAACGCCCGTCCTGCAAGATGGGGCTGCCGCTCATGCCCTGCACAATGCCGCCCGTGCGCTCCAGGAGCGCTTCATCGGTGACGCGCAGCACCATGCTGCGCTGCGCGGGCGAGGACTGGCGGGCCACCTCGACGATTTCCACATCGTATTCGCGCATGCCGTCCGCCCCCACGGTGCACAGGATGGTCGCAGGCCCGGTATGCACGGCGTCGCGGCGACCGATGGGCAGGCCGTCGGGATAAAGCGGATGCTGGGGAATTTCGTCCAGGGAGCCGTAAATGCCGTATACGTTGTTGAGGGCAATGGGGCCCAAAATGCGGTTTTCGCGCAAAAAGCTGCCCTTAAGCTCTCCGGGCAGGCCGGATTGTCCCTTGCGCACGTCCACGATGTCCGCCAGCATGATTTCCCCGCGGCCCACCGTGAGCACCTGCTGGGTATCCGCGTCGGTGATGGCGTGGCCCAGCGCGCCAAAGCGCGTGGGGCCGCCTTCCTCGATTTGCCCGTAAAAGGACAGCGTGCCGACGCCGGCGGTGCTGTCGCGCACCCAGGCGCCGATGCGGTAATCGCCGCTTTGCCCGTCGCGCTTGGGTTCCAGGGTCAGCCGCAGGGTGCTTTCGCCGCGCCGCACCGTCAGCGGCAGCGGCGTGGCGCCGCCGCGTCCGATGAGATCCAAAAGCTGCGCCGAGCTTTCCAGGGTCACGCCGGCCGCTTCGGTAATCAGGTCGCCGGCCTGAATGCCGGCCAGCCGCGCGGGACTGTGGGCGCCGGTGAGGTCGCTGGTGCCCACCACCAGCACGCCTTGGGTATGCAAGGCCACGCCCACGGCCTGCCCGCCGGGATAGAGGCGCAGGTCGTCGCTGATGTCAATGTCCACATCGCGCAGCGGCAAAAGCCCCAGCAGGCTGATGGTGGCGGTGCTCTGGCGCTCCTGGCCGAGGGTTTCGTCCGTGGAGGAGGAGGCTTCGACGCCGCCTTCATGCACCGTGACGGTCAGGGGGAAGGGCGCGTCCAGCACGGCTTGTTGCCCCATGGCGATGCTCAGCGTGTCGGGCAGAACGCGCAATAGCTGCGCCTGAGGGGAATAATAGCCGGCCAGCAGCAGCGCGCTCAGCAGCCAGGCCGCCGCCTTGCGGCGTCGGGTCGGCGGAGGTTTCATACGCATAAAAACGCCTCTTTCCATCAAAGCTTCGCAAGGAAGTGTTTGCAGAAAGAGGCGTTTTGACGATGGAAATGCTTAACAGCCGGACGAAGGGCCTTGACGGGCCAGGGAGATGTTGTCCTTGCGCCGTTCGCGCAGGGCGGGCACGGGGCTGGGCGCGATTTCAAAGCGGTAATCCTCGCCGAAACGGTCGATGTAGCGCTGAACCACGCCGTGGCTTTGCACCTGTTGGGGGTCGGCGTTGACGAGCGCCTGGTAGCGAAAAAAATCCGCGTCGGCCGCAAGCGACTCCACCGGCGCGTAGCCCTCGCCGCGGGCCGTCAGGTTCACGCCGGCGCCCAGCACGTCGCGCACGTAGCCGATGTTGCTGCCCAGCTTGATGGGCGCGGGAAAGACGCCGTCGCCCACCACCTCGTCATACGTCTTGCCCTCCAGCCGTTCCAACAGCGTCTGGGCCAGGCGAAGGTGGCTCAGCTCCAGATCCGTCATCCGGCTCCAGGTTTGGCGCAGGGTCGGGTCGGTCTCGGTTCGGGCCATGCTCCAGTACAGGTAGCACTCGGCGTATTGCCGCATGAGCAGGTTTTCCGCCCAGGAGAGGGAGGGATCCATCAGGCTTTCGTAGCGGCTGACGTGCTCCTCCTCCACCATGCCGATCTCGCGGTAGAGGGCGCGCCCGGAGTCGTTGGGATAGGTGGCGCACACGTTCATGTAGTAGTTCATGGCCTGCTGCTCCGCCGCGCTGATCACCAGCGCCGCCATGCGCGAAAACAGGCTGGCGTCGTTTCCCAGCGGCGAAAGGATGGAATCCCCCGGCGCGCGGTGATGGGCGATGGTGGGACGCCCGGGCATGATTTCCGTGTAGCCGCCCACGATGCTCTCCGCCCGCACGCCGGTTTCCAAATCCAAAAACACCGAGAAGCGGTACAGGTGGTCCAGGTCTTCCAAAAGCGCAAAGTGCAGCGCGTCGCGGACGCGGTCGTCCATTTCGCGCAGGGCCAGGTGCGCCGTCAGATCCACGGAGAGCTGCTCGTAAGCGATGGTGTGCTCCAGCTGGGTTTCGTTGGCCGGCTTGAGAGCCGCCAGCAATTTTTGCTGCTGCTGTTCGCTGCGGCGCATCAGCGCCAGGGCGCGGCGCGCGTCCCTATCGGCGCAGGCGCGCGCCATCTGGTGCGAAAAGGCGACGTTGTCAAACTCCACGCTGTTCATGAGAATCACGCGCGCGCGTGTGTAGGGATCCACGCTGTGTTTGTCGTAGGGCAGGGGCCACATGTCGCGCCAGTCCAGAAGGCATTGTTCCAGGGGCCGGGCGCTTTGCTCAAAAGGATTCATGCGTTCCACCTCCATTTTGGGGGACATCGTGCATAGTATGCGCCGCTTTTTGGCTGATATGCCGCGCCGAGGCAGGGAATCGCCCATGTCCGGCGAAATTTGTAAACAACCGAATGCGAAAGGATGGGGGAAGATGATCGAGCTTTATAAAGACGGCGCGCGCATGAAGGTCGCGCTTTTGGGAGGCGAGCTGCGCGCCTATCAGGACGCCCAGGGGCGGGAGCGCCTTTGGTGCGGCGACGCGGCCGTGTGGAAGGGCGTGTCGCCGGTGCTGTTTCCGGCCATCGGCGCGCTCAAGGACGGCGGGGCCGCTTTTGAGGGACGGCGCTACGCGGTGCCGCGCCACGGTTTTGCCCGCGATTTGCCCTTTGAGGTGACCGAGCAGGGCGAGGATTTCGTGACCCTGACCTTGGAGGACAACGAGGAAACGCGAAAGGTATACCCCTACCGCTTTGGGTTGAGCGTGACGCACCGCTTCGTGCCCAATGGGTTTGAAACGCGCTTCACGGTGGAGAACCATTCGGGCCGGGAAATGCCGTTTTTGATCGGCGGGCATCCGGGGTTTGCCTGTCCCATGGAGGAAGGCGAGCGGTTTGAGGATTACGTGGTGCGCTTTGAAAAGCCCGAGGAGGGCGTGCTGGCCGTATGCGGGGAAAAGGGCCTGCTCTATGGCGAAGGCCGCGCGCCGCTGACGCCGGACGGCCGCGACCTGCCCCTTCGCCATGAGGATTTCGACCGCCTGGACACCTATATTTTCGCCGGGCTCAAAAGCCGCCGGGTGGATCTGATCAACCCGGCCACGGGCCGCGGGGTGCGGCTGTCGTTTCCGGAAATGCCGGTGCTGGCCATTTGGAGCCCGCCCCATAAAAACGCGCCCTATGTGTGCCTGGAGCCCTGGCACGGCCTGCCCGCCTACGCCGCGGAATCCGGCCGCTTCGAGGACAAGCCTTATCATGTCAAGGTGGGCGTGGGCGGCGCGTTTAGCTGCGGCTACCGCGCGGAGTTTTTGGAAGGCGGCATGGCATGACGCGCCGCGCGCTGCGTTTGGGCGCGATGCTGGCGGCGCTGGTATGCCTGTACACGCTGAGCCTGCTGGCGGCCTATTCCTTTGACGATGCCTGGATTGAGAAAAATGTCCAGGCGGCGCGGGCGGTGCTGCGCGAGGAAGCCAACATGCCGGGCGATTACGCCACCTACTTTTGGCATTCCGGCTTTGGCATTACCGACAACGTAACGGATTTGCGCATCTACGAAGGCCTTTTGCGCGGGGAGCGAAGCGTGGTGGAGGCGGCCATGCGCACGGATTACCTGCGCTACTGGCACGGCTATGCGGTGATCCTCCGGCCGCTGATGGCGGCGCTAAGCATCACCCATGTCCGCTACATCGCCATGATGGGGCTCATGGGGCTGTGGGTGCTGTGCTGCCTCAAAATGGCCCGGCAGCTGGGAACGCGCGCGGCATTGCTGTTTGCGCTGAGCCTCTTGATGAGCTTTTTTCTCATCGCGCCGTTTTGCCAGCAGTACGTCACGGTATACGCCGTGACGCTGCTGGGCTGCCTGGCGGCGCTTTGGGGGTGGCCCTGGCTGCGCGAAAGGCTGCCGGAATGGTTTTTGCTCCTGGGATCGCTGACCTGCTTTTTGGATTTCCTGACCTTCCCGGTGCTGGCGCTGGGGTATCCGTTGGTTTGCTGCCAGCTGATGCGGCTGCGCGATGGCAAGGAGGGCCTCTGGGGTGAAACGCTGGCGCTGACGGCGGTGTGGATGGCCGCTTATGGGCTGACCTGGCTGGGCAAGGGCGCGGTGGGCACGCTTTTGACGGGGCAGGACGTGTTTCAATCCATTTGGGAACAGGTGCTGGCGCGCACGACCGGCGCGATGGACACGGGCGAAAGAATCCTGGAAGTCTCCGCCGCGGGCTCCATTGCCATCAACGTCGAAACGTTTTTCTTCGGGGCCAATGCCGCGCTGTTTTTGGCGGTGTGCCTGTGGCTGGCATGCCGCGCGCTGCGCGCCCGTCCGCGGAGGTGGGGCCCGGCTATGCCGGTGGCGGTGGTGGCGCTGTTTCCCTTGGCGTGGTACGCCGTGATGCAAAACCATACGCGCGTGCATTTTTGGATGACGCATAAGCAGCTTTCCGTCACGGTGTTTGCGCTGTGGGCGTATTTGCTGGCTGTCGCGCTTCCATGCAAGGGAAGTTTGCCCGACGGCTTGACAGGCCGCGCAAAGGATTCGTATAATAAAAGTTAGCGGCGCTTTTTGCGCCCTTTTGCGCGGCCCGGCCGCAAAGGAGCGGTGAAGATGGAATCCGTAAACGAAAACAAAATGGGCGTCATGGACGTGCGCAAGCTGCTGGTGTCCATGTCCATACCCATGATGCTGTCCATGCTGGTGCAGGCGCTGTACAACATTGTGGACAGCATGTTTGTGTCCTACATTGAAATTCCCGGCGTGGCCAACGCCGGCGAGAAGGCGCTGGCGGCGCTGGGCCTGGCGTTTCCCGCGCAAAACCTCATGATCGCCGTGGCCACGGGCACCGGCGTGGGCGTCAACGCCCTGCTGAGCAAAAGCCTGGGCGAAAAGAACTTCGAGCGCGCCAACAAAACGGCCCTCAACGCCGTGTTCCTGGCGTTGCTGAGCTACGCCGTGTTCGCCCTGGGCGGCGGATTTTTCTCCCGTGCGTTTTTCGACCTTCAGACCCATGAGGAGATCATTGCCTCCTACGGCGCGGACTACCTGTTTATCTGCACGGTGTTCTCCTTCGGACTGTTTGGGCAGGTGGTCTTTGAAAAGCTGCTCCAATCCACGGGCCGCACCTTCTATACCATGCTCACCCAGGGCACCGGCGCGGTGGCCAACATCATTTTGGATCCGCTGTTCATCTTCACCTTCAACATGGGCGTCGCGGGCGCGGCCCTGGCCACGGTCATCGGCCAGATCCTCGCCGCCTGCCTGGGCCTGGTGCTCAACCTGCGCAAAAACGACGAGCTGCGCCTTACCTTCAAACGCTTCCGCCCCGACGGGTTCATCATCAAACGCATTTACGCCGTGGGCGCGCCGTCCATCCTCATGGCCTCCATCGGCTCGGTGATGACCGTGGGCATGAACCAAATCCTCACCGCCTTTACCTCCACCGCCGTGGCTGTGTTTAACGTGTATTTCAAGCTGCAAAGCTTTGTGTTTATGCCCGTTTTCGGCCTCAACAACGGCATGGTGCCCATTGTGGCCTACAACTACGGCGCCCGCCGCCCCGAGCGCATCTCCGGTACGATTCGCTGGAGCGTCGTCATCGCCGTGAGCATCATGCTGGTGGGCCTGGCCGCCTTCGAGTTTTTCCCCGGGCTGCTGCTGGGCATCTTTAACGCCTCGCCCGACATGCTCCTCATCGGACAGACGGCGCTGCGCATCATCGGCACGCACTTCCTGCTCGCCGGCTTTGACATCATCTGTTCGTCCGTGTTCCAGGCCCTGGGGCACGGCGTCCTGAGCCTGATTACCGCGGTCATGCGCCAGCTGGTGGTGCTGCTGCCGGCCGCGTGGCTGCTCTCCCGCGCGGGCGGGCTGTCGGCGGTGTGGTGGGCTTTCCCCGTGGCGGAATTGGCCTCCCTCATCTGCTGCGTCATCTTCCTGCGGCGGCTGTACCAACGGGAGATTCGCCCCATGATGAACGCCTCGGAGTCCGCTTGCGAAGCGGCCGGGGATGGGGTATAATGCTCAGGGGAGATACGGTCGATACTGCCATCATTTTTTCTTCTTTCTTTTTTCCGTCTCTCCCTGAAATACGCAAGAAAAAAGGGGGTTCAGATGGAGGAAAGAAAAACCGCATGGATCACGGGCGCTTCCAGCGGCCTGGGGCTGTCCATTGCCCGGGCGTTCGCGGAGGCTGGCTGGCTCGTGATTGCGGGAGCGCGCTCTTTTGAGGACGCGCCGGAACATCAAAACCTGGTCCGGCTCAAGCTGGACGTGGAAGACGAAGCCAGTTGCGAACGCTTCGCCGGCCTTGCCATGCGCCTCAGCCCGCGCGTGGACGCGCTGGTCGCGGCCGCGGCCGTGCTGGTGCTGGGCTCCTGCGAGCGCACCGGCGTGGACGAGTACCGCCGCGTGATGGATACAAACTTTCTGGGCGCCGTGCGCATGGTGCGCCGGGCGCTGCCCGCCATGCGCAGGCAAGCGCAGGGGCGCATTGTGCTCATGTCGTCCGTCAACGGGCTTTTGGGCATTCCCTTTCAAAGCGCATATACGGCCAGCAAGCATGCCCTGGAGGGCTATGCCGAGTGCCTGGCCATGGAAACGCAGCCCTTTGGCGTGCAGGTATGCCTGGTGGAGCCGGGCGACCATCGCGGCGGCAGCCGCCGCACGCGCCTGACGGCCTGCCGGGAGGATGAGGCGTCGTCCTATCGGGACGCCTTTGATCGCGCATGCGCGGCCATTCGCCGCGACGAGGATAACGGCTTGGATCCCGACCGCCTGGGGCGCAAGGTGCTTGCCAACGTCCTGCGTCCCCGCATGCGTTTTCGCCTGTGCGTGGCCAAGCCGGATCAGCGCTTGGCGACCGTTTTGCACGACGTTTGTCCCGCCCGGCTTTTCTTTTCGATTCTTAACGGGTATTATCGGGGAGGAAAACCCAATGAAAATGCATGACGTATCGCGCCGAAGCGCGATGTTGGCGCAGAGCAAAACGCTCAAGCGCCTCTTTGAGTTAACCTGCGAATACGGCGGCGAGCCCGCCGCGCTATGGCTGGAGGACGGAAACGAACGGCAGTACACGTTTTGGGACTACCGGCGCCTGTCGGACGACTATGCGGCTTACATCGCCGCGCATGCGCCCAAGGGCGGCTATGTGGGCATCGCGCTGGACACCTGCAAGGAATGGTTTCCCACGTTTTGGGGCGTGATACGCTCGGGGCATCAGGCGCTGCTGCTGGACGCGTCCCTGCCCGACGAGCGGATGCGCCGCCTCATGGACGAGGCCGGTTGCTCCACCATCATTACGGCCGGACGCCGCAACCTGGGCGCAGGCGTCGCGCAGCTGCTTGCCGGCGAGCTGTTCGCCGCGCCCAGGGTGCTTAACTTTCAGCCGCGCTACGGCGATTCCGTGGCGCTGTGCACCAGCGGCACCACCGGGCAAAGCCGCGTGTTCGTCTACAGCGGCGAAGCCCTCGCCGAACAGGTGCTCAGCTCCCGCTTGATCTACCGCGAAAACCGCCGCCTGGTGGCCAACGCCAACCGGCGCTCGCTGGTGTTCCTGCCGTTTCATCATGTGCTGGGGTTTGTGGTCAATCTTCTGTGGTGCGGCTTTTTGGGCTACGCCAACATTTATCCCGCCGACCGCCGGCCGGAAACCATCCTGGAAACCGCGCGCCGCTTCCAACCCGAACTGCTGGTCACGGTGCCGCTGCTGGCCAACAACCTCTGCGAAGCCCTGCGCAAAAAACTATCCCGGGCTGGACGGTTGAAACGCGGCTGGTTTAACGCCATGAAGGGTCTCAGCCTGGGCCTGCAAAGCGTGGCGCCCGAGCGCGGGCTGTGGCTGGCCGAAAAGGTGCTGTTTCGCAACGTGCTCAGCCAGCTGCTGGGCACGGAGCTCAAATGCGTCATCCTCGGCGGCAGCCATACGCCCGCCGAGCATCTGCGCATGCTCAACGCCCTGGGCTACTACACCGTGTGCGGCTTTGGCATGACGGAAACCGCCATCACCAGCGTGGAGCTGTCCAAAAGCCTGCGCAAGCGGCTGAGCGGCTCGGTGGGCAAGCCGCTGCGCAACGTGGAGTACCGCGTGCGCCCCAGCGACGAAAACCGTAAGCGGGGCGAGATGCTCATCCGCGGCCAGAGCATCCACACCGGGCGCATGAGCGGCGGCGCGGTGCTGCCGCCCGACACCCTGGCGGACGGATGGTATCCCACGGGCGACGTGGTGCGCCTGCGCAAAGGCGGGCGCGTGTTCGTGGAAGGGCGGCTCAAGGAAGTCATCATCAACGAATCGGGCGAAAACGTGTACCCCGACGAGCTGGAGGACGTGTTCGCGGCGTTGGAAGGCGTGGAACAGCTTTGCGTGTTGGGCATACCGCGCGCGGGCAAAGGCGGGCGCTACGAGGATATCGCCCTGGTGATGAACGTGCGCGAGCGCATATCCGACGAGATGTATCTCATGCGCCTGGCCAGCGAGGTGGCCGTGCGCAACAGCCGCCTGCCCTCCTTCAAGCGCCTCAGCCGCGCGCTGGTGACGCGCGAGGGCCTGCCGGTGGTCAACGGCATCAAGGTGCGCCGCCAAAGCCTGCGCCAGCTGGTGCAGGAGGGCGCCATGCCCACGCGCGAGCTGGACTTGCGCCGCCGCGAGGCGCCGCCGGCCGCTCCCGAGGACGAAACCCGCCAAACCGTGCGCCGGCTGTTCGCCCAGGCGCTGGACATGGCGCCCCAGGACGTGAGCGACCGGGCGCATTTCATTGACGACCTGGGCGGCGACAGCCTGCAGGTGCTCAGCCTGGCGCTCCAGGCGGAGGAGGCTTTCGGGCTGACGATTCCGCCGGAGTGCTACGGCCGCTGCGCCACCGTGGAGGATACCGTGGCGCTGGTCAACGAGCTGCGCGCCGGAACGCGCCAGGGCCCCAAAACCGCGGCCGCGCCCGTGACGCGCTTTGAAGACGCGCCGGAATACCGGGCCTTCCAAAAGCGGCGCGAGGTGCTGATCCAGGACGTGCAGGACGATCCTTACTTTATTTGCCACGACTCGCCCCTGCGCGATTGCAGCTGGATGGACGGGCAGGAGGTGCTCAACTTCGGCAGCTACAACTACGTGGGCATGTCCGGCCGGCCCGAGGTTAACGCCGCGGCCAAGGACGCCATCGACCGCCTGGGCACCAGCGCCAGCGGCAGCCGCCTGCTTGCCGGCGAAAAGACCCTGCACCGCGAGCTGGAACGCGAATTGGCCGAGTGGAAGCACGCCGAAGACGCGCTGGTGCTGGTGGGCGGGCATTCCACCAACGTTACGCTGGTGGGCAACTTCTGTCAGGAAGGCGACCTGATTGTCTACGACGCCTTGGCGCACAACTCCGTGGAGCAGGGTTGCCAATTGAGCCGGGCCGAGGCGCGGCCGTTCCCGCACAACGACGCCCGCGCGCTGGAGCGCATCCTGCAAGCCAAGCGCGCGCAGTACGGCAAGGTGCTTATCATCATTGAAGGCGCTTACAGCATGGACGGCGACGTGGCCGACGTGCCCGCTTTTGTGGAGCTCAAAAAGCGCTTTGGCTGCTTTTTGATGGTGGACGAGGCCCACAGCGCCTGTGTCATCGGTCAGACGGGCGGCGGTGTGGACGAGTATTTCGGCCTGGCGCCCGACGACGTGGATATCAAGATGGGCACGCTGTCCAAGGGGCTGGGCGCCTGCGGGGGCTACCTGGCCGGGCGCAAGTGCCTTATCGATTACCTGCGCTACAACCTGCCCGGCTTCGTCTTCAGCGTGGGCCTCTCGCCGGCGCTGGCCGCCGCCGCGCTGTGCGCCGTGCGCCTTTTGCGCTCGGATCCCAGCATTATGCAAAACCTGCGGCGCAACATCGACTGCTTTGCCCACGCCGCGCGCCGGCGCCGCCTGGACATCTGCCTGGCGGGGGAAACCGCCATCCTGCCCGTGCTCGTGGGCCGCGACGAGGACGCCTTTCGCCTGAGCAACCTCATGCGCCGAAACGGGGTGTTCGTGCCGCCGGCGGTCTATCCCGCCGTACCCAAAAACAAGGCGCGGCTTCGCTTTTGCGTCATCAGCGAGCATCGCCCGGAGCAAATCGAACGCGCTTTGGACATCCTGCTGGAGTGCGCCAAGGAGCTGGAGATTGCCCTGCCCTTGCGCGGCGAAGACGCGTAAAGCGGCGCGCGGGAATTTTTGCCCCAAACCGTTTACAAACCCCGCGCCGCGTGGTACAATAATCCTTGCGCTTTGACGCGCCATAGAACCGTGCCCTTGGCTGACCGAAAGCCGACGGCCTGCTATGAGCACGGCGATTCTTGCAAAACGGCGCTGCCGTTCATGCTACAAGGAGGCACACCCCATGGAAAAGTCCCAGATCATCCAAACCTACGCCCGTCACGAGGGCGACACCGGTTCCCCTGAGGTGCAAATTGCGCTGCTCACCGAACGCATCAACCACCTCAACGAGCACCTCAAGCTCAACAAAAAGGACCATCACAGCCGCCGCGGTCTGCTGCTCATGGTCGGCAAACGCCGCGGATTGCTGGATTACCTGAAAAAGACCGACATCGAAAGCTATCGTAACCTTATAGCTCAGTTGGGTCTCAGAAAGTAAAACCCCCCAGACAACCGCGCCTTGGCGGTGCAGCATTCGCCAAGCGCGGCTGTTTTTACAACGGGCGGCGGTGAGACACGCCCGCGTGCAGCGCGCCGCGGCATAAGGATCGCGGCGGCAGGAGTGAGGAGAAGGAAATGGATTACAAGGTATTTACCACACAACTGGCAGGACGCCAACTGAGCATTGAATTCGGCAAGTACGCGCAGCAGGCCAACGGCTCGGCCTTTGTGCGCTACGGCGACACGGTGGTCATGGTCAACGCTACCATGAGCGAGAAGGCGCGCGAGGGCGTGGATTTCTTCCCCCTGAGCGTGGACTTTGAAGAAAAGCAGTATTCCGTGGGCAAGATTCCCGGCGGCTTCATCAAGCGCGAAGGGCGTCCCACGGAAAAGGCGACGCTCACCTGCCGCCTGATCGACCGTCCCCTGCGCCCGCTGTTCCCCAAGGGTATGCGCAACGACGTGCAGGTGGTGGCTACCTGCCTGAGCGTGGACAAGGACATCCCCCCGGAAGTGCCCGCGATGATCGGATCCTCCGCGGCGCTGTCCGTCAGCGACATCCCCTGGGGCGGCCCCACCGGTACGGTGGTGGTCGGCTGCGTGGACGGCGAGCTGGTGCTTTGCCCCAATGCCGAGCAGCGGGAAAAGAGCACCCTACACCTGACCGTCAGCGGCACCAAGGACGCCGTGCTCATGGTGGAAGCAGGCGCCAAGGAAGTGCCCGAGGATCTGATGCTTAGCGCCATCCTCTTTGGCCATGAGGAAATCAAGAAGCTGGTCGCCTTCATCGAGGGCATCCGGGAGGAAATCGGCAAGGAAAAGGCCGAGGTCGCGCTCATCACCACGGGCGAGGACGTCAAGGCCGCCGTGCGCGAATACGCCTATGACAAGTGCCGCTGGGTGTTTGAAACCACCGACCGCCACGAGCGCCAGGAGCGCGAGGCGCAGGTCAAGGCCGAGTGCGAGGAGCACTTCGCCGAGCCGTTTGAGGGCCGCCTGAGCGAGGTGGCCGACGCGCTGTACTACCTCAACAAAGAAATCATGCGCGCCAAGATCCTCACCGAGGGCATTCGTCCCGACGGCCGCGGCCTCACCGACGTGCGCCCCATCTGGTGCGAGGTGGGCATTTTGCCCCGCACGCACGGCAGCGCCATCTTCACCCGCGGCGAAACCCAGGCCCTTACCGTGACCACCCTTGGCTCCATGAGCGACGTGCAGATGCTTGACGGCCTGGGCACCGAGGATTTCAAGCGCTACATCCATCACTACAACATGCCCCCCTACGCCACCGGTGAAGCGGGCCGCATGAAGAGCCCCGGCCGCCGCGAGATCGGCCACGGCGCGCTGGCCGAGCGCGCCCTGGAGCCCGTCGTGCCCGGCGAGGACGAGTTTCCCTACGCGCTGCGCCTGGTCAGCGAGATTCTTTCCTCCAACGGCTCCAGCTCCATGGCCTCCGTGTGCGGCAGCACGCTGAGCCTCATGGACGCGGGCGTGCCCATCAAGCGCCCCGTGGCGGGCGTGGCCATGGGCCTGATCAAGGACGCCGAAACCGGCAAGGTCGCCGTGCTCACCGACATCCAGGGCCTGGAGGACTTCCTGGGCGACATGGACTTCAAAGTCGCCGGCACCGTCAAGGGCATCACCGCCATCCAGATGGATATCAAGATCGCCGGTATCGACCGCGCGATTCTGGAAAAGGCGCTCAGCCAGGCGCTGGCGGGCCGCCTGCACATCCTCAAGATCATGCTGGATACCCTCGACCGGCCCCGCGAAAGCCTGAGCAAGTACGCCCCCAAGATCGTGCGCTTCACCATCAACCCCGAAAAGATCCGCGAGGTCATCGGGCCGGGCGGCAAGATGATCAACAAAATCATCGCTGAAACCGGCGTCAAGATCGACATCGAGGACGATGGCTGCGTCTACATCGCCACGCCCGACGAGGCCGCCGCCGCCAAAGCCCGCAAGATCATCGAAGGCATCGCCAAGGATGTCGAGGTCGGCGACGTATATTTGGGCAAGGTCGTGCGCATCATGAACTTCGGCGCCTTCATCGAGCTTACCCCCGGCAAGGACGGCATGCTGCACATCTCCAAGATGGCCGATCACCGCGTGGAGAAGGTCGAGGATGTTATGAACATCGGCGACGAAATTGAGGTTAAGGTCAGCGAGATCGACTCTCAGGGCCGCGTTAACCTCATCCGCAACGACATCGTCTATCCCCAGGGCGGCGCCGGCGCACGCAACCCCGGCGGCGAACGCCGCCGGCCTCCGCGCAGGGACGGCCGCACCCCGGGCGGAAACGACCGCGCCTGATTCGCATTCGCTTTTTCCCTCTGTTTTCAAAGCCGCCGGTCGCGCCATGCGATGGGCGGCTTTTGCCCAAGGAAAGGAAGGACGCCATGTTCGACCAAACGACCTTGCCCAACGGCCTGCGCTTGGTGGGCGAAAGGCTTTCCCATGTGCGCAGCTGCACCGTGGGCGTGTGGGTGCGCGTGGGCAGCATGAACGAGCGCCCCGAGGAAAACGGCCTGAGCCATTTCATTGAGCACATGGTCTTCAAGGGCACGCAAAACCGCACCGCCCGCCAGATCGCCGAGGAGATGGACCTGGCCGGCGGACAGCTTAACGCCTTTACCAGCAAGGAATGCACCTGCTACTACGCCAAGGTGACCGACGACGAGCTCCCCCTGGCCGTGGACATCCTTTCCGACCTGGCCCTGCGGCCCGTCTTTGACGCCGCGGAACTGGAAAAGGAGCGCGGCGTGGTGCTGGAGGAAATCGCCATGGCCGAGGATACCCCCGAGGATCTCGTGCATGAGGCGCTCAGCGCCGTGCAGTACGACGGCTCCCTGCGCATGCCCATCCTGGGCCCCGGCGAGCGCATCCGCGCCTATACCCGCGACGAGCTCCGGGGCTATTGGGCCCGGCATTACACGCCGCGCAACATGGTGGTGGCCATCGCCGGGCGCTACGACTGGGATGCGTTTGTGCGCCTGGCGGAAGCAGGCTTTCGCGGCTTTCCCTCCGACGGCCTGCCCGACGCGCCGCAGCCGCAGCGCTTCCTCAGCGGCCGCATCGCCCGGGAAAAGGACACCGAGCAGCTGCACCTGTGCCTGGGCTTTCCCGGCGTGCCCGGCGGCAGCGACGAGCTGTACGCCATGAGCGTGCTGTCCAACGCCCTGGGCGGCGGCATGAGCAGCCGCCTGTTCCAGCGCATCCGCGAGGAATTGGGCATGGCCTACGCCGTGTACACCTACGCCAGCGCGTACCAGGGCTTGGGCAGCCTGAACCTCTACGCCGGCACCTCCCCCGAAAACGGCGAGACGGTGCTGAGCGAAATTCGCCAGCAGCTGGAAAGGGTGCTGGACGAGGGCTTTGACGATCAGGAATTTCTAAGCGCCAAGGCGCAGCTTCGGGGCGGCTACCTGCTGGGCCTGGAAAGCTCCAGCGGCCGCATGCAGGCCCTGGGCCGCGGGATGCTGTTGCAAAACCGCGTGCGCAGCCACGACGAAATCCTTTCGCTCATCGACGCCGTGACCCTTCCCGACGTCCTCGCCCTGGCTAGGCGCACGCTGAGCGCAACGCCCAGCGCCGCCGTGGTGGGCCGCCGGGCGGAGACATATCTGCCAAAGGTGGGAGGAAACCTCCGTGGATAAGCTGGATCATATTTTTGCCCTGCAAAAGCAGTTTCAGGATCGCATCAAGCAAGAGCGCGGCCTTGGGGACATTCCCATGGATCAATGGCTGCAAAAACAGACGCTGGCCATGCTCTCCGAGCTTTCCGAACTTTTGGAAGAGGTCAACTTCAAATGGTGGAAAAATCCCCATCCGCTGGACGAGGGCCGCATCCGCGAAGAGCTCAGCGACCTGCTGCACTTCTTTGTGAGCATGTGCCTGGAAGCCGGCATGACGGCCGAGGATTTGTACGCGGTGTACGTCGGCAAAAACCGCGAGAACCATTTGCGTCAGGACGGCTTGAGCGACAAGCCCGGCTACGGCGTCCAAGCCTGAGCCGTCCGTTTATTCCCAGCACGCTTTCCCCCTTCGCGCGGGCAGACTAGGCGCGAAGGGGGTGTTTTGTTTGAGGAAAAAAACCTTGGTTTTGGCCGCGCTGCTGTGCGCGGCGCTTGTGGCGCTTTGCGCGTGCAAAAGCAGCGCGCAAACCGTGCCCGAAACCACGGCGCAGGAAGTCAACTGGCCGCGGGAGCGACTGGCGCTCAACGAGGACGGCGTGCCCATGCTGGAGGTCTACGTCGTCGGGGAGGAACAGCTGAAAACCATGGACGTGGAAACCTACGTGCAGGGCGTATTGGCCGGCGAGATGAAAAACGACTGGCCGCTGGAGGCGCTTAAGGCGCAGGCGATTCTGGCGCGGACGTTCGTTTTGAAATTCGTTTCAGAAAAGCAAAGCCGCTATCCGGGCGCGGACATTTCCACCGACATTGAGGAAGCGCAGGCGTACGACGCTGCTGCCGTCAACGACCGCATCCGTCAGGCGGTAAGGGAGACGCGGGGGCAGGTGCTTGCCTGCGAGGGCGAGCTGCCCTACGCCTGGTTTCATGCGCATGCCGGCGGCGTGACGGAATTGGCCAAGGTCGGCCTGGGCTGGGAGGGCGAGGAGCCCGCCTATACACAGGTGACGGACGGCCGCGAGCCCGAAGCCGTCGACGGGGCGGACGCCCAGGCGCTTCTCGACGCGCAGGCCTGGGAAGCCACGTTTACCGCTGAAGAGTTTGAGGCGGCCTGCGCCAAGTCCGGCGTGGAGATCATGCTGGACAACGATTCCCAGCTTTCCATCGCCCAGCGCGGCGCCAGCGGCCGCGCGGAGGTTGTGGAGGTGGACGGCCGGCCCGTCAACGCCGCCAGCCTGCGCATTGCGCTGGGCAGCACAAAAATGCGCTCCACCCTGCTCACCAGCCTGCGCATCGAAAACAGCGACGTGGTCATGGCCGGCAAAGGCTACGGCCACGGCGTAGGCATGAGTCAGTGGGGCGCTTATGCGATGGCGTCCGAGGGCGCCAAGGCCGCGGACATCGTAAAGCACTACTTCCGCAACGTGGAGATTGTAAGCCTGTGGTAAATCGCCCGGGGCCGGCGGCCATGCGGGATGCCGCCGGCCTCAGCCCGCTTTTTCGTCCGCGGATTTCAGCCGGGTAAAGATCATCCGCCCGGCGTTGGTTTGCAACACCGTGGTGACCACCACCGGCACGGTTTCGCCCACGTGCCGGCGTCCGTTTTCCACCACGATCATGGTGCCGTCGTCCAGGTACGCCACGCCCTGGCCCGGCTCCTTGCCTTCGCGCACCACCTGCACGCTCATCTCTTCGCCGGCCATGAGCATGGGCTTGACGGCGTTGGCCAGCTCGTTGATGTTGAGCACGCGAATGCCGGTCACGCCGGCGACCTTGTTGAGGTTGTAGTCGTTGGTAATGACGGTGCCGCCCTTTTCGCGGCAAAGGCGCAGGAGCTTGACGTCCACCTCGTCCGCGTCCGGATAGTCGGTTTCCTCGATGAGGATGTCCTCGTTGAGCTCCTTGCGCAGCTTGTTCAGCACGTCCAGCCCGCGCCGTCCCCGTGCCCGCCGCAGGGCGTCGCCGCTGTCGGCGATGTGGCGCAGCTCCGCCAGCACAAACTGCGGCACCACGATATCGCCCTCCAGAAAGCCGGTTTTGACGATGTCCAGGATGCGCCCGTCGATGATGACCGACGTGTCCAGGTATTTGCGCAGCGCTGCGGGCGCGGCTTCGCCTTCCTCGGGTTCGTCGTCCATGATAAAATCCGACGCCAGCAGGCTTTCCTCGTCGCGCAGGCGCCGCCGCGCCCGGCGGCTGGGCCGTTTGCCCTCATGGTAGCGCCGGTAGCCGATGTACATGCCGAAGTACCCCAGCATCACATACGTCATGGCGCTGAAGGTAATCGTAATCAGGCTCGCGCCCGCCGAAAGAATCAGCTGCGTGAGCAGCGCGGCCACCACCAGCCCCGTCACCAGCCCCACAGAGGTCAAAAACAGCTGTTGCAGCGGCATCGCGCTCCAGCGCCGTTCGATGGCGCTCATCAGGCGCATGCAGCGGTTGAGAATGCTCCGGGACAGCGCCAAAAACAGCCCCGCCCCCACAAGACAAAACACTATGTATATCAACGCATGGGCAAAGTCGGCTTCCAGCGCCTCGGGCTGCCAACGCCCCGTCAGCGTCACAACCAACGCCGCCAGCGCCGCGCCGACGCCCGCGCCCAAAAGCGTGATCAAAAAGCGCATCAACCTTTCCAGGGTTCGGTTTTTCATCATGTCAATAAGAACCTGCTTTCTTCGATGATGTTTCAGTTGACGACGGCCAGCGCCTGCATCAGCGTATCCACGCCGGTGAGATGCACGCCCTGAGGAACGTCAAGGCGGCGCAGGTTTTGCTTGGGCAGCACGATGTCGGTAAAGCCCAGGCGCACGCACTCGTCCACGCGCCGCTGCGCTTGCGCCACGGGCCGCACCTCTCCGCACAGGCCCACCTCGCCCATGACGCTGAGCGTGGGCGGAAGCGCGAATCCCGCCAGGCTGGACGCCACCGCCACGCACACGGCCAAATCCGCCGCCGGGTCGCTCAGCGCCAGGCCGCCGGCCACGTTGATGTAGACGTCCTGGTCAAACAGTTTCTTGCCCGCGCGCTTTTCCATCACCGCCAAAAGCAGCGCCACGCGGCCCGAATCCATGCCGCCCACGGTGCGCTTGGGCACGGCATAGAAGGACTTGGCGGCCAGGGCCTGCAGGTCGCACAGCAGCGGCCGGCTGCCCTGCAAGGTGCACAGCACCACGCTGCCGCTGGCGCCCCGCGCGCGCTGGCTCAGGAGGCTTTCGCTGGGATTGGGCACCGGCATCATGCCTTCGCCCCGCATTTCAAACACGCCCAGCTCGTTGACCGAGCCGAAGCGGTTTTTGGTCGCGCGCAGCAGCCGGTATTCGTGCTGGCGGTCGCCCTCGAAGGAGAGCACCGCGTCCACCATATGCTCCAGGATGCGCGGCCCGGCCAGGCTGCCCTCCTTGGTTACATGACCCACCACAAACACCGAAACGCCCGTTTCCTTGGCGTAGCGCACGATAGCCCCGGCGCTTTGCCGCACCTGGGAGATGCTTCCCGGAGGGCTTGCGCTGTCTCGGGTGACCATGGTCTGTATGCTGTCGATGATGAGCACGTCCGGCGCGTGCTGGCGGCATTTGTCCAGGATGCTTTCCACGTCGTTTTCAGGCAGGGCGTACAGCGCCTCTTGCGCGACGCCCAGGCGCACGGCCCGCATTTTAAGCTGACGGGCGCTTTCCTCGCCGCTGACGTAGAGCACGCGGCAGGACTGGCTGAGGCTGGAGGCCACCTGCATGAGCAGCGTGCTCTTGCCGATGCCCGGGTCGCCCCCAATGAGCACCGCGCTGCCGCGCACCAAACCGCCGCCCAGCACGCGATCCAACTCGGCGTTGCCGGTGGAAAGCCGGGCTTGCGCCTGCTCGTCCACTTCGCTAAGCGCTAGGATTTGGGCTTTGACGGCGCTTTGATACCGCGCGGCCTTTTGCGCCGTGCGGTCTGCCGCCGGCGCCGGCGCCTGGCGGCATTCCTCAAAGGTGTTCCATTCCCCGCAGTCCGGGCAGCAGCCCAGCCAGCGCGCGGCCTCATAGCCGCAGGAAGCGCATTGGTAGACGGTTTTTTCCTTGGCCAAGGTGGTATCTCCTGTTCCGCCGCCGGCAGCGGCCTGGGGTGCACGGCCGGGGCTTGTCCCCATTGTACAGGGAACGAGGCGTCCCGTGCCATGGAAAATACGAGGGAACGGTGTCGAGAAGCGAGAAAAGCGTTCGACTCCATTCGACAGCCGCGATCCATTTTAGTATACCATAAATTCGCGCCCAAGAACAAAGCCTCGCGCGATTTTACAGTATGTTCATGCCCGCGCCGTTCATAGGTGTAACATGCCGGCGCCGGCGCGCGGGGACGGTTGACTTGCGCGCCGGGCTACCGTATCATGGAAGACGGGGAGGGAGGTGCGCCCATGGCAAGGCGAGGCGGAACGTATTTGTTCTATCCGGCACGAAAGCGCAGCGGCGCGCGAGGCTGCCTGCTGACGGGGCTTTTCTTTGTGCTGGCCATTGTGACGGCGGTGCTGCTCATCAACAGCGCGACCAACACGCGCCTGGAACTGTCCAGCGAAACCGTGACCGTCATGGGTTTGGACAAGACTTTTGAAGGCTTTACCGTGCTGCATGTAAGCGACCTGCACGGCAACGCCCTGGGCAGCGACGCGCAGATGTGGGAGGACTTGCTTTACGGCAAGCGCTTTGACGCCGTGGTCATGACCGGCGACATGGTGGGCAGCGCGGGCAACGCGCAGCCGCTGACGGATCTCATCGCTTCGCTGCGCTCGCTCAACGCAAAGGTGCCCATTTACTTCATCGAGGGCGACGACGACCCCGACGCCGTCAACGCCGAGGCGCACGGCTCGCCCGAGGCCCTGGCGGACTGGGTGCTGCGGGCGCAGGAAGCGGGGGCGATCTATTTGGACGCGCCCGTGCGCCAGGAGGTGGGCAAGTACGCGGTGTGGTTTACGCCCGAGTACCTCTACGGCGTGGACGCGCAGGGCATGGCCGCCGCCCTCGAAGGCCAGAAGGCGAGCATGGAAGCCCAGGGCGTGCCCTATCAGGACGAGGGCGGCGCCAGCTACCGGGCGCTGTGCTACCGCCTGGACGCCATGAACCGCACGGCCCAGGCCGTGGAGGAAGTGGCCGATACCGATTTGCAAATCGCCCTCAGCCATATGCCCCTGGAGGCGGACTACATCCGCACCAGCCTGGAATGGGCTCCCGAGAACGCGGCGTTTAGCTTTCGCAACATCAGCCTGCTGCTGGCGGGGCATTACTGCGCGGGCCAATGGCGCTTGCCCGGCCTGGGAGCGCTGTACGTGCCCGAGTGGGGCTGGCTGACGCCGGATGAAAACATCGTGGGCATGCAGCGGGTTAACAGCATCAACCAATACATTTCCAAGGGCATGGCCGCAAGCGAGGCGTATCCCATGGGCGGGCGGCTGCTGAATCCGCCGGGCATCACGCTGCTGCGCTTTACAGGCACCCTGCGCTAACGCCAACGCCGCGTTGAAAACCAACGTGGCGCAGCTTGTCGAAAAAGTCCGCCTGCGGCGGCCTTTTGCGCCAA
>DVME01000136.1 GCA_018715175.1 Candidatus Limiplasma stercoravium
CATGCGCGGTGGGTTCGGAATCCTTGCGCAGCAAGGTTTCCTTACGTCGTCCGCCGCCCGGCGGAGCCGAAGGCGGAGTAGGCGGACGGCGCAAATCTGTCGGAAAAGCTCGCCGCGGCGAGCTTTTTCGACAAGCTGAAAGCCCGCCAAATGGCGGGCTTTCAGACTATCTCCAGGGCCAGCCGCCGGGCGGCGTAACGCAGTAGGAAAGCCGTTCGCACCGGGCCCAGCCGGGTTCGCAGGGGCACCGCACCGCCGCTTCCCGCCGCGGCGCTTTTCTCCAAAGATTGCGCATGCCTGTCATCTCCTCGCTCTTACAGGATATAGTTGGCCAGATCGCTGACGACGGTGCAGCCCTCGAAGGTTTCTTCGGGCTTGCCGGGCGCGGATCCGCGCGGGGACAGGCCGCCGCGCTGAATCAGCCGTTCGCCCAGGGCCGAAACCTGCGCGTCGTCGGCGATGAGCTGGCCGTTGTTGACCAAAAGCGTCACGTTCTCAAGCGCGTCGGGCGCGGCGTCCAGGGTGAGCATGCCGTCGTTGACGATAGCCTGGGGCTGGGTGAGGCTCGTAAGGCGCATTTGCGACTCGTTGAGCGTCAGGCGGCCTTCGTAGGGCATCCATTCCGCGTCGCCTTCCAACACGCCCAGCCAATCGTCCATCTCGGAAAGGGGCACGTAGGCCGTGCGCGACATGCGCAGCTTTTCCAGGCGGCTGCGCTTGAGCGCGCCGGGCTGGGCGAACAGCTCGCCGGTGAGAAACACGCGCCCGGACACGCTGGGCGCGTTGTGCGTGTCCAGCTTCAGGTCGTCCTTGCGCAGCGCGTAGCCTTCGGGCACGACGGTCAAAAGGGACAGGTCGCCCTCGAACACGCCGCCCAGGGCCTCCAAATCGCCGGCGTGAACGTACACCCTTTTGCCGGCCAGCAGCTTGATTTGCTTTTGGGCCAGCGCCTGGGCCGCGCCGGGCAGGAGGCTTGCGCCCTTGGGCAGATAGAGGCGCTCGCCGGGGGCGAGAAGGGCGCATTCCTCCTTGCTGATAGGATCGCTGTTTTTGCGCACGCGGCAGCCGTCGGGATAGGAGCTGGTGCTGCCGTTGACGACCACCCCGGCCGAGGCCAGCGCCGCCACCTGCGCCGCGGTTCCTTCGACGTGGCCGTTGATCTCGCCGCCGGACACGGCGGCGCGGATGTCCTGGGGCGTGGCGTCTGGGTGGATGAGGAGCGCGCCGTTGATCATCAAAAAGCAGGGGGAAGCGGGATCGGGGGAGAAGGTATGCGCGCCGTTAACGCTGAGGACGTTGACGTTTTCGTCCTCGCCGGGGACGACGCTGACCTTGGCCACGTCCTTGAGGGGCACCGTGTGAAGCAGCGAAGCGGTTTGGCGCGTGACCAGCACCACGGCCACGTCGCGGATGAGGCGGATGTTCTGCGCTTTTTCCTCGGTGAGCCTGCGGGCGTCCAAAACGGCGATGTTTTTGAGTACCAAGGGCTTCATGAAAGTATCGTCCTTTCTGGCTTTGGGCTTCCAAGTGCTTTTGAAGGTACATCCGCGCCGCGCGCAGCCGCGTGCGCACCGTGGCGGCGGGAACGCCCAGAGCCTGGGCGATGTCCGCGCCGCTCATGCCCTGGGCGCGCAGGCGCGCGGCCTGGCGGATGCCATCGGGAAGGGCGCGCAGGAGCGCTTCGGCCTCGGGGGTGGACAGATCGTCCCAGCGGCCTTCGTCGGCGGGCGCGTCTCCCAGGGATTCCGGCGCGCAAGAACGCCGTCTGCACCAAGTCCTCCGCGTCCGCACGCCTCCGGCAAAGGCTCATGGCATAGCGCGTCAGCGATTCCCGAGCGCCCACAAGCGTCTGCGCCAAGTCCATGCCCCCGCCTCCTTCATCGTTTTCGCTTTCACCCTGTCAACGGATGAGCCAAGCAAAATGTTTGCGCCCTTAAATATTTTCCGCCCTTGCCATGCGCCCCTTTTTTTTGGTATACTGGCGTAAACCCATACGGAGGAGTGAGTGCCTTGCGCATCGCGCTCTTTGCCGACCTGCACGGCAACCGTCCCGCGACGGAAGCCCTGGCCCGCGATCTCAAAGCGCAAAGGCCCGACCGTGTATATTGCCTGGGCGACTTGGTGGGCAAAGGCCCCAGCAACGTCTTCACCTACGAGTGGTCCCTGGCCCACGCCAACCTCGTGCTCGGCGGAAACTGGGACTATGCCTTGGGCAACCGCGTCTTTGCCAAAACGGACGCCTTCTACGTCGATCAGCTGGGCCCGCAGCGCCTGGAAACGCTCAGGCGCCTGCCGCGCGAGCATGAGCTGTGGCTGTCGGGAAGGCGCATCCGCCTGTTTCACGGCCGGCCGGTGATGGAGTCGCTGGTAATGCCCCATCAGCCCAAAGAGCTGCTCGAACCGTTTTTTCGGGACGAAAGCGGCGTATCCTACGACGCGGTCGTCTATGCCGACGCCCACCGCCAGGCCCTTCGCACCCTGGACTGCGGGCTGCTGGTCAACATCGGCAGCGTGGGCAACGCCCTGGGCGTGGCGCTGTGCTGTTACGCCCTTTTGGAAGGCCGCGAAGGTACCCAGGCCGCGCCCTTTGAGATTCGCCTGCGCCAAATCGAGTACGACCGCGAGCAGGCCGTCGCCGACGCGCGCGGCGCGCACGGCCTTCCGCGCGGGGATTGCTACATCCGCGAGCTGCTCACCGGGCAGTACAGCCGCTAGGGGCCGTTCGCGCTGGCCGGGGAGGAAAGTATGTCCTTTTCCACGGATTGCAAAAAGGAGCTTTCGCTGCTCAAGCCCGACCGCCGCTGCTGCCTTTTGAGCGAGCTGGGCGGCCTGTACGCCTCCATGGGCAGCCTCAACCTTTTGGGCGGCGGCCGGGTGAGCGTGCAGCTGAGCGCCGAAAGCATGGCCGTGGCCCGGCGCGCGTATACGCTTTTGGTGCAGGGGCCGCGCCTGACGCCGCAAATTCACTACGTTACCAACGCGCGCTTCGGCGGCAAACGCCGCTGCGTGCTGACCCTGGGGCCCAAGGAATCGCCGGAGCTGCTGGTGGCTCTGGGCATGATGCGCCCCGACGCGGCGGGCGGATACGCCCTGCGCGCGACCACCCCGCAGCTGCGCCTGACCCGCCTTTGCTGCGCCAGGGCGTTTGTGCGGGGGGTGTTTCTGGGCGGAGGCACGGCGGTAAGCCCCGAACAGGGCTACCGCCTGGAGCTTCCCTACCGCGACGAGGACGTGCGCAAAATGCTTTGCAAATGCCTGCGCCGCATGGGAATTGACGCCGCCCAAAGCCAGCGGCGCAAAAAAGGCTACCTTTATCTGTCCCAGAGCGAGCAGCTGGTGACCTTGCTCAGCGCCCTGGGCGCCAACGCCGCCGTGATGCGCGTGGAGGATTTGCGCGTGCGCCGCCAGGTGCTGGGCGCCGTGAACCGCGCCATGAACTGCGACAACGCCAACCTCAAAAAACTCATGTCCGCCAGCCAGCGCCAGCTCAAGGCCATCGACGCCCTGGCTGCCGGCGGCGGCTTGGAACGCCTGCCCGACGCCCTGCGGCAAATCGCCCTGGAGCGCCTGGCCCATCCCGACGCTACCCTGGAAGAGCTGGGCGCCGCGCTGGATCCGCCGCTGTCCAAAAGCGCCGTCAACCACCGCATGCGCAGGCTCCTTGCCCTGGCTCCTACGTCCCTCACGCCGGATTCACAGGAGGAAGATCCATGATTCGCACCCCCGTCGATTTGACCCGCCACCTCCCCATCGAACGCAAAACGGCCGCCCTCATTGCCAACGCCGCCTCCCGCTACCCCTGCACCCTTACCCTGGAGCGAGACAACATCGTGCTCAACCTCAAAAGCATGATCGGCCTGCTCAGCCAGTCCATCCCCCGCGACGGGCGCATGGAAATCGTGGCCGACGGCCCGCAGGAGGATGCGGCCTCCCGCGCCATGGTGGAGCTGCTTGAGCAGCTCAGAAAATGAGGAAAAACGCGAGGGCAAATTGTGTACGCCTGCCGCAAACCCGCGCGGCGACCGGGATTCGTTTTCCACAGTTTTTTTTTCCATGGAATATGGAAATCGTGGAAAACCGCCTTTTTCCGACCCGTTTTTTCGCCTGCGCGCGACCGGGAGAACCTCTTTGAAGCAGGAATGCGCCCCGCCGAGGGCGAACTGTTCCTTCCAAAACGCCCTTGCGCCGCAAGGCGCTATGGAAAACCGCCCGGCGGTTCCCTGTTTTTCCACAGGTTTTCCAAGGCCGTTTTGCGCGCCGTTTCACGGCTTGGATGCCTTTTCCACGGTTTCCACAGGCTCTACTACTACTACTATCTCTATAAATACCATCATCTACATTCGGAGGTGAAACCATGAAGTTTGAATGTTCCGCCCAAGATCTTCTCAACGGCCTGGTCAACGCCACCCGCGCCCTTAGCGCGCGCCCAGCCGTACAGATTTTGGAGGGCGTATGCGTGACCGCCCGCGAGGACGGCCTGGAGCTGATGTGCTCTGACGGTTCGCTGAGCATTCGCAGCCTTGTCAATGCCAGCGTCGAAGAACCTGGCAGCGCCGTGCTCCCCGGCCGGCTTTTGACCGACATCGTGCGCAAACTTCCCGAAGGCGCCGTCAACGTCAGCATGAACGAGCGCAGGGTGGTGAGCATTCGCTGCCAGCAAAGCCGCGCGACCATTGCCGGCATGAGCGCGTCGGAGTTCCCGCAAATGCGCGAAATCCCGCATCAGCACGCCCTGCACGTGCCCCAAAAGCGCCTGAGGGACATGATCGGCAAGGTGACCTTCGCCATCGCCTTGCAGGAAACGCGCCAAACGCTCACCGGCTGCCTCATGGAAGTGACCGCCGACGAGCTGCGCCTGGTGGGGCTGGACGGTTTCCGCCTGGCGCTTCAGCGCATGCACGATACCTTCGTTTTGCCCAACGGCGTGGAAAAAATCAGCGCCATCATCCCGGGCCGCGTGATGAACGAGCTGGCCCACATCCTGGGCGACGACGAGGACGGCATGGCCACTTTCCACATCGACAACACCTACCTCATGGCCATCGTGGGACAGACCACCCTGGTGACCACCCTTCTGGCCGGCGAGTACATCAACTACCGCCAAATCCTGCCCTCTTCCTGGCTCACCCGCGTGACCGTCAAGCGCAAGGAGTTGCAGGACGCCGTCGAGCGCGCCAGCCTGATGGCCAAGGAAGGCAAGAACAACCTCATTCGCATGAAGGCCACCCAGAAC
Organism: Candidatus Limiplasma stercoravium; assembly: GCA_018715175.1. Taxonomy (GTDB): domain Bacteria; phylum Bacillota; class Clostridia; order Christensenellales; family Aristaeellaceae; genus Limiplasma; species Limiplasma stercoravium. Next base: position 5,234 of record DVME01000136.1, read on the forward strand.
AACCTCAAGATTACCTCCATGAGCGAAATGGGCGACGTGCTGGAAGACCTGGACGCCAACCTCGAAGGCGAGGACATCGAAATTGCCTTCAACGCGCGCTACATCAGCGACGTGGTCAAAAACGTCGACGAGGAATGCTGCACCCTTTGCATGAATACCAACGTCAGCCCCTGCGTCGTCGCGCCCTTGGACGGGGACAGCTATTTGTACCTGGTGCTGCCGGTGCGCGTGTGCAACTAACAAAAGGAGACGTCATGAACTTTCTTTTCGCCCCGGATTCCTTCAAAGGTTCCCTCACGGCGCTGGAGATTACCCGCATTTTGGAACGGGTAACCCTGCGCCATTTTCCCGACGCCCACACGCGCGGGGTGCCCGTAGCCGACGGCGGCGAAGGCACGGTGGAAGCGCTGGTAACGGCCACCCGCGGCCAATACCGCCAATGCCAAGTAACCGGGCCTCTGGGCGACACGGTCACGGCCACATGGGGGCTTTTGGGCGGCGCCAAAACCGCCGTGCTGGAAATGGCGCAGGCCAGCGGCCTGCCGCTGACGCCCCCGGACCGCCGCGATCCCCGACGCACCACGACGCTGGGCACCGGCGAGATGATGCGCTTGGCGGCGCAGGCCGGCGCGGAGGCGATGCTCCTGGGCATTGGGGGCAGCGCCACCAACGACGGAGGCATGGGCATGCTCACGGCCCTGGGCGCGCGCTTTGAGGACGCGCAAGGCCATGCGCTGCCGCCCGTGGGCGGCAACCTGGGCCGGGTGGAACGGGTGATCCTGGACGGCCTGGACGAGCGCGTGCGCGGCATGGATATCACCGTGATCTGCGACGTGACCAATCCGCTTTTGGGCCCGGAGGGAGCCACGTATGTCTACGGCCCGCAAAAGGGCGCGACGCCGGAGATCTGCCGCGAGCTGGAGGACGGCATGCGCCGCTATGCCGAGGCGCTCAGCCGGGCCGCCGGGCGGGATGTGGCGCGTTTTGCCGGCGCCGGGGCTGCCGGCGGCCTGGGCGCGGCGCTGGGCGGCGTGCTGGGCGCCAAGATGCGCCCGGGCATCGACGCGGTGCTGGACGCCGTGGGCTTTGACGAGCTGCTGAAAACGGCGGATTTGGTCATCACCGGCGAGGGCCGCATGGACGGGCAGAGCGTGCGCTTTGGCAAGGTGCCCGTGGGCGTGGCCCGGCGCTGCCAGGCGCGGGGCGTGGCGGTGCTCGCGGTGGTGGGCGGCCTGGGCGAAGGCGCGGAAGGATTTTACGATACGTGCCTTAGCGCCTTGCAGGTGACCCCCGACGGCCCCATGTCCCTGGAATACGCCATGCAAAACGCCGCGCGCCTTTACGAAACCGCCGCCGACCGCGCGCTCAGGGCCGTCAAAATCGGCATGCGGCTCTCCGAAAAACAGCAAAAGAACCGCGCCTGCCCTTGACAGGCGGGGCGGCGTCTGCTAGGCTTAGGCTGTTAAGGTTTCAAAACCGGGAGGGATGGCCATGCGTTGGTTTGATCAGGCGCGAATGCCCGGCAGGGTTTGTTTGCCATCCCTTTGCGGACTTGGGTGAGCAGCCTGCCTGTTTCAAAGCCCTCCCGCTTTGGGAGGGCTTGTTTTATCCTCGGATTGGGAAAGGAGTAAAACGCATGAAACCCGACACCCTTCAGCTTCACGCCGGCCAGACGCCCGACAGCCAAACCCGCGCCCGCGCCGTGCCCATCTATCAAACCACCAGCTACTGCTTTTCCGACGCAGACCAGGCCGCCAGGGTGTTTGACGGCTCCGCGCCGGGCTATACCTACGCCCGCATCGAAAACCCCACCGTGGAAGTGCTGGAAAAGCGCATGGCCGCCTTGGAGGGCGGCCGCGCGGCGGTGTGCTTTGCCAGCGGCATGGCGGCCATCACCGCGGCGGTGTACGCGCTGTGCTCCCAGGGCGACCACATCGTGGCCATTTCCACCCTGTACGGCGGCACCCACACGCTCATGAGCACCCGGCTGGAGCAGCTCAGCGGCATTACGACGACCTTCGTCGATCCCGACGACCTGGCCCAAATGGAAAGCGCCGTGACCCCCCGCACCCGCATGATCTACCTGGAAACCCTGTGCAATCCCAACCTCAACATCCCCGACTTTGACGGCGTCAAGGCCATCGCCCAGCGCCACGGCCTGCCCCTGGTTTTGGACAACACCTTCGGCATCGCGCCGCTGTTTGACGCCCGCGCGCACGGCGCGGACATCGTGGTCCACTCGCTGAGCAAGTACGCCGGCGGCCACGGCACCACCATCGGCGGCTGCGTGGTGGACATGGGCACGTTTGACTTTCATTCGCCGCGCTTTGCGCCCTACGTTCGCCCGGACGCCCAAAACGGCGGCGTGATCTACGCCGACGCGCCCGCGCCCGTGGCCCTGCGGCTGAGGCTGCAACTGGTGCGCGAGTTTGGCGCCTGCCTCAGCCCCCACAGCGCGTTTCTGATTTTGCAGGGCCTGGAAACCCTGAGCCTGCGCGTGATTCGCCACAGCGAAAACGCCCTGGCCGTGGCCGAGTTTCTAAACGCGCATCCCCGCGTTTCCTACGTGCATTATCCCGCCCTGCCCGGCGACAAGTATCACCAGCGCGCGCTGCGCTACCTGCCCAACGGCGCCGGCGCCGTGCTGAGCTTTGGCGTGCAGGGCGGCGTGGAGGAGGGGCGGCGGTTCATCAACGGGCTGAAGCTGTTTAGCCTTCTGGCCAACGTTGCCGACGCCAAAAGCCTGGTTATCCATCCGGCCAGCACCACCCACGGCCAGATGAACGAGCGCGAGCTTCTGGCCGCCGGCGTGCGCCCGGAGCTCATCCGCCTCAGCGTGGGATTGGAGGACAAGCGCGATTTGCTGGACGATTTGGCCCAAGCCCTGGATTTTTGAGGAGGAACGCCCATGCCCGTCAAGATTCCCGACGCCCTGCCCGCCACGCGCGTATTGACCGAGGAAAACATCTTCGTCATGACCGAAAAGCGCAGCGTGACCCAGGATATCCGGCCGCTCAAAATTGCGATTCTCAACCTCATGCCCACCAAGGAGCGCACCGAGACGCAGCTGCTCAGGCTGATCGGCAACACGCCCTTGCAGGTGGAGATCACCCTTTTGCGCACCGGCACCTACGAAAGCCGCAACACCGACGAGGAATACCTGCGCACCTTTTACCGCACCTACGAGGAGGTGCGAAACGAGTATTTCGACGGGGTCATCATCACCGGCGCGCCGGTGGAGCAGATGGCGTTCGGCCAGGTGGCCTACTGGGACGAGCTCACGCGGGTGATGGCCTGGGCCGACAGCCGCGCCTTCAGCACGCTCTATATCTGCTGGGCGGCGCAGGCCGGGCTGTACCATCACTACGGCATCGAAAAAAGCGCCCTGCCGCGCAAGCTGTTCGGCGTGTTCGAGGTGGGGCTCACCGACCGGCGCGACAAGCTCCTGCGCGGCTTTGACGACGTGTTTACCGTACCCATGAGCCGGCATACGCAGGTGGACGAGGCCGCGGTGGACGCCTGCGAGGATTTGATTGTCCTGGCGCGCAGCCCGCAGACGGGCGTGGCGCTCCTGCGCAGCCGCGACGGGCGGCGGGTGTTCGCCACCGGCCACAGCGAGTACGACCGCGACACCCTGGCCCGAGAGTTCTTCCGCGACCGTGAAAAGGGCCTGGACATCCGGGTGCCGGAAAACTACTTCCCCGGCGACGATCCCCGCAACGCGCCGGTGATGCGCTGGCACAGCCACGCCAGCCTTCTGTTTTCCAACTGGCTCAACTACTTCGTCTATCAGGAGACGCCCTACGAGCTGCAATCCCTGGCGGGAAGGGAGGCCAAGGCATGACCATCCGCGAAACCTTTCAAACCCCGGGCGTTCATCTCAGCTGCGAGGTGTTCCCGCCCAAGGCCTTTGACAAGCTCGACGACGCCCGCGCCGTCGTGCGCGCCATCTGCCAGCTGCGCCCCGCCTACGTCAGCGTCACCTACGGCGCGGCCGGCAACACCCAGCGCTTCACCCAGGAAATCAGCGCCTATGTGCAAAGCCTGGGCGTGACCGCGCTGAGCCACCTCACCTGCGTCAACGCCACGCGCGACGCCGTCAACGGCGTGCTGGACGCCCTGCAAGCCCAAGGCGTCCACAACGTCCTGGCCCTGCGCGGCGACCTGCCCGAAGGCGCGGCGTTTCCCACGGACGCGCATTTTCGCCACGCCAACGAGCTCATCGCCGCCATTCACGCGCGCGGCGGCTTCTGCGTGGGCGCGGCCTGCTACCCCGAGGGCCATCCCGAAGCCTTCGACCGCGACCGCGACCTGGATTCCCTGCGCTTCAAGCAGGACGCCGGCGCGGACTTTTTGACCACGCAGATGTTTTTTGACAATACGGTGCTGTATCAGTTTTTGTTTCGCGCGCTCAAAAAAGGCGTTACGCTGCCGGTCAGCGCCGGGGTGATGCCCGTGGTGAACGCCCGGCAGATCCGCCGCATCCTGTCGCTGAGCTCCGCCAGCCTGCCCCAGCGGTTTTTGGCCATCCTAGACCGTTTCGGCCGCGACCCCGCCAGCATGGAAAAGGCCGGCATCGCCTACGCCACCGACCAGATCATCGACCTGGTGGCCAACGGCGTCAACCACATTCACCTCTATACCATGAACCGCCCCGACGTCGCCCGCGCCATTTTCCAAAACCTCGGGCCCATTTTGGAGGGTTCCCATGAATGAGCGCGCCTTGTTCAACGCCGCGCGCTACCTGGGGCTGAAGACCCCGAAGGCGCGTCAGGAAAACCGGGCGCTGCTGGAGGACGCCTACGAGCGCATGCGCCAGGCCGCCCAGCCCCGCCACCTCCTGCGCCGCTTTGAGGCGCGGCTGACGGACGGCGCGCTGTTGATCGACGGCCTGCCGCCGCTGCCAAGCCAAAGCCTGCGGCGCATCTTTACCGGCGCGCCGCAGGGCCTGGCGCTTTTGGCGACCCTGGGCGCGCCGGTGGATTTTCTCATCCGCCGCCTCATGGTGTCGGAGCCGGCGATGGGCGCGGCGGTGGGCGCGTGCGCGTCGGCGTACGTGGACGAGTACATCGACGGGTTTTTGGCGCGGGAGGCGGCGGCGCTTCGCGCCCAGGGGCTGAGGCTGCGCCCGCGTTTTAGCCCGGGCTACGGCGACGTGCCCCTCAGCGTGCAGCGGCCCTTGCTGGAATGGCTGGACGCGCGGCGCATCGGGGTGACGCTGACGCAGGGATTTTTCATGCTGCCGGAGAAATCCGTCAGCGCCCTGGCTCCCATTGTGAGCGGGGCGGAAGGAAAGGAGGGCGCGCCATGCAGGATTGGGGACGGCGGCTGATGTACCTGGACGGCGGCATGGGCACGCTGTTGCAGGCGCTGGGTCTGGAGGGAGGCCAGCGGCCGGAAACGTGGAACGAGCGGCATCCGCAGCGTATTTTGGACATTCACCGGCAGTACCTTGAAGCCGGGTGCGACGTGGTGACAGCCAACACCTTCGGGGCTACGCGCTCGCACCTGGGGAAGGACGCGCCCCGGCTGATGCGCCTGGGCGTGCGCCTGGCGCGCCAGGCCGTGGCGCAGGCCGGGCGCGGCGTGGCGGCGGCGGACATGGGCAGCCTGGGGCGGCTGTTGGCGCCCTACGGCGACATGGATCCCCAGGAGGCGTACGCGCAGTTTGAGGAAGCGTTCGTGGCGGCGCTGGAGGAAGGCGCGCAGCTATTGCTCATCGAGACGATGACGGATTTGGGCGAGGCGCGGCTGTGCGCGCTGGCGGCGCGGGAGGCCATGCGGCGCACGGGGCGTGAGGTGAAGCTGTGGGTCAGCTTTACCTTTGACGCGCAGGGCCGGCTGCTGACCGGCGCGGACGTCGAAACCGCCGCCTGCACTCTGTCGGCGCTGCGCGTGGACGCCCTGGGCCTCAACTGCGGTTTGGGGCCGGAGGCGATGTATGACAACCTGCGCCGCCTGAGGGCCGCTTCCGGCGTGCCCGTGTTCATCCAGCCCAACGCCGGCTTGCCCGAGGTACGCGGCGGGGCGACGGTGTTTCCCGAGGGGCCGGAGGCCTTCGCCCGGGCCATGGAGCCCATGGCGGAGCTGGGCGCCTGGGCCGTGGGCGGCTGCTGCGGCACCACGCCGGCGCACATCGAGGCGCTCGTGGCCCACACCCGTTTCCAGCGCCTGACGCCCCGGCCATCGCCCCTGCCCGGGCGCGTCGCCGGGCGCGGCCGGTACCTCACGCTGGGCCAACGCCCGCTGATCATCGGCGAGCGGCTCAACCCCACCGGCAAAAAGCGGCTCAAGCAGGCCCTGGCCGAAGGCGATATGGATTACCTGATGCGCGAGGCGCTTTCGCAGATCGATCGCGGGGCCGACGCCCTGGACATAAACGCGGGCGTGCCCGGGCTGGACGAGGCCGCGCTTTTGGAGCAGGCCGTGCGCGCGGTGCAAAGCGTGTGCGACGCGCCCCTGCAGCTGGACACCGCCGACGCTCAGGCGCTGGAAGCGGCGCTGCGGGCGTATGTGGGCAAGCCCATTATCAACAGCGTCTGCGGCAAACAGGAGGTCATGGACGCGGTGTTTCCCCTGGCGGCGCGCTACGGCGGCGCGCTGGTGGCGCTGACCTTGGACGAAAACGGCATTCCGCCCACCGCGGCGCAGCGGGTGGCCATCGCCCGCCGCATTCTGTCCGAGGCATCGCGCTACGGCATTGCGCGGGAGGATTTGCTTTTCGACGCGCTGACGATGACCGTGGCCACGGACGCCAACGCCGCCCGCGTGACGCTGGAAACCCTTCGCGCGCTCAAAGAGGAGCTTGGGGTGCATACGGTGCTGGGGGTGAGCAACGTCAGCTTCGGCCTGCCGCAGCGCCCGCTGGTGAACGCGGCCTTCATCGCCATGGCGCTGGAGGCCGGGCTGGACGCGGCCATTCTCAACCCCGGGGACGACAACGCGCGCGCGGCGTTTTACAGCGCGTGCGCGCTCAATGGGCGCGACGATGGATGCCGGCGCTACCTGGAAGCCTTTGCCGGCGTCGGGCAGGCTGTGGAGCCGCGGGCGGACGAGGACGCGCTGCGAAGCGCGGTGCGCCAGGGCTTGCCGGGCGAGGCGGCGCGGGCGGCGCGCGCGCTCTTGGACGCGGGAAAGGAGCCGCTTACGCTGGTGGAGGCGTCGGTGATGCCGGCGCTGGCGGAGGTGGGCGACGGCTTTGAGCGGCGCACCCTGTTTTTGCCGCAGCTATTGCAAAGCGCGGCGGCGGCGCAGGCGGCGTTTGACCTTATCCGCGCCGCGCTGCCGCCCCGGGCCGCGCGCGAAGACCGGCGCGTGGTGCTGGCCACGGTGCAGGGCGACGTGCACGACATCGGCAAGAACATCGTCAAGGTGATGCTGATGAACTACGGCTTTTCGGTGACGGACTTGGGCAAGGACGTGCCGCCCCAGCGCGTGGTGGAGGCCGCCCGCGACACCGGCGCGCCCCTGGTGGGCCTCAGCGCCCTGATGACCACCACCGTGCCCGCCATGGCCCAGACCATCCGCCTGCTCAGGCGCGAGCTGCCGCAGGTGCGCGTGGTGGTGGGCGGCGCGGTGCTTACCGAGGCGTACGCCCGTGAAATCGGCGCGGATTTTTACGCCCGCGACGCCATGGCCACCGTGCGCGTGGCGCAGGAGGTGCTGGGCGCGTGACATTTGCGCGCGGCTGTGGTAGGATAGAGCATCAAGCGATGCAAAGGAGGCGCGGCCATGCTCGACCGGCGCAGGGACGGATGGCAGGCGGTTAAGTTTACGTTGTTTTCCATCAGCGCGGGGGCGGTGCAAGCCGGGTCGTTCGCGCTTTTCAACGACGTTGTCAAACTGGACTACAAGTACAGCTATTTCATCGCGCTGGCGCTCAGCGTGTTGTGGAACTTTACCTTCAACCGCCGCTACACCTTTCGCAGCGCGGCCAACGTTCCCCGCGCCATGGCGCTGGTGGCGCTGTTTTACGCGGTGTTTGCGCCGCTGTCCACCTGGTGGGGCGACGCGCTTTCCAACGCGGGCTGGCATGACTACGTGGTGCTGGGGCTGACGATGGTTTCCAATTTTGTGCTGGAATTTTTCTATCAGCGCTGCGTGGTGTACCGCGGCAGCATCGACACCAACGACGTGGCGCGCCGGGCCCGGGAGCGCTCGCAGGAGACGATATGAAAGGCAAAGTGCGCAACGCGGTTTCCCTGGCGCTGTTCGTGCTGCTGTTGGGCGCGCTGGGGGCGGTGGTGTACCTCTACCGCGAGGACATGGCCAGCCTGTTCGCGCTTAAGTGGCAGGAGGCGGCGCTGCTTTTGGCGCTGTCGCTGGCGGGCTGTTTGTTCAACTGCCTTTACCACCGGCTTTTGCTGGAGGCCTGCGGGGTGAAGCTCAGGCTGGTGGACTGGGTGGGCGTGGTGTTTGTGACCAACGCGGTGGCCTACGTGCTGCCCATGCGGGCGGATCTGATGGTGTCGGCGGCGTACTACAAGCGCGTCAAGGGCCTGGCCTACACCAAAAGCGCCAGCCTTGCGGCTGGCAACGTGGTATTTGGCACGGCGTTCGCGCTGATGGAAATGCTGCTTTCGCTGCTATTGAGCGGGATTTTCAAGGGCCTGTGGCCGCTTGCGCTGTGGGTTTTTTGCGCGGTGTGCAGCGTGGGCCTGGGCGTGTTTGTGTATCTGGCGCTGCGCTTTTCCCACGGCCAAAGCCGGCTGATTCGCCGGTTTGGGCTGGTGCGCGGCGTGGCGGAGGGCTTTTGCGAGCTCATGGAAAACCGCCGGCTGTTGCTGCGGCTTTTGCTGTGTACGGTGGGAAGCCACGCGGTGCATCTGGTGCTCTACATGCAATGCTTTGCGTCCATGGGGCTGACGGTGGCGCCCTACGAGGCGCTCTTGTCCAACAGCATCAGCCGCCTGTCCACCATCGTGGCGGTGGTGCCCGGCAACGTGGGCATCCGCGAAGCGGTGATGGGCGCGGCGATGAGCCTATTGGGATCGCCGTTCCTCAACGGGTTTGCGGTGTCGCTGTTGCAGCGCGTGTCGGTGATGGTGGCCTACGCGGTGGGCGGCCTGGGCTTTGCCTATCCGGTGTGGCGCAAGTGGAAAAACGGGCGCGCGGATGCCTAGTCGATCTGCACGGGCAGGTCGCTGTCGGCGAAGGGGTCGTTTTCGCCCATGTGGGGATTGGGCCGCCGGGCAGGGGCCGGGGGCAGCTCGTCAAGATCCTTGGGCGGCTCGATGATGTGAATGTCCAGCGCGGCCTTGGAAAACGTGAGATGGGCGGCCATGCCGGGCTTGGTGAGGGCGACCACCTCGGTGGACGCGCTGCGGGCGCGGCGGGCGAAATCGACGGCGACCTCCGGGCGATCCTGCCAATGCATGGGAATGAACACGCGCGGCTTCATGGTAAGGATAAAGTGGTTGGCGCCGGCGTCGTACATGAGGCCTTGGCGCGGATCCACGGGAAACATGGCCACGTCGATGCGCTCGCTCTTGAGGGGTTCCAGGGCGTCGTAAAAAGCGTTTTCGGCGGCCTCGATTTCGCGCAGGGTGCTTTCCTGCCGCCAATGCCACAGGTTGAGGTCGCCCGCGTGGAAGATGCGCAGCCCGTAGGCTTCCACCAAAAACGCCACGCCCAGATCCGTGCTCTGGTAGGCTTTGACCCATACGTCCAGCGTCAAGGAGCGTTCCTGCAGCGGCGCGATGCGCTTGCCGCGGGTGCCCACGGGCATGTCGGAGCTAACGACGTAGTACACCGGCAGGCCTTCGGCCTCCCAGGAGTACACCACGGAATCGAAGTGATCCGCATGCGCGTGGCTGATGAACACAAAAATCTGTTCAAAGGCGCGCAAGTAGGGCAGGGTGAGCTTGCCAACCTGGTGAAGGGAGCGGTTTTCGCCCTCCCAGTAGTCAAAGACCAGCAACACCCCGCCCACGGCCACGGAAAAGCCGCTGTTGTAGTGGTAGATGATTTTAAGCTGCTTGTCCATCGTCAAAAAGCCTCCTTGCAGCGTCGAGCATTCCTTCCCTTTGCCGGCTCAAAAGGGGCGAATCTATCGGAAAGGCGCTCGAAATCGTCAGGAGGCGCGGCGTGCGCGGCAAACATAAACGGCAATCGCCTGGTAAAATCTTCGGCATGAGTATAACATGGACGAAAACACCTGTCAATATACCGCAAACATTTGGGAAACGATGCACACAGTTTTGTAACACTTTTTGGACAAAATTGCAACTTTTTTGGATTTGCGCCTCCACTTTGACCGCAAAATAAGCGTAAAAAAGGTTCCCGCCCTCCACCTGGCTTGAGTAGTGATAAGGAAGTAATCGTATCTTGCAGGGCGGCATAGCGTGTGGCTATGCCGTTCTGCCTTTTCTTTGCCGTTCAATCACTTGACTGTCGTTAGGAAGATTTACTTCCCCAATAAAGTTCCAAACAATCTGTACTTTCTGTCGGCGGTGGCCGCTGGACTTGTCCGGCGCATGGACTATGATTTTCTTCACAAACTCATTCACTATCGTAGGGGTTAGTTCTTTCACGCCCACATACTTGCGAATGACGGCGGCAAAGTTGTCAAAGTCTGCCTTGTCCTGCTCGAAGATATGAACAGCATTTTGCTCTGTCTGAACAAAATCCGTCAATTCTTTCTGCTCGGCTTCATACTCCGCAGACAGTTTCAAAAACCGTTCGTGGCTGATTGTTCCGTTTACATCATCCTCATAAATCCGCTTGAAAATCCGGTCAAGTTCGGCTATCCGTTTCCTTGCCTGTTCTAATGCTTTCTTGCGCCGCTTCATATCCTTTTCCATTTTCTCGAAACGCTGTTCATACACCATATCACGAAACGAAGTAATGTCGTCGAAAAACATAGCGGTTACATCAAAAATCCGTTGCAGGACAATCCGTTTTAGCGTTTCCTCTCGGATATAATGGGCAGTGCAACTTCCCGTATTGCTCTTGTAACGGGAACAGCGGTAACTGTCTTGCGAGGGCGTCAAACTGCTTGCTGTACAGAAATGTAATTTACTGCCGCAGTCAGCACAAAAAATCAAGTTGGAAAACAGTCCTTGCCGTTCCGCCTGCTTGGCGGGGCGGCGTTTGCTCGCCCTTAATTCCTGCACCCGTTCAAAGAGTTTTTCGTCAATGATTGCTTCGTGGGTATTGCGAAAAATCCGGCGGTTTTCGGACGTGTTCTCATACCGTTTTTTCAGTTTGTTTGACTTGGAATAGGTTTTGAAATTGACCGTATGCCCGCAGTATTCAAAACGCGCTAAAATCTTGGAAACAGAGTTTGCGTCCCACAAGTACGGCTTATCCGGCAAAGGCTTTCCGGCGCATTTTGCATAGTAGGATTTTACCGTCAAAACTTTTTCCTTTTGCAGTATTCTTGCTATCTGCATAAGACCTTTCCCGTCTACACACAGCGCAAAAATCTTTTTGACTACTTCGGCGGCTTCTTCGTCCACAACCCATTGTTTCGGATTATCCTTGTCCCTTAAATATCCGTAGGGCTGCTTTCCCATGTGTTCTCCGGCATTTGCCTTTGCGTTAAGTATCGCTCGGATCTTCCGGCTTGTATCGCGTGCATAAAAATCGTTGAACAGGTTGCGAAACGGGGTAAAATCGTTGTCGCCCTTGTCGCTGTCCACACCGTCGTTGATGGCAATATACCGTATATCGCGCTCGGCAAAGAAACTCTCGGTGTAGTAGCCGACTTTCAGATAATCACGCCCCATGCGCGACATATCTTTGACAATAACTGTCTTGACCTTTCCGCTTTCCGCAAGCCCTATCATCTCATTCCAGCCGGGCCTGTCGAAAGTTACCCCAGACACTCCATCGTCAATAAAAAACGTTGGATTAGG
>DVME01000137.1 GCA_018715175.1 Candidatus Limiplasma stercoravium
GGACAACCTGTCCCGCGCGAGCGCGGGATGCCTTCTCCAAATCGAAGATTTGGGGAAGGCTCCGGGGATTCGGAAGGCAGCTCGGAGGGGACGGAGGGAAGCGTCAGCCGAGTGGGCTGTTGCCACCGAAGGTGGCAAAGCGACCCGAAGGAGTCAACCGAAACGAGCGGTGGGCGCGGCCAGCGCCCGCCGCGACGATTGAGGTTGCGGGTCTGCGGCCCTCCGAACCTCCTGGAAGGGTTTTTTGACAGTCTGAGAGCCCCGTTCGGGGCTCTTCGGATTTTGTCACACCCAAAAACAGGCTGGCGTCAGGGCAGCTTGGCCGCGCCGTCCTCCTTTTCCAGGATGGCCATAAATTCCTCGCCGGTAACGGTTTCCTTTTCCAGCAGATACTGCGCCAGCTTGTCCAAGAGGGCGCGGTTGGCCGTCAGGATGGACACCGCTTTCTCGTGCGCGGAGGCGATGACGCCCTGAACCTCGGCGTCTACGCGGGCGCTGGTTTCCGGGCTGCACATGAGGGAGGTGTCGGCTCCAAGGTAAGGGTTATTGACGGTTTCCAGGGCCACCATGCCAAACTGATCGCTCATGCCATAGCGCGTAATCATGGCCCGGGCGATCTGCGTGGCCTTTTCGATGTCGTTGCTGGCGCCTGAGGTAATGGAGCCAAACACCACTTCCTCCGCGGCGCGGCCGCCGGTGAGGGAGGTCAGCTGGTTGAGCAGGTCGTCGCGGCTCATCAGCACGCGGTCGCCCTCTTCGATCTGCATGGTGTAGCCCAGCGCGCCCGAGGTGCGGGGGATGATGGTAATCTTGTGTACGGGCGCGGCGTCCTTAAGCCGGGCGGAGACCAGGGCGTGACCGATTTCGTGATAGGCGATGATGCGCTTTTCCTTCTCGCTGATGACCGCCCCTTTGCGCTGATAGCCGGCGATGACCGTCTCCACGCTTTCCTCAAGGTCATTTTGGGTCACGGCGTCGCGGCCCATGCGCACGGCGCGCAGGGCGGCTTCGTTGATGATATTGGCCAGCTCCGCGCCGCTGGCGCCGCTGGTGGCCCGTCCGATGGTGTCAAAGTCTACGTTGGGCTCCATTTTGACATCCTTGGCATGAACGTTCAAGATGGCGATGCGCCCTTGCAGGTCGGGCAATTCCACGGGGATGCGCCGGTCGAAGCGGCCGGGGCGCAGCAGCGCCTTGTCCAGGCTTTCGGGCCGGTTGGTGGCCGCCAGGATTACCACGCCGCGCGTGCTGTCAAAGCCGTCCATCTCGGCCAAGAGCTGGTTTAGGGTCTGCTCGCGCTCGTCGTTGCCGCCGATGCCGCTGGCGGAATCGCGCTTTTTGCCGATGGTGTCGATTTCGTCGATGAACACGATGCAGGGCGCTTTATCCGCCGCCTGCTTGAACAGGTCGCGTACCTTGGCCGCACCCATGCCCACGAACATTTCCACGAATTCCGAACCGGAAATGGAGAAGAACGGAACCTTCGCTTCGCCGGCCACGGCTTTGGCCAGCAGCGTTTTGCCCGTGCCCGGAGGCCCCACCAGCAGCGCGCCCTTGGGCAGCGATGCGCCGATGTTTTTGTACTTGCCGGGATTGTGCAGGTAATCAACGATTTCGGTGAGGGCTTCCTTGGCTTCGTCTTGGCCGGCGACATCCGAAAAGTTTTTGCCGGTCTGACTTTCCACGTAGATTTTGGCGTTGCTTTTGCCAAACTGCAGCGCGTTGCCGCCCATGCGCTTGGCGAGCATGCGGCTCATGATCTGGCCAATGGCGATGAAGAACAGAATCGGGAACACCCATGTGGTCAGAAAGCTCAGCAACGGCGAATCCTGCGTGGGAATGACGGAGGCAAACGTCGCGCCGGAATCCAGCAGCCGGTTGGTTAGGTCGTCGTCGGGCCAGCGGCCGGTTTTGAAGATGGCCAGCTGTCCGTTATCGTCCGTGGCGGAAAAGAGAATCTGGTCGTCCTCCATGGCGACTTCCTTAACCTTTTTATTCGCAATCATATTAAGAAAGTCATTGTAGCCCACCTCCGTGACCGGCGTGGACATCAGCATGGGAAACACCAGCGCGTTGAGCAGCATCAGCACGACCATGGCGATGAGATAGTAAAAAATCAATGGCTTTTTGGGGGACTTGTCTTCGGTTTTCACGATTGATCGGCCTCCTCCTTTGCAACTTATAGAATGCCCACGGCATGGCCGGGCATGCAGCGGGCGACATGGCAACGATTAGGAAATTCTGGTCGGCGCAGGGTCAATCCTTCCCCAAAACAATATGTTTACGGCATGTTCACGGTTTCGCCACACCCAATTTATCGATGTATGGCCCCAGCGCCTGCTCAAAGCGCAGGCCGTAGCGCAGCGGTTCGCCGCCTTGCAGGGTTAGGCGGATGCTCAGGTGCGTCAGCCGCAAAGCGAGGGCGGCGGCAGCCTCCAGCGACATACCGTTGAGCAGCGCGCCCAACAGGAAGGAGGCAAACACATCGCCCGTGCCGTGAAACATGTGGGGAAAGCGCTCGTGGCACAAAAACGCCGGTTCCTCCATGCCGCGCCGGTACACCGCCACCCCCGTATACCCGGGATCAAAGGACACGTCCGTAATGACCACGTTTTCGGGCCCCAGGTCGCACAGGCCGCGGCATAGATCCGTAACCACCTCGCGGCTGGCGCGGTCGCCGGGATAAGGCACGTCCAGCAGGTAGGCCGCTTCGGTCAAATTGGGCGTTACTGTGGCCGCGCGGCTGCACAAACGGCGCATTTGCGCAGGAATCTGCGCATCCATCAGCGAGTACATCCGCCCCCGGTCGCCAAACGCGGGATCCACAAACACGTGCGTGCGCTCGTCCAAAAGCAGATCCATCATTTCCAGCACCTGATCCACCTGCGCCGAGGACGCCAGGTAGCCGGAATAAAAGGCGTCGTAATGCAGCCCCAGCGTGGCCAGGTGGCGCGCAATGGGCAGAAGCTGGTCGCTTAGATCCAAATGGGTGTATCCGGTAAACTCGCCCGTGTGCGTGCTCAGCAGAGCCGTGGGCACGATGGCCGTGTTGACGCCCGCCGCCGAGAGCACCGGCAGCGCCACCGTGAGCGAGCAGCGGCCCACGCAGGAAATATCCTGCACCGCAAGTGCGCGTTTTTGCATTCTTTCGCCGCCTTCCTATTTACGGATGGCTACCATGATACACAAATCCACGAAAAATGCAAGCCGCACGTTGACATTCCGCCCGCGGTGGGGTAAGGTAAGCCGTATGACGATTTCGTGAGGAGGGATGCCCCATGGATAAAGCGCTGGTTTCGGTGACGGGCGTGGACAAGCCCGGAATCATCGCCAAGATTGCGACCGCGCTGTTTGAAATGAATATCAATGTGCTGGAGATTTCCCAAACCATTCTGGATCATTATTTTACCATGCTGATGATCGTGGATTTATCGGCGGCGGACATTGCCTTTGACGGCATCGCCGCGCGGCTTGCGCAGGCCGGCGAGGACATCGGCGTGGCGGTCAGCATTCAGCGCACGGCCATCTTCGACGCCATGCACCGCGTGTAGGAGGGCCGCCGATGATCGAGGCATACGAGATCCTGCAAACCATGCAGATGATTCACCAGCAGCATTTCGACATCCGCACCGTGACCATGGGCATCAACCTTTTGGACTGCCGCCGCAGCGACGACCGGCAGACCGCGCAGGCCGCGCTGGACAAAATCCGCCGCCGTGCCGAACGCCTGGTCAGCGTGGGCGACGCCTTGGAAAGCGAGCTGGGCGTTCCCATCGTCAACAAGCGCATCAGCGTGACCCCCGTGGGCTTGCTGTGCTCCGACGATCCCGCATGCATCGCCTGGGCGCTGGATCGCGCGGCGCAGGAGGTGGGCGTCAACTTCATCGGCGGCTACGGCGCGCTGGTACACAAGGGCGCAACCCCGGCGGAACTTCGCCTCCTGGAATCCATGCCGGAGGTCTTTGCCGGCACGCAGCGGCTGTGCGGCAGCGTGAACGTGGCTTCCACGCGCGCGGGCATCAACATGGACGCCGTGCGCATCATGGGCCGCGTCGTCAAGCGTACCGCCGAGCTGACCGCCCAAAACGAGGGCTTTGGCTGCGCCAAGCTGGTGGTCTTTGCCAACGCCGTGGAGGACAACCCCTTCATGGCCGGGGCTTTTCACGGCGTGGGCGAAGCGGACTGCGTGATCAACGTGGGCGTGAGCGGCCCGGGCGTGGTGCAGCGCGCCTTGGAAGAGGCGCACGGGCAGCCCTTTGACGTTCTGGCCGAGACCATCAAGCGCACGGCCTTCAAAATCACCCGCGTGGGTCAGCTGGTGGCGCAGGAAGCCGCGCGCCGCTTGGGGGTGCCCTTTGGCATTGTGGATCTGTCGCTCGCGCCTACGCCGGCCCGGGGCGACAGCGTGGCGTATATCCTTAGCGAAATGGGCTTGGAAACGACCGGCGCGCCCGGCACCACCGCGGCCCTGGCCCTGCTCAACGACATGGTCAAAAAAGGCGGCGTGATGGCCTCCAGCCATGTGGGAGGTTTGAGCGGCGCGTTCATCCCCGTTAGCGAGGACATCGGCATGATCGAGGCGGTTCAGGCTGGGCGTCTCAGCCTGGAAAAGCTCGAGGCCATGACCTGCGTGTGCTCCGTGGGCCTGGATATGATTGCCATTCCTGGCGATACCAGCGCCAACACCATCGCCGGCATTATCGCCGACGAAGCGGCCATTGGTATGGTCAACAACAAAACCACCGCCGTGCGCGTCATCCCCGCGCCGGGCAAAAAGGCCGGCGACACGGTCAACTTTGGCGGGTTGTTCGGCTTTGCGCCGGTTATGCCTGTGCATACCGCCAACAACGACGCCTTCATCGAACGCGGCGGCACGATTCCCGCGCCGCTTCACAGCCTGAGGAATTGACGGGCAGGCTCTTGACAAACGGGGCAACGTTGATTACAATATCCTTCAAACGCGATGAACGGGCATGGCCGGTTCATGCCGCGCCCTCAGAGAGACGCCGGTTTTGGTGCGAGGCGTCGGGCGGCGGCCGGACTCTCCCCCTTGAGCGGCAGGCGCGAACGACCTTCAGTAGCGCCCGACGGGTCTGCCCGTAACAGCTTAGAGGGGAAGCGCCTGCGCGCTTCAACCGAAGTGGTACCGCGGAAGCAGCGCTTTCGTCTTCGAAACGAGGACGAAGGCGCTTTTCAATGGCGGAAATGCTAAAGGAGGATGACCCATGGCTTTTGTACCCACGCTTGACCTCCACGAAAATACCCTTCCGGGCCTTTTGCGCCGCAACGCCGAGCGCGTGCCCGACAACGACTGCATTGTCGCTCCGGAATTCGGCGTGTGCTGGAGCTGGCGCGAGTTTGACCGCCGCACCAACGAGGTGGCGCGTGGCCTCTACGCCATGGGCGTGCGCAAGGGCGACCACGTGGCGATTTGGGCCACCAACACGCCCGAATGGATGCTGATTATGTTTGCCTCGGCCAAGCTGGGCGCGGTGCTGGTAACGGTGAATACCAACTACAAGCGCTTCGAGCTCAATTACCTGCTCAGCCAGAGCGACACCATGATGCTGGTGATGACCGCCGGCGTAAAAAACAACGATTACATCGACCACATCACCAAGCTTATGCCCGAGCTGGAAACCCGTCAGCCCGGAGAAGCCCGGTGTAAACAGCTTCCGTTTTTGAAGCGTGTGGTGCTCATCGGCAACAGCGATCGCAAGCCCGTGGGCATGAACGCCTTTGACGATCTGTACCAGGCAGCCGCCCAAGTTCCCGAAAGCTTGGTGGAGGAATCCATCGCCGGCCTGCATACGCACGAGACGATCAACATGCAGTACACCAGCGGCACCACCGGCTTTCCCAAGGGCGTCATGCTTACCCACTACAACATCACCAACAACGGCCAGTTTTTGGGCGATTGCATGAAGCTGACCGAGGAAGACCGGCTGCTCATCGTGGTGCCGCTGTTCCATTGCTTCGGCTGCGTGCTGGGCGTGATGAGCTGCCTGACGCACATGACCACCATGGTGCTCATGGATCACTACAACCCCCTGCGCGAAATGGAGATCCTGCAAAGCGCGCGCTGCACCGCCGTGCATGGCGTGCCCACGATGTTCATCGGCATGCTGGAGCACCCGGAGTTTGACCGCTTTGACTTTAGCCGCCTGCGCACCGGCATCATGGCCGGAAGTCCCTGCCCCATCAAGACCATGCGCGACGTGACAGGCAAGATGCACCTGTCCGAGCTGACCATTACCTACGGCCAGACCGAGTGTAGCCCCGGCATGACCATGAGCCGCACGGACGACCCGCTGGAATTGCGCTGCACCACCGTGGGCAAGCTGCTGCCTCACACGGAAGGGCGCATCATCGACCCTGCCACCGGCCAGGAAGTCCCCCGCGGCGTTCCCGGAGAAATCGTCACCCGCGGATATCACGTGATGAAAGGGTATTACAAAATGCCCGAGGCCACCCGCCAGGCCATCGACGACGAAGGCTGGCTGCACACGGGCGATATCGGAACCATGGACGAGGACGGCAACTTCCGCATCACCGGCCGCCTCAAGGACATGATTATCCGCGGCGGCGAAAACATTTACCCCCGCGAAATTGAAGAATTCATCTATACCCATCCCGCGGTGCGCGACGTACAGGTTGTGGGCGTTCCCGACGAAAAATACGGCGAGGAAGTCTGCGCCTGCGTCATTCCCCGCGAGGGCGAGAGCATCACCCCCGAGGAGATCATCGCCTTCGTGCGCGAGGGCCTTAGCAAATTCAAGGCGCCGCGCTACGTGCTGCTGATGGACACCTTCCCCATGACGGCCAGCGGTAAGATTCAGAAGTTCAAACTGCGCGAGATGGGCGTGGAGCTTTTGGGCCTGCAGGCGGCCGCCAATATCGAGACGGCCTGAACCGGACGCAAAAGGAGGCAGGGGCATGAGCATTGGCATCAGGCTGCACGACACCGCCGAGGGGACGCTGGCGCAGCGCGCCCTGTATGCGCAAGCGCAGGGCTTTGAATGCGCGCACCTGGCGCTTTCCAAAACGCTGGGCCCGGCGTACCTGGAGCCTCAAACGCTCACGCCAGGTCTGGCGGCGCAGGTTCGCAGGGCGATGAACGGGCTGGACGTGGCGGTGCTGGGCTGCTACCTCAACCTGGCCACGCCAAACGAGGAAGAATACCGCCAAACCCTTGAGCGCTACATCGCGCATCTGCGCTTCAGCCGTTGGCTGGGCGCGGCCGTGGTGGGCACGGAAACAGGCAATCCCAACGCTGCCTACCGCTATGAGCCGCAGCGAAGCCACACGCAGGAGGCGTTGGAGACATTCGTCCATCGCGTGCGTCCGGTGGTGGAAGCGGCGGAAAAACTAGGGGCAATCCTTGCCATCGAGCCGGTGTATACCCACATCGTTTCCACACCCCTGCGCGCGCGCTATGTGCTGGATACGCTCAAATCGCCCAATGTGCAAATCATTTTGGATCCCGTCAACCTTCTGCACGCCGACAACGTCCGGCATGCCGCCGCCGTCATCGACGAAGCCCTCGAAGTGCTCGGCCCCGATATCGTCGTGCTGCACGCCAAGGACTACGCCGTGGAAAACGGACAGGTGCGTTCCATGGCCGTAGGAACCGGCGTGATGGATTATACGTCGCTTTCGCGCTTTGTGCGCGAAAAAAAGCCGGGGCTGTTTGTCACCCTGGAGGACACCGTGCCCCAGAATGCCCAAGCCGCCGGCCAGCGGGCGCGCGAGTTGTTTGCCTAAGGCGTTACGATGACGCCTACGCCGTCGGGAATCACGCACAGGCGCGCGTCCTGGCCCACAAGATCGTCGGCCAGGCGCAAAGCGGCGTCCGGATTGGGCGCCCAGCGCAGGTGCATGCCTTCCACCAGCGCGCGCCGGCTTTCGTCCGTGACGACCACGCAAACGGCTTTTTGCATCACCCGCGCCAGAATCTGCGCCTGCCATTGATCCATGCGCGTGCTTTGCGGCGGAATGGAAAGAATGTCCCGCTCCGTCTCGGCCGCGCTGCCGCGCTGGGCAAGCCAGTCGTAAAACGCCTGGCCGCCGTGCCCTTCCCGAAGCTCCGCGCATACGACGATCACGCCGCCGGGCCGCACGCAGGCTTCCGCCGCGGTCATGCTCTTGACGGTCTGGTAGAGGTTTTGATCCAGCGGATACCCGCCGTTGGTGGTGAAAACCACGTCGGCGGTCACCGCGGGCACGCGGCTGTGCGCAAGGCACAGGCGGCAGCCCTCCTCGTGCGCTGCCTGCGGATCGCCCGCTACCGCCGCGGCGATTCGCTTGTCGGCGTCCAAAAGCACATTGAGGATAAAGCGCAGCCCCGCGGCCTGCGCCGCGTATTGCATGTCGCGGTGGATGGGGTTGCTCTCCAAAATGCCTTGACGCGCGCGCTCATCGGCGATGAATCCCGCGTTATGGTTGTACAATACGGTTTTCCATCCTGCCACGCCCGGCAGGATGCTTTTGCGTCCGCCCGAAAAGCCCGCGAAAAAATGCGGCTCGATAAACCCTTCGCTCACCACCAGGTCGGACTGCGCGACCAGGCGGTTGATCCACAGCTCGCCGCCGGAGGGAAGGCGGCCCAGGCATACCAGGTCGTCCTCGCATTGAGCGCGATGGACGACGATGTTCTCCTTCGCCGTCAGCGCCCGGCCAAATTTGGCCTCCATTTCCTCGCGCGTGGTGGGCCGGTGCATGCCCGTGCCCACCAGCACGGTAATGGAGGCGTCGGGGTTTCCGCGGCGAATCTCCTCCAGCATCACAGGCAGGGTGATAGCGCTGGGCATGGGGCGGGTGTGGTCGCTGGTGATGAGCGTCACGCGCTTTTTCCCGCGCGCCAGCTCGCGCAGCGTGGGGGAGAAAAGGGGATGATCCAGCGCCTGGCGCACGATGCCGGCGGGATCCGCTCCCGACGCCGGCAGAGGCGAAGGGCCCAGCACCGCCTCCAGCCGCTCGCTGGGCGCGTGGAAGGGCAAGGCGCCTTGCCCGTAGGGAAGCTCAAGAAGCGTCATTGCCGTCACACGACCTTTCCGGGATTGAGGATGCCGTTGGGATCAAAGGTCTGCTTGATGCCTTGCATCAAACGCCATTGCGTCTGGCCTAGCGATTGGCGCAGAAAGCCGCGCTTGGCGTGACCGATGCCGTGCTCGCCGCTGACTTCGCCGCCCAGGGCGCGCGCGGCGTCATACAGGCGTTCCATGACGCGCGCGACCGTTTTTTTCCATTGCGCTTCGCTTAGACGATCCTGGCAGACATAGAGGTGCAAATTACCGTCCCCCGCATGACCAAAGGAGGGAATGCGCACGCCTTCTTCACGTCCGATGACGATGCTTTGACGGACAAACTGAGCGATGCGATCCCGGGGCACGACCACGTCGCATTCGTCCATGCTGGGGGTGCTGCCTTTGATGGCTTCCAAGAAAGCGCCGCGCGGATTCCACAGGCTTTCCTTGCGCTCGTCGGTGTCAGCCAGCAGCACGTCCAGCGCGCCGATTTCTCCCGCCAAATCCGTCAGGGCCTCCACCGAGGGCGCCAGAGCGTCCGCGCTCGCGCCGTCCAGCCGGATCAGCAGATAGGCGTCCGCGCTGGTATCCGGAAAGGACTTGCCCAGATAACTCTCCGCGCAGGCGATGACCTCGCGCTCCATAAACTCCACCGCCGTAGGCTCGCAGCCGCAAGCCAACACCCGTGGCACCGCGCTGATGCAGCGATCCAGGTCGTCAAAGGGCATGAGAAGGGAAAGATTCACCCGCGGCTCGGGAACGAGCTTCACGGTTAGCTCAGTCAAAAAGCCCAGCGTCCCTTCGCTGCCCACCATGAGATCCAGCAGGCTGTAGCCGCTGCTGTTCTTTACGTTTTTGCCGCCCAGCCGCAAGATCTCGCCGCTGGGCAACACCACTTCCATGCCCAGCACATAGTCGCGCGTCACCCCATAGCGCACCGCGCGCATGCCGCCGGCGTTGGTCATGGCGTTGCCGCCCATGGTGGCGGTTTTCTCGCCGGGATCCGGCGGATAAAACAGGCCCGTGCCTTCCAGGGCTTTGGGAAATTCCATGAGCAAAACGCCGGGCTGCACGGTGGCGGTCATATTGTTCGTGTCTACCTCCAGCACGCGGTTCATCTTTTCGGTGGAAAGCACGATGCCGCCGTAGAGCGCCACGCAGCCGCCGCACAGCCCTGTGCCGGCGCCGCGCGGGGTGACGGCGATGTGATGACGGTTGCAGTAGCTCAGAACGTCGCTGACCTCCTGGGCGCTGAGCGCTTGCAAAACCGCCTCGGGCAGATACCGGCCGTACTCGGTCATTTCGTCGTGATCGTAGTCCTCGCTGATGGCCTGGCCGTGGAATACCCTTGCGGGCATCAGGCTTTCAAAATAGGCGATATCCTGTCCATCCAAACGCTTGAAGGATTTCATGCCAGCGCCTCCTCTCCGCCGCGAAGCCTACGCAAAAGCCCGGGCAGTACCTCGTACAGATCGCCCACGATGGCCACATGCGCCACGTTAAAGATCGGCGCCTGCGGATCGCTGTTGATGGCGACGATGTGCTCCGAGGCGTTCATGCAGGCTGTGAACTGGATGGCGCCGCTGACGCCGCAGGTAATGATCAGGCGCGGCTTCACCGTGCGTCCGCTCAGCCCGATTTGGCGGGCGTTGGTTGCCCAGCCTTTTTCCACCAGAGGCCGTGACACCGCCCAATCGCCGCCCAGGGCTTTTGCCAGTTCCCGCACCAGATCCAAGTCGGCCTCTTTTTGCAGCCCGCGGCCGCCGACCACCAGGATTTCCGCGTCGGAAATGCTGGCCGCCGCGGGGATGCGCTCGGTGCGCACATGCGTGACGGGCGAGCGCAGCGCCGGCGTTTGGCGAAGCACGATTTCGCCTTGCGCCTCCTCGCGCCTGACGGGAGCGTCCATCACTTTGTAGCGCACGGTGGCGAACTGTGGACGGGTGTTGAGGGTTACGATTTGCGCCATGATGTTGCCGCCGAAAGCCGGCCGAATTTGCACCAGGTCGGTGGAAGGCCGCATTTCCAGGCGGGTGCAATCGGCGGTCAATCCGGTGTGAAAGCGCGTGGCCAGCCGGGGCGCCAGGCTGCGTCCCAGGGACGTTGCGCCCACCAGCACGACGCTGGGCCGCGCGGCGCGGATGTAATCCTCCGCGCAAGCGGCGTAGGCGTCCGCGCGGAAGTAGCTCAGCGCGGGGTCGTCGTATACGGCGATTTCGCTGACGCCGTAGTGCCGAAGCTCCTGCGCCAACGGCTCGACGCCATGGCCCATCAGCAGCGCCTTTACCCGATAGGCCACGGGCTGCGCCAGCTCCAGCGCCTTGCCGATAAGCTCCAGCCCCACCGGATGGAGGCGGCCGCCCTCGCATTCGGCAAAGACGAGAATGTCGCGCCAGAGGCTTTTGTCAATGCTTTGAACCTTGGTTTCCAGCCGCACCACGGCGCCCTTGGGACAGGCCTTGACGCACAGGCCGCATACCCGGCAGGCGGCGTTAAGCTGCGGCTTGCCGGCTTCCATGTCGATAGCGCCAAAAGGACAAGCCTGCGCGCATGTGCCGCAACCGTCGCATTTTCGTTCCAAAATCGCAATCTGTGCCATGCTCGCGCCTCCTTACTGCTGGGGCGTCACGGGGACGAACTTCCACTTTTGAAGCGTTTCATACAGGCCAAGGGCCAGGTCGCCCTCCGAAAGAGTCACGCGCTGCGCGCCGCAAGGCGGAGGAAAAATGCGCTCAACCTGCGTAGGGCTTCCCGCCAACCCGTAATGCTCCGGATTTGTGTCCAAAAAGGCGTCCAGGCTCAACACGGTCACAGGCCGGTCTCGAACCTCCCGAGCCCGCAGGAGAGACGGAAGCCGCGGCATATGGATATCCTGCTCTACCGTTACCAGGCAGGGAAAGGGCATGCGTACGGTTTCCACCACGGTTTGGAGCTGTTGTTCCACCACCACGCCATCCCCGTCCGCCTCCAGGCGGCTGACCCACGCCGCGTGCGGTATGCCCAGATGTTCGGCGATGGCGGGGCCCACCTGCGCCGTGTCGCCGTCGGTGGTCTGCTTGCCGCAGAGAATGAGGTCAAAGTCGCCCACGCTGCGAATGGCCTGGCTGAGCGTATAGCTGGTGGCCAGCACGTCCGCCCCGCCCAAACGCCGGTCGGAAAAAACGTAGCCTTCATCCGCGCCCATCATGTAGGCTTCGCGGATGACGGCTTGCGCCTGCGGCGGCCCCATGGTGCCAACCGCGACCTTGCCGCCGTGCGCTTGACGCAGGCGCAGAGCGGTTTCCAGCGCATACAGGTCGTAGGGATTCATCTTGGATGCAACGCCGTCGCGCTTGAGCACGCCGGTTTGCTCGTCCACCTGCACATGGCTGGTGGCGGGCACCTGTTTGACGCATACGAATATATTCATGTCCGACATCCTTTTCGCGCGTGAAGCGCCGAGTTGTGCAGTCCGGCTCACAGCCGTTTGACGATATCATATCACAGTTTCAGCCCAAAGGAAACAGTTTTTTCAACCCTGCATCAAAAAGCGCGCTTTGGCGCAGGCTTGCAGCGGAAGGTGAGAAGAATGAGAAGGCAGGCGACCAAGGCGCGTTTGGTCAACCCGCCCGTGCGGGAACTCGACGAGCTGGCTTCCGCTACGGAATGCACGGGCCTGACGCCGTCCGCCGTGCGCACGCCGGAGGAGGCGGACAGCTACGCGGAGCTGTACGGCATGCGCCGGCTGCGGCCGGTGCGAGGCGGCGAGGAAACCTAAGGCGCCCAAAAAGACCGTTGACGAAGCCGGGCAACCGGCTTGGGTCAACGGTCTTTTGGGACGTTGCTCAGTAGGCGCTGGCCATCGCCTGGGTCAGCATGGCCATGGCGGAGGCAATGTCGGCGGTACTGGGATTGGAGGCGTAAATAACGTTTTCCAGCTGCGTGGCCGCGCTTTGGATGTTCATGTATGCCGAGGAGGAAGCGTCCAGCGAGCCCATGAGGTCATAGGCATTTTGCAGCAGCTGGCGGGCGTCGGGAATGAGGGTGTTTTCCACCACGGGATCCTCATAGGTTCCGCTGGAAGCGCTGGTATGCAGGGGACAGTAACCCAGCGCGCTGGCGGTGCCCAGATATTCGGCGATAACGGAGGCGTACTGCGCGTCGTTGGCAAAGGCGCTGAGGGGATGCCCGCTGGGAATCACCACCACGCCGCGCGTCTCGACCGAGGGACAGAACTGCGTGGCCAGCATGCCGCTGTAAGAGCATACGTTAGCGGACTGGTGCATCTGGCAATAGACGGTGGGCACGGTGGGCTCGTACCAATAGTCGGTCACGGTGCCGTAGCCCTTGCTGTCGTTGCGGCAGGCATCCGTGGCTAGCTGGCCGCTGACGGCGCAGGTGGTGACGCGCACCAGGCCCAAGTCCTCGGGGCTGGCCTCGATGATGTCGCGGTCGCTCAACCCCTTGGCTTGATGAATCTGGCTCATGTAGCTTTGCCAGATGGGAAGGGCGCCGGAGCTGCCGGTGGTGCGGGAGGACAGCGGTTTATAGTTGTCGTGCCCCACCCAAATGGCGGACACGTACCAGCCCGTCATGCCGCAGAAGGTGACGCCGCGCTCATCGCTGTTGGTGCCGGTCTTGCCCGCGACCGTCTGGCCGCTGATTTTGGCGCGGGTGGCGGTGCCGCTGGTCACGGCGTCCTTCATCATGTCCACGGTCATCCAGGCCGTCGCGGGGCGGAACACCTGGCGGCGCTCCTGCTGGGCGTGACTGTCATAAACGACGTTGCCGTTGGAATCTGAGATGCCCAGGAAGGAAATCGGCTCCTGGTAGACCCCCGCGTTGCCCAGCACGCCGAAGGCCACGGTCAGCTGCAAGGGGGTAATGCCGCTGGAGCCCATGGATAGGCCGAAAGGCGTGGCGTCGATGTTGTCGCGGTCAACGCCCATGCGCAGCAGGAAATCCACCGAGCGGTCGACCCCCACAAGGTTGACCAGCGTTTGGGCCGCCACGACATTGTGGCTCTGCCGCAGGCCTTCGCGCAGGGTTTCGGGGCCTTTGTATCCGCCGCCGCCATAGTTTTTGGGCCAGGTATCCTTACCGTCCGAGCCGGTCCAGCCCGAGATGGGAATGGGCATGTTGTAGGCGATCGTCGCCGGCGAGTAGCCCAGCTCCAGCGCGGGCGCATAGACGGCGATGGGCTTGATGGCCGAGCCGACGGGCATTTTCATATCGGTGGCTCGGTTGAGGGTTTTGCGCGCCGTAGGCCGTGTGCGCGAACCCACGATGGCCTTGAGCTCGCCCGTGCGGTAGTCCAGCACCACCGCGGCGGCCTGCGGCTGGATGATTTCGTCATAGGTGCCGTCATAGTTGAGCGTGCGGTATACCTTGTCGCTAGGGTCGCGCAAGGCGGGATAGTCGCTCCAGTTCTCCAGGGTGTTTTCTACGATTTCCTGGATTTCCGTGTCGATGGCCAGGGTGACGTGGTAACCGCCGGTGCGCAGCTCGCTTTCCATTTTGGCGCGGTTTTCGCTGTTGTCCTCGAGATTGTTCAGCTCCAGGAAACAATCCACGATTTCTTGCACGGCGTACTCCACGTAATGCGCGTAAGGGTACATGGCGTCGCCGGCGGTCGGCGAAGTTTCCAGAACGTTGGCGGTGGAGGGATCCAGCGCCGCCTGGTACTGCGCGTAGGTGATGAACTCGTTTTCGTACATGCAGCGCAGCACGTAGTCGGTGCGGTCGTTGGTGAGCTTGGCATAGTCGGTGGTGTCGGACTGGCGCGTGTAGAAGTTGCGGCGAGGATTATAATAGTAAGGGTTATTGGTCAGCCCCGCGAGCATGGCGCATTCGCGCAGGGTCAGCTCGGAGGGATCGCGGCCAAAGTAGCCCTGGGAAGCTACCTGCACGCCGTAGTAGTTTTCGCCCAGGTAGATGGTATTGAGGTAGTATTCCAGAATTTGCAGCTTGGTGTACTGGGTTTCCAGCTGCATGGCCAGGTACGCCTCCTGGATTTTGCGCTTGTAGCTGAGCTCGTCGCTGAGCACCGTGTTTTTGATGAGCTGTTGGGTAATGGTGGAGCCGCCCTGTTGGGTGCCTTCCACGAAGTTTTGGATGAAGGAACCGATGATGCGCTTGACGTCGATGCCGTTGTGGGTGTAAAAGCGCTCGTCCTCCACGGCGACAAAGGCGTCGCGCAGGTATTGGGGCATGAGGGAAATGTTAATCATGATGCGGTTTTCGGTGCCCTTATAATCGGTAATCACGTTTCCCTCGGAGTCGTAAAGGAAGGACGTTTTGTCCTGATCGTCCAGCAAAGCGAGGTCAAGGGTCGGGGCGGTTTCCATGTAGCCTTTGGCAATGCCCACCACCGCGCCTCCCAGCGCCAGGCCGCACAGCAGCGCCAAAAGAAAAATCAGGCGCACGGCGTTGACCATTACGCTGAGCACGAAGTTAGGCTTGGTCAAGCGCGGCTTGAAGATGCTGCGCTTTCGGGGCGCGTCCCCTTGGTCATCGTAGGGGACGTAATCGTCGGGCTGATAAGGCTCCCCGCCGTAGGGCTGATCCGGCTGTCGATTCAAAATAACACCTCCTGCAGGGATATACCTTCGGATTATATCATATCCCCGGCGAGAGCGCCAGTATGAGGCATGTAACAACAGAACTTCCCATGGCCGAAACCTCCGGCGCGCGCGCGCATATGCTTGGTGCGAAGGGAGGAGGCAAAGAATGCGAAAAAAACGCGGATGCGCGCGCATTGCGGTGCTGTTGTTGCTGCTGACGGCGGCGGCCCTCATCGCCATGGAGCAAAACCTCAGTCAGACGCTGCTGGACATGGCGTTTGCGCGCGCGTATTCCATGGCGGTGGAAACCATCAACCGGGCGGTCAAGCAGGTGGTGGCGCAGGGCGTGACCTACGAGGAGCTCATGGAAACGGAGTTGGACGCCCAGGGGCGCGTGGCCATGCTTCGGGCCAACACCATGCGCATGAACGAGCTGGCCGCCGCCACCGCGCTTTTGGCCGAAGAGGAGCTCAACAGCATTGAAAATCAATATGTGGAAATCCCGTTGGGCGCCGCCCTGGGCATCCAATTTCTTTCGGGCTTCGGCCCTCGGATTTCGGTGCAAATTTTGCCGGTGGGCGCCGTGCAAACCGGCTTTGAGACGGAGTTTGAATCCGCCGGCATCAACCAGACGCGCCACAAAATCTTTTTGGCGCTGCGCACCACGGTAAGCCTGATCATCCCCACGGGTTCCCGCGTGGTGGACGTTACCAGCAGCGTGCCCATCGCCGAAAGCATCATCGTGGGCGAGGTGCCCGAGAGTTTTGTGGACGTGAGCAACCAGGACGATATGCTCAACCTCATCCCCTAGGCTGCCGGCCCTGTTTTGCTTGACACGAAGGCGCTTTTGCAATAGAATATCAAGGGAGAACGCGGTTTTTTCCGGCCTTGGAATGAGAAGCCCCTGACATGGCAAGAATAACCATGGCTGTATCCCGATAAGTCGCCGGCATGCCGAAGGGAGGGAGAGCGGCCTTACGGCCGCCCAACGTACATGATGAAGAGAAAGCTGCTCCTGTTCTGCCTGGTTTTGGCAGCGTTTTGGCTTGTGGCGGGCGTCGCCCTGGCGACGGCCACGGATCCCATTGTATGCAGCATCGAGCTGGATCCCAACCGGCTGTCGGGGCCGGGCACGATTAACGTGACCATTACCATCTCCAATTCCGGCGATACCGACATGACCGATCCGCTGGTGCTTTACGATCCTGCCGCGCAAATCGTGTCCGATTTTGGTCAAAACGGCGCGGTGGTGCTAAAAGCCGGTGAAAGCGTTACGTGGACAGGCACTTACGATGTCAACCAGCGCACCTTGGACAACGGCTTCCTGGTTTATTTTGCCACGTACAACGTCTACCGCGACAGCGGCGAAGCCGTGGAAACCAACCAGGCCATCCGCGCCACCATCGGCTTGCAGGAGCCGGAGTCCGACATGGACGTCAACCGCACCGTTTCGCCCACCATCGCCCGTGAAGGACAGGATGTGGTGGTGCGTTACGACATCAGCAACAGCGGCACCGTGACGCTGGAAAACGTAACCATCCAGGAAAACGCCGATATTGACGACCAGGTACACACCATTGGCACCTTACAGCCCGGCGATACCGCGGAGGTGGTGTACCCCGTGGTCATGGGCACCGAGGATTTATCCAGCGGCGCCGTCATTACCTATACCTCCGAAGTCGACGACGGCAAGCAGACCTACACCGTTGAAAACATGGCCATCGCCTACGGCGAACCCGCGCTGGAAGCCACGCTGAATGCCAGCGCCAAGGGCGTTATGGCCAACAGCCCCGTGACCTTGACCCTGGAACTGAAAAACACCGGATCCGTGGACTATACGGATTTGCGCGTGACCGATCTGGCCTTGGGCGACGTGTTTACCAACCAAACGCTCGCTGCCGGCGAGTCGCTCACCCTCGAACGCGAGGTCACTCTGCCGGAAACGATGGACTATCAGTTCACCGTCACCGCAATGGACAATACCGGCAATGAAACCGTTACCGTGACCGACGCTGTGACGGTTACCGCCGTCGCGCCGGAGGATGTGCTCAACCTGGTTCTCACCGCCACGCCCGACCGCACCGAGGTCTTTGAATCGCCCGGGCTGGTGCGCTTTACGCTCACCGTCGAAAACACCAGCGCCGTGGACGCCACGGAGGTGGTCATCTCTCACGGAAACACCAAGCTGTACACCTTCGATACCATTCCTGCCGGCGCGACGCGCACGTTGTCGCGCGATACGGCGCTGTCCATGGCCGGCAAGTACCGCTTTACCGCTACGGCCAAGGATCCCTTGGAAAACGAGATGACGTTTGAAAGCAACGAAATTCAAATTGCTTTCTCCGTTCCCACGCAGGCGCCGGTGACGCCCGAACCCGCACAGCCCACGCCGGAGCCGGTGTTTACGCCCGTCACCGTGCCGCCCATTACCGACCGCAGCATCGGTACGATCCCAAAGACCATCCAAAGCGTCCTCCTGCCGTTGCTCATCGCCGCGGGGGTGGTTTTGGCGGCTTGCTGCGTGCTGCTGCTGGTAGCGCTTAAGCGCCGCGCGGATCGCAAGCGCACCTCCAAGTCCGCCATCGACCAGCTGGAGCGCGCAAAGCACCGCGATTACGTATCGCAGCCCGAGGAAGAAGCGGACGAAGAACAAGCGCCGCCCGTAACGCAGGACGAGGACGAGCCGTGGGCCGCCGCACAGACGCCGGAGGACGAGGAGTCCGAATCCGACCAGGAATTGCCGCACCTCAAATACGTCCGCAGCGCCATGCCGCCGCAAGTTCCCGAGGAAACCGCGGATACGCCCATGAACGGCGGCTACTACGACGAGGACATGCCTGCTGCCGGCGACTACGGCGATTCCCAGGACGAGCCGGACGATTCGGACGACGGTTACGACGGCGAGCCGATGGAGACATACGACGAATCCGGGGACGAGGGCTACGATCCCGCCGCGTATAGCGACGAGGCCTACGCCGATTTGGACGGCGCGGACGAAGCCGGCGAGGAGGGCGCGGATGAACCGGTCGAGGACGTACCCAGCGAACCTGCGCAACGCGGACGGCAGGGAGGCCGCCGCCGCTCCCGCAACGCTTCCGCCTCGCTTTGAAACACGCTGTAACCAGCGGAGGGCTCCGGCCCTCCGTTTAGATTGTCAAAAAACTTTTCAGGAGGTTCGGAGGGTCGCAGACCCGCAACCTCAATCGTCGCGGCGGGCGCTGGCCGCGCCCACCGCTCGTTTCGGTTGACTCCTTCGGGTCGCTTTGCCACCTTCGGTGGCAACAGCACACTGGGCTGACGCTTCCCTCCGTCCCCTCCGAACTGCCTTCCGAATCCTCGG
>DVME01000138.1 GCA_018715175.1 Candidatus Limiplasma stercoravium
CCGGGTTTGTCACGGGCATTGTGTTGCCTGTGGACGGCGGGTACAGCGCGTACTCCGGCGTGTGAGCATGGGGTGAATTTTATTACAAAAGGGGGGCTTCCCGACAGGGAAGCACCCCCTCAGCGTGTCGAAAAAGTCCGCCTGCGGCGTCCTTTTCCGAGATTTACGCCGTTTCCCTCTCGCCCCCCCATGGGGCTCCCGGGCGGGAAACGGCGTAAGGAAACCTTGCTTTGCAAGGCTTCCGAACCCACCGCGCATGTCGCTGGATTCGGATTTCATTCGGAGGGGACGGAGGGAAGCGTGTACCCTGTGGGCACTTGCGCGAAGCGCAAAGCGACCCGAAGGAGTCAACCGAAACGTGCGGTGGGCGCGGCCAGCGCCCGCCGCGACGATTGAGGTTGCGGGTCTGCGGCCCTGAGAACCTCCTAAAAGGTTTTTTAACAGGCTGAAATCGCCCGGACGTTTGAACGTCCGGGCGATTTGTTATTTGTTTTGGCCGTAATAGGCGTTGGGCCCGTGCTTGCGCAGGTAGTGCTTATCCATCACATAGTCGGGCATCCGCTCCACCGGCTGCTCGCGGGGAAGGGTTTCGGTGTGCCAGGCCATCATTGCGACTTCCTCCAGCACCACGGCGTTGTGCACCGCCTCGTGCGCGTCGCTGCCCCAGGCAAAGGGGCCGTGGCTGCGTACCAACACGCAGGGCACCGCCAGCGGATCCAAATGGGCCTGGGCGAAATGTTGGGCAATCACATGGCCTGTTTCCAGCTCGTAGGCGGTTTCGACCTCTTCGCGCGTGAGCGAGCGGGTAAGCGGCACGGAGCCGTAGATGTAGTCGGCGTGGGTGGTGCCGTAGGGCGGGATTTCACGGCCGGCCTGCGCCCATATGGTAGCCCAGCGGCTGTGGGTATGAACAATGCCGCCCACGGAGCCGAACTGTTGATACAACGCCATATGCGTGGGCGTATCGCTGCTTGGGTTGAGCTTGCCCTCCACCTTTTTGCCTTCCAGATCCATGATGACCATGTCGTCGGGGGTGAGCTCTTCATAGGGGACGCCGGAGGGCTTAATGACAAACAGGCCCTTTTGCCGGTCGATGGCGGACACGTTGCCCCACGTGAAGGTAACCAGCCCGTGCTTGGGCAGGAGCAGGTTGGCCTCGTAAACCTCCTGCCGGAGATGCTTGAGCATCTGACGCCCTCCTTTTACTTCAGCTTCCAAACGATGTCGTTCCAAATGAGTTCCTTTTGCAGCTGGGCGATGGTGGTGTCCTTGTTGATGTGGATGAACTCAATGCCCAGGATTTCGCACAAGTCGCGCATGTGCTCGGCGTCCAGGGCATAGCTGAGCACCGTGTGATGCGCGCCGCCGGCCAGAATCCACGCTTCGGCGGAGGTGTAAAGGTCGGGCAGGGGCTTCCACATCACGCGGGCGGTGGGCAGCTTGGGCATGTCTTGGAAGGGCTTGCAGGCTTTCACGTCGTTGACGATCATGCGGAAACGGTCGCCCATGTCCACCAGCGTGGCGACAATGGCGTCGCCGTCGCCGGTGTTAAAGCACAGACGGGCGGGATCCTCGCGGTCGCCGATGCCCAGGGGATGCACCTCAATCCAAGGCCGGTCGGCGGCGATATCGGGATCCACCTCCAGCATATGCGCGCCCAGAATGCCCTCGTTGCCGGGCTCCATGTGGTAGCTGTAATCCTCCATGAAGGCCGTGCCGCCTTCCAGCCCTTGCGCCATGAGCTTCATCACGCGATCCAGCGCGGCGATCTTCCAGTCGCCCTCGCCGCCGAAGCCGATGCCCTTGCCCATGAGGTTCTGGGTGGCCAGGCCCATGAGCTGGCGCAGCTGCTGCAAGTCTTGGAACGTATCGGTAAACGCGCCAAAGCCGCCTTCAGCCAGGAAGCGCTCCAGCGCCACCTCCTCACGCGCCTGGTAGCGAACGGATGCGAGGTTGTCGGTGCGGATGTCGTACTTCTGGCGGTACTCGTCCATCTTGGCGTCCACGTCGGCCTCGGTGACCTGCTCCATGCGGGCAATCAAATCGCCCACGCCCCAGGTGTTCACGCTCCAGCCCAGCTTGAGCTCGGCTTCCACCTTGTCGCCTTCGGTCACGGCCACTTCGCGCATGTTGTCCCCGAAGCGGCACACCTTGAGACGCCGGCTTTCAAAGGCGCCGATGGCGCTGCGCATCCAATGCCCGATGCGCTTGCGCACTACGGGATCCTCCCAATGCCCTGCGATGACCTTGCGCGGCAGGCGCAGGCGCGCGGTGATGAAGCCGTGTTCGCGGTCGCCGTGGGCGGATTGGTTGAGGTTCATGTAATCCATGTCAATGTCGTTCCAGGGAATGTCGCGGCTGAACTGCGTGTTCCAATGCAAATAGGGCTTTTGCAGCTTGCTCAGGCCGCTGATCCACATTTTGGAGGGGCTAAAGGTGTGCATCCAGGCGATGACGCCCGCGCATCGCTCGTCGGCGTTGGCCTTGAGAATCACGTCGGTGATGGACTGGCTGTCCAGTACCGCGCCTTTATAGAGGAAATTGCCCACGATGGCCGGGTCCTGATTGAGGGATTCGGTCATGATCCGGCAATGCTCATCCTCCTGGCGGATGCACTCGTCTCCGTAGAGGGTTTGGGTGCCGCAGATAAACCAAAAATCATACTGGGGAAGCTTCACAAACATCTCTCCTTTTATTTCTGTGGGATGGGGGAATCCGCTTAGTTCAGCCACCGGATGGCCTCTCGTTCCACCGGCAGGGCGCGCATGAAGCGCTCGCAGTAGGCTTCAAAGCCTTTGACGTCCGCGGCGTCCGGCTGTATGCAATCGCCCGAAGCGCCGTTAAAGACGCGTTGGGACAGGAAATCCGCCAGGCTTTCGCCCGGGGTGCGGCTGCGGGCATACTCCGCCAGAAGCGCCATGCCCCAAGCCCCGCCTTCGCCGGCGGTCTCCAGGACGCTGACCGGGGTATTGATGGCCGCGGCCAAAATGCGTTGGCCCACGCCCGGGGTTTTGAAAAGCCCGCCATGGCCGAAAATCATGTCCAGGCCGACTTTTTCCTGCTTGAGCAGGAGATCCATGCCATGCTTGAGCACCCCCAGGGCGCCAAAGAGATGCGCGCGCATGAAGTTGGCCAGGCTCAGGGTGCTCTCGGGCGTGCGCGTGAACAGCGGACGCCCTTGCGTCAGCCCTACGATGTGCTCGCCCGAATGGAAATTATAGCTCAACAGGCCGCCGGCGTCATCGTCGCCCTCCAGCGCGGCGCGGTAAAGCAGGCCATACAATTCGGCCTGGCTGGGGCGAAGCCCCATGCGCTGCGCGAATTCGCCAAACAGATGCACCCAGGCGTTGAGATCGGTGGTGCAGTTGTTGCAGTGCACCATGGCCACCGGATCGCCGGCCGGCGTGGTAACCATATCAATTTCAGGATAGACCTTGCGCAACGGTTTTTCAAGGACGACCATGGCAAATACGCTCGTGCCGGCGGACACGTTGCCGGTACGCGGAAGCACGCTGTTGGTAGCCACCATGCCGGTGCCTGCGTCGCCTTCGGCCGGACAGAAGGGAATACCGGGCTTCAGCGCCCCGGTGGGATCCAAAAGCCTCGCGCCCTGTTCGGTCAGACGGCCGGCGCACTCGCCCGCGGGCAGAATGCCGGGAAAAAGCTCCTCCGCGCGCCAGGGAACCTCGAAGGGCGCCAGAAGCGCTTCCAGCTTTTTGAGCCGCTGAGGATCGTAGCGTCCGTTGTCAAGGGGGAAAATACCGGCGGCTTCGCCTGTGCCGACCACTTTTTGCCCGGTGAGCTGCCAATGCACATACCCGGCCAGGGTGGTCAGATGCGAGAGCAAAGGAATATGAGCCTCGCCGTTGAGCACGGCTTGGTAGAGGTGCGCCACCGTCCAGCGCTGCGGAATGTTAAACCCAAACAAATCCGTCAGCTCCGTGGAGGCCTGTTCGGTCATGGTGTTGCGCCAAGTGCGAAAAGGAACCAGCAGCTTTCCGTCGCGGTCAAAGGCCAGGTAGCCATGCATCATGGCGCTGACGCCCATTTGCCCGACGGTTTGAAGCGCGACGCCATATGTTTCCTTCACGCTTTGGCGCAAATCGGCGTAACACGCGCGCAGGCCGTCCCATACCGCCTCCAGCGAATAGGTCCACACGCCGTCCACCAGCTGGTTTTCCCACTCGTGACTGCCGCTGGCCAGGGGTTTGCCCTCCCTGTTGACCAGCACGGCCTTGATGCGTGTGGATCCCAGCTCGATGCCCAGCGACGTGCGGCCTTCCCGGATGTCCTGTTCCATCATGTGCGTCCCTCCTTCGGTTCGCTGCCACGCGCCGCGCCCGAAGGAACCGGACGGCGGCGCGGTGAATTGTACGTACAATTTCTATGGTTAAGGATATCACATTTTCTCCCGTGGTGCAAGGGGAAGGTCAGATGCTTTCCATGGCGCTGGCAACGGCGGAGAGCACTTTGAGGCGGGCAAAGCGCTTGTCGTCCGCCTCCACGACGATCCAAGGCGCGTCGGGCGTGTGGGTGCGGGCGAGCATCTCGTCCACGGCGGAGGCGTAGGCGTCCCACTTGGCGCGGTTTCGCCAGTCCTCATCGGTGATTTTCCATTGCTTTTGTGGGTCGTCGCGCCGGGCGACGAAACGGCGCAGCTGTTCGTCGGGGCTGATGTTAAGCCAGAATTTGCGAATCACCATGCCCTGGCTGACCAGCTCGTGCTCAAAGAGGTTGAGCTCGTCGTAGGCGCGGCGCCATTGCGCTTCGGTGCAGAACCCCTCGATGCGCTCCACCATGACCCGGCCGTACCAGCTGCGGTCGTAAATGGTGATGTTTCCGTTTTGGGGCAGGGTGCGCCAGAAGCGCCACAGGTGATGATGCTCCTTTTCCTCCGGGGTGGGCGAGGCGATGGGCACCACCTGGAAGCCGCGCGGATCCAAAGCCGCGGTCAGCCGGCGGATGCATCCGCCCTTTCCGGCCGCGTCCCAGCCCTCAAAAACCAGCACCAGCGGCACGCCGCGGCTGTAGAGCTCGTATTGCAGCTTGCGCAGTTGCTTTTGCAGTCGGTCAAGCTCGGGCTTGTAATCCGTTTCCAGCTCGCGCAGGGTGGTCATGTCCGTCAGGTGCGGCATGGGCAGCGTGGGCGCGGAACCGGCGCCTGGCAAGGCGGGCGTGTCCCAAGGGCGCTGGCCGGCGCGCCTTTGGGCAATGGCTTTTTCAAGCTCGGTCATGACGATTTGATAGATTTGCCGCTTGCAGGCGCGCTTGTCCGCGCCGCTGAGGACGTGCCAGGGCGCGCCGTTGTTGTTGGTGGCGGCAATCATGCGGTTATACTGCTCTTCCCATTCGTCGTAGCGCTCGTTTTGCTCCCAGTCTTCCGGGGTCACCAATAGGCGCGTGCTCTTGGTCTTTTCCTGATGGAGCATGCGCCGCTTTTGCTCCTTGCGCTTGATGTGGATGAAAAACTTAATCAGTAGCGTGCCGTCGCATACCAGCATACGCTCCATGAAATTGATGCGGTTGTAGACTTCCTCAGCCTTTCGCCGGGCTGCCTTGTGCCGCACCAGGTCGCGGCAAGGCTCGTGATACCACGAACCAATGAAGATGCTTACCCGGCCTTGCCTGGGCATGCGCACCCAAAAGCGCCGTAGAAAGGGATAGTCGTCCTCGCCCTGGATGCGCTCGGGCACATGAACCTGATATCCGCGCGGATCCAGCCCTTCCAGCAGCTCACCGGCCATTGTGCCTTTGCCCGCGGCATTCCATCCCTCCAGTACGATCACCACGGGAATGCCCAGCGCCCGAAGCTCCTGCTGCATAAACAACAGCTGCTTTTCCGCTTCGGCGGCGTCAAACCCGGCATCGGGCGCGGCGTTGTCGGAACCCTCATCAGCTTGCGGGGGAATTACGTCACGTTCTGGGTCAGACTGGTTGCACATGGCGGATCCTCCTATCGAATTGTGATGCTTACTGTAAAGAATTCACGATGAGAGTGGAAAATCCTGCTTGCCCAACGAAGCGGCATGTAACAAAAAAGCCCTCGAAACGAGGGCCGCTAGATATCGATGAACTCCCGGAACTCGCGCATGATGCCGATGCCGTCCGGATAGTGGGCGGCAAACTGCGGCACCGCATGGCTGGGAAAACTGTTGCCTTCCACGAACACGGGGCCGTCGGCGGTAATGGCCACATCCCAGGCCACAAAGCGCATTTGAGGCACCTTTTGCGCCGCCCGGAGGCACATGTCCTTGGCCTCCTGAAAAAAAGGCACTTCAAAGCCCACGATGGGCGTGTGCGTCATGGGATGTTCGGTATAGGTGTTGCCCTGCTTGTCCGCGCCCACGGTGAGCAGCTTTCCGCTGTCCAAATCCACACGCGCGGCCATGCCGCCCTGATCCACATTGTCCATCACATTGCCGTTGCCGATGCGAAGGAAGGCGTAAACGATGCCCTGCTTCTTGTCGCCCAACAGCGTGGCGATGCGGATGGTGTTGACGGAGGTGGGGCAAAGCTTCATCATGTCGGGGTGCTGCACAATGCGTTCCTCAATGATGCCGGTTTGCCTGGAGCGAAGCTGATCCAGAAACTCCGCCTGCCTGCCTTGCCAGTCGGCGCTCGTGTAGCGGGCGATGCCAACGCCGCTGCTGCCCTCCAGCGGCTTGGCGATGATATCGGGATGCGCGTCCAGAAACGCGCCAAACGCCTCGGGATCGGTGCTGGCATCCACTTTCAGCCAATCCCGGCGCACCTCCTGAGCAAAAAGGGCGTTGAAGGTGGCTTTATCGTCAAAGAAATGCCAGTAGGCCTTGTCGTTCATGCGCCGCACGATTTGATTGCTCAAACCTCGGGTGATCTGCGTGCGGCGCTGGGCGTCGTTCAAACGGTACATCTGGGCGATCTTGTAGTCCATGTACCCGGCGTTGTAGCGCACGGCGCAACGAAGCATATCGCACAGAAGCCAAAGCCGGCTGCGCCCGCTGCGCTCGCGCAAAAGCCCGCTGGTTTTCCACATGGCTTTCCAGTCCATGCGCACGAGGCGCCGAAAGAAAAAGGTCAGCCTCGACAAAATGCATTCCTCCTCCGGGACGTGTGTTCAGACATTGAAGCGGAACAGCACGATGTCGCCGTCTTTCATCACATAGTCCTTGCCTTCGCTTCGCACCAAGCCCTTGTCGCGGCAGGCGGCCATGCTGCCAAGCGCTTTCAAATCGTCGTAGGCCACCACTTCCGCCCGGATGAAGCCGCGTTCAAAATCGGTGTGAATCTTGCCCGCCGCCTGCGGCGCTTTGGTGCCTTGCTGAATGGTCCACGCGCGGCATTCGTCCGCGCCCGCCGTCAGGAAGGAAATAAGCCCCAGCAGCTGGTAACTGGCGCTGATGAGCCTGTCCAATCCGCTTTGCCCCAGGCCCAGATCCGTCAGGAAGGCTTGCTTTTCCTCGGCATCCATCTGCGCGATCTCTTCCTCGATTTGGGCGCTGATGGTAAATACCTGCGCGCCCTGCGCGTCGGCAATGCTTTTCACGGCCAAGACAAAGGGATTGGCGTCGTTGCCAATGTCGCTGTCGGCGATGTTGGCGGCGTAGAGCACCGGCTTGTCCGTGAGCAAAAACCATTCCGATACAATGCGCCGCTCTTCGTCGTTCATGGGCAGCGTGCGCACGGGGCGGCCGCTTTCCAAATGCGCCTGAACGCGGCGGCCCAGCTCCGCTTCCGCCACGGCGTTCTTGTCGCCGTTGCGAACTAGCTTTTGCGCCTTTTCCACACGCCTTCCCATGGTTTCCATGTCGGCGAAGATCAATTCAAGTTCGACGACTTCAATGTCGCGAGCTGGATCGACTGAGCCGTCCACATGGATGATGTTTTCGTCCTCAAAGCAGCGCACCACATGCACGACGGCGTCAACCTCTCGTATATGCGAAAGGAATTTGTTGCCCAGGCCTTCGCCGCGGCTGGCGCCTTTGACCAGGCCTGCGATGTCTACAAATTCCACCGTTGCCGGCGTAACCTTCTTGGGCTGGTACATCTTTGCCAGAACATCCAGCCGCTCGTCAGGCACAGGCACGATGCCAGTATTGGGTTCAATGGTGCAAAACGGATAATTCGCCGCCTGCGCGCCTGCGCGGGTAATGGCGTTAAACAGCGTGCTTTTGCCCACGTTGGGAAGTCCCACGATACCCAGCTTCATTGCTAAGCCCCTTCCTTCGCTCCAATCATTCCTACAAAAAGACAGTATATCCTGAATTGGTGCAAAATGCAATCTGGCAGCGGTTCAAAAAGTTTTGAAATGGAAAGCAAAAAAAGTGTTGACAACGGATGGAGGGCGTGGTAATATAGACAAGCTCGCTTGAGAGCAACGAACCTTGAAAACGATACAGAGAGTAAGGAAAGAACGCAAGCAGTCAATGAAATGAGTGAATTGCGAGCCAGAGCAATCTGGAGCGTAACAGGAATTAAACATAAGAGTTTGA
>DVME01000139.1 GCA_018715175.1 Candidatus Limiplasma stercoravium
AGCCCCAAAGGGGCGAGAGGGAAACGGCGCAAACCTGTCGAAAAAGCCGGCGCAGCCGGACTTTTTCGACAGGCAGACGCCCGCCGGTCTTTGGAACCGGCGGGCGTTTTACTTGCCCTAAAAGCGCGCAAGGCAGCCCGGCACAACAAAACTTCCGTGCCGCAGGGGTTTGAGACAATGAGGCCGCTACCCGCAACAAACGCAAGCCATGGTGAATCCGGCCAACGGCGGAGGAGAGGCGGCAAAATTTTTGGCGAAAGGTCGGTTCCGTTTCATTCGCCTTCCTCCGCATCGGGGTCTACGCCCAGGCGACGCAGGGTTTCCACCACATAGCTTTCGCGGTATTCCTCGTCTTTGGGCCGGTTGAGGTAGCTTTTGAAAAACTCTTCGCACGCCTTTTCATAAGGGAGATGCGCAAGCTCTGCAATGATGCGCGTGGAGCGGTCAATAAGCTTTTTGTTGGTAGGCAGCACCTGAATCATCCAATTGCTCCACACGCGGCCCATCTTGGCCATGGTTGCGGTGGAAAGCAGGTTAAAGGCCAGTTTGACCATGACGTGGGGCAGAATGTCCATGAGCGTGTGAGGAAGCGAAACGGGAATGCGCAGCTCGTCAGGGTCGATCAGCTCGCCGGGAATGTTGCCCATGCGAAGTACCAGGCCGCCGTCAAAGTGGGGCAATTGCTGGCGGTACCATTCCACGCAGCCGTCGTGGGCGCTGCGCCCGTCCACATCCACCAGCACCAGGCGCGCCGGATGTTGGCTGTAACGGGAGGGATCGTCGCCGTTGCCCAGGTCATAGTAGGAAAGCTGGTCGGAGCCAATGTGCGGCGGATGATCCACAATGGCCTGCGAAGCGCCCAGGCGGATGTAATCCTCGCGGATCCAATCCAGGCCCTTGATCGGGCGGCGGATGATGTGCTGCCAGGCGACGGCGGCGGGATAGAGAGGATCCTTGGCATAGGCCCAGGAAAGCGGGCTTTCGGTGTCGTCTGTGCGGCGGAAAGGCGGCAAGGTAAAGGTGGGTTGGCGCTCTGCGGTATCGGTGAGGATGTCCTGAAGGTAGGCGTGGGTCGCGTAGGTGATCAAGCCCTTGCGGGTGTAGGTATCTGCCTCGTATTCGACCGCCCGGGTCATGCCGCGCAACGCTTCGCCGTCAGAAAGCTGCCGCACGCAGCTTTCAAACTGCGCCGCGTATTCCGCGGCCGGCAGCACGCCCGCGCCCACGGCCTCCAATTCGGCCTGGGTCAGATTGTCCTCCAGCCAGGACCAGCAAGCCTGTTCAAGCGCGACGCCGGTTACAAAAAGCTCCACGGTCGTGACCTGCATGCGCGTGGAACCTGCCACCGCCATGTGGCCCACGAACAGCGGCAGGAATACGATGCTTTCACGCTCAAACACCAGCCGGGCGCGTTCCAGGTGCTCGCAGAGCACTTCTTTGGGGTTGCAGTACAGGTAGTAGGTGGCGATGCCGCGCTTGTCGGCTTCGATGGCGGAGCCGATCACGCTGGCCGACAGGCTGCACTCGCTCAGCGCCACCACCATGTCGCCCGGGCTCACGCCCGCATCCGCGATTTGCTGCGCGCCAAAGGTCAGGTAATCCTCGAAGTTCTCCACCGCACGCACGCACGCGCGGTCGCCGCCGGTCATCAAGCTGTTGGAACATTCGGCGATTTCCACAAATTCTTTGGCCCGCAGCGGCAACCGGGCGATAAGCTCGTGCCAAAACAGCCGCCACATGGAGTCCAGCTGCAGCGCCATGCGCCCCGACGCGCCCACGGACGAAAACAGAATGGTGCGGCGCTCGTCGATGCAACGGCGCATGTCGGCCACCATTTTTTGGAACGCTTCGCTTTCAAAGCATTCCGCCGCCACACCGGGAATGGACTGGTCTGCGCGCAGAATAATGCGGATGCCCTCGGCGGTATCGCGCCGGATGCGGGCGGAAAGCCCGCGGGTAAGGGGATTGGACTGTTCGGTAGGGATGGCGCCCAGGTGAAACTGCTTTTCGTTTTGAATGAAATCCTGGGCAGCCTTTTGATAGTCCTGCATGGCGATGCCTTCTTTCATGACGAATCGAGAGGTGGATAGGCGAAGCTTTAGAGAATATTGTATGGGACAAGCACGGCTTTTGCAAGAACCTTTCGCACATGAGAGGGCAGTCGTATGCGGAGAGCGTTCAAATCCGCCTCCGGCGGAAGGCCGGGCCGCCGCTTTTTGGGTTTTCTTCCCCGTTTTTCCCCGAATCCTTTGCAGGCGGCTTGACCATCAGGGCCGTAAAGGGGTAAAATACATCGGCTGAGCATGCCGCTGGCCCAAAAGAGAATAGGAAGGCCGAACCGCGCTGCGGCCGATGCGCAAGCCGCGCCGGACAAAGCGCCGTCCCCTGCGAATGGCGCGGGGGCCGCCGCTTAGCGGCATCGGCTCAAAAGGAGGAACATCATGGAATTCCGTTTCGCCACACCTGCCGACAAACAGGATCTCCTGGATTTTATCAACCTGATTTTTTCCCAGACCAGCCGGCCGCATCGCTTTGAACGCTTGCTGCCCAAAGCCTACGCCGAGAACGTGGAACGCAGCGACATCCACGCCGTGGCCGTGTGCGACGGCCGCATCCGCGGCTGCGTAGGGGTCTATCCCTTCACGCTGACGGTGGCGGGAGAACCGCTGAAGGTGGGGTATGTGGGTTCGGTTTCGGTGCATCCCAGCGCGCGCGGGCAAGGCGTGATGAAGCGGCTTATGTCCATGCAGCTTCAGCGCGCCCGGGAAACAGGGCTGGACATGCTGTTGCTGGGCGGTCAGCGCCAGCGGTATGAATACTATGGCTTTGAGCCCTGTGGCGCGGCGTATCACTACGAGGTGACCCAGGCCAACCTTCGCCATTGCTGGAGCGATTTGGATGTCAGCGGCCTGAGCTTTGAACCGCTTGCCAGCGCCGACTATGCGTACGAGCTTTATGGCGCGCAGCCGGTGACGGGCGCGCGGACGCGCGAAGGGTTTATAGCCGCCTGCCAAAGCTTTGGCGGACAACCGTGGCTGATTCGCCGGGACGGAAAAGAGGCGGGATACCTGATCGCTTCCGGCGAGGGCCGCGGGCTGACGGAGCTGGTGCTGGAGGAAGAAGCGTTCATCCCGGGCGTCGTCAAGGCGTGGATGGAAAAAAACGACCGCCGTGATCTCAGCATCCGGGTGGCCCCGCACGACGAGCCGCTTAACCGCGCGCTGGCGGCCTTTGCCGAGGGTTACTCCATTGCCGCCGACGGCGCGATGAACTGCTTGAATCCTTCCAAGGTCATCGGCGCGTACCTTCGGCTGAAAAACCGCCTGTCACCGCTATCGGACGGGGTTTTGCGCCTGGGCATCCGGGGTGCGGAAGCGTTTGAAATCGCCGTTGAGGACGGCCGCGTGCGCATAGCATCCCCAAGCGGGCCTCTGGACGCGGAACTGGATGGACTTCAGGCGACGCGGCTGGCTTTTGACTACAATCGCTTTGGGGCGCCGCGCGTTGCCTGCCCGTCCGACTGGTTCCCCTTGCCGCAAAGCCTGCCCATCGCCGACACGTTTTAGAGGCGGATGAAAATTCGATGAGAAAAGGCAAATCCGCTTTCCAACGCAAGCTCAGATGTGATAGACTCGCATGGGGGTGAAGGCGGTGAGCTTTTTGGGAAATGTGATTTGGTTTTTGTGCGCCGGTGCGTGGCAGGGTTTGGCGTGGTTCGCAACGGGCGTGTTGTGGTGCCTGAGCATTGTGGGCATCCCCGTGGGACGCCAATGCTTCAAGCTTTCGGCCCTCTCCTTTTGCCCTTTCGGGAGGGCGGTGGAGGCCGGTGGCGGCGCGGTATCGTTTTTGTTGAACCTGGTGTGGCTGGCGTTCAGCGGTTGGTGGTTGGCGCTGGCCTCGGCAGGGCTTGGGCTTTTGCTGTGCCTCACCGTC
This sequence comes from Candidatus Limiplasma stercoravium, assembly GCA_018715175.1. Lineage (GTDB taxonomy): Bacteria > Bacillota > Clostridia > Christensenellales > Aristaeellaceae > Limiplasma > Limiplasma stercoravium. Next base: position 3,934 of record DVME01000139.1, read on the forward strand.
GTGGGCATTCCCTTTGGGCTGCAATGCTTGAAACTGGCGCGTCTGGCGCTGATGCCTTTCGGCGCGAAAATCGTGCGCGTGGATTGAATCAGCGGGCGGCCTGCACGCTCCCCGCTTCCACGCGGTAGCGCCTTGTGGCGCGGGAGGCGACAAACGGATCATGCGTAATCACCACCACCGTCCGCCCGCTTTGATGCAGCAAGTCCAGCATGTCCAAAATCTCGTTGCGGCTGGTTTCGTCCAGCGCGCCGGTGGGCTCGTCGCACAGGAGCAGCTTGGGGCGATAGCACAGCGCGCGGGCCAGCGCCACGCGCTGCTGCTGTCCGCCGCTGAGCTGGCCCGGCCGGTGCCGCTCGCGGCCGGTCAACCCCACGCGGCGCAGGGCTTCGCCAGCCATGCGCGTGCGCTCGCTTTCCGGGACGCCTCTGATCATGAGCGGAAACGCCACGTTTTCAAGGGCTGTCAGCTTGGCGAAAAGCTGAAATCCCTGAAAGACAAAGCCGATTTTTTCCCTCCTGACGCGGCATAATGCCGCTTGATCCAGACGGCTGACATCCGCGCCGTCCAAGAGGTAGCGACCGGTCGTAGGCGTGTCCAGGCAGCCGATGAGGTTCATCAGCGTACTCTTGCCTGAACCGCTGGGCCCCACAAATGCCACGTATTCCCCGGGCCGTACGCTTAGGTTCACGCCGCTGAGCACCGCCAGCGGCGGTTGTTCACGCCCAAGTGGATACGCTTTTCCAACGCCTTGCATGCGAATCACCCGCAGCCACCTCCAAGGCAAGTATGCCCGACGCGCGCGGGAAAAAGAATTGCAAAGATGTTCCAAATCCAGTATAATGAGGCATGGGGAAAGCCAGCCGCCGGCTGCGCAAAAGGAAACGGAAAGGAGCGTTTTTCATGGGCTATCGTGAGAATTACGAGGCTTGGCTGCGCGATTTTGCCGCGGACGGGGAAACCGTACGCGAGCTGGAGGCCATCGCGCAGGATGAAAAAGAAATCGAAGACCGCTTTTACCAGAACCTCAGCTTTGGAACCGCTGGCATGCGCGGCGTGCTGGGCGCGGGCATGAACCGCATGAATGTTTATACCGTTCGCCGTGCGACCCAAGGCTTGGCCGATTCCCTCAACCGTGATCCGCGCAATGCCCAACGCGGCGTGGTGATTGGCTATGACAGCCGCCGCATGAGCGATACCTTTGCCCGTGAAGCCGCGCTGGTGCTTTGCGCCAACGGCATAAGAGCTTATCTTTTCGACGCGCTTCGCCCGGTGGCGCTGCTGTCCTTTGGCGTCAGGCACCTTAACGCCGCGGCCGGCATCGTGATCACCGCCAGCCACAATCCGCCGCAGTATAACGGCTATAAGGTTTACGGCGAGGACGGCGCCCAGTTGGGGCCCGAGGCCGCCGCCGCTGTGACCGAGTGCATCAACGCTTTGAGCTTTACCCAGGCCAAGCTCATGGGCCAGGGCGAAGCCATCAAAAACGGCCTTTTGCGCATCATTGGCGATCAGGATGTGGACGACGATTACATCGCCTTGGTCAAAACCCTGTCCATCCACCCGGAAATCATGGCGCAGGCCGGCAAAAACCTGAAAATCGTCTATACGCCCATTCACGGCAGCGGCAATGTGCCCGTGCGCCGCATCCTGCGCGAAATGGGCCTGACCAACGTGAGCGTCGTCAAAGAGCAGGAAGCGCCCGATCCCAACTTCTCTACCGTGCGCGTGCCCAATCCCGAGGATCCCGCGGCCTTCACCCTGGCCATCAAGCTGGCCAACGAGGTGGGCGCGGACGCCATCTTCGGCACCGACCCGGACTGCGATCGCCTGGGCGTGGCTGTGCGCGAGAAAAGCGGCGAGTTCCGCCTGCTGACCGGCAACCAAATCGGCTGCCTGATGCTTTACTACATCCTCAACGGCAAGCGCGAGCAGGGCAAGCTGCCCAAAAACGGCGCGGTGGTCAAGAGCATCGTCTCCACCGAGCTGGCGCGCGCCATCTGCAAGGACTTCGGCGTGGCGCTGTTCGACACGCTGACGGGCTTCAAGTTCATCGGTGAGAAAATTCAGCAGTTCCAGGATACCGGCAGCCATACCTTCCTTTTCGGCTTTGAGGAAAGCTACGGCTTCCTGTCCGGGACTTTCGTGCGCGACAAGGACGGCGTGAACGCCTCGCTGCTTATCGCCGAAGCCGCGGCCTATTACGGCGCGCAGGGGAAAACGCTGTGCGACGTCATGGAAGAAATCTTCGAGAAATACGGCTACTACCTCGAACACGTTGAATCCACCACCCTGCCGGGCATCGACGGCCTCAAGGTCATGGGCGAAATTATGGCCCGCATCCGCCAAAACCCGCCCGCCGAGATCGGCGGCGTGAAGGTGGCCCGCGTGCTGGATATCATGGCCGGCACGGAAACCGACGTGGCCACCGGCAAGGTGACCAAGCTGGATTATCCGGAGAGCGACGTGCTGTATTTTGCCATGGAAGGCGGGCACTTCGTGTGCGTGCGTCCCAGCGGCACCGAGCCCAAGATCAAGCTCTACGTCAACGTCAACGACCGTGACGAGGCTAAAGCCCAGGCGCTGCTGGAGCACCTGACCGCTGAGGCGCAGAAGCTGCTCAAATAACGCGGACAAACGGCCAAGGCCCCGGAGCATGCCGCTCCGGGGCTTTAGCATGTCGAAAAAGTCCGCCTTATTCCTTCCCCTGCACCTTGCCCAGCGCCCAGGCCAGCGCCGCGCCCGCCGCGAAGCAGGCCGCGTATACCAGCCAGTCGCCCGCGCCCATGGCGAAGGTGTAGCCGGGCGAGATCAGCAGCTTGACCGGCGGCAGAATCACCACCGTGGAGGCCAGCACCACGCCCACCACCGCGTGCATGAACAGCGAGTACCAGCGCTTGAGGCAGTAGCCCACGCCGCGGGAGAGCAGTACCACCGTGAGCAGCAGGCATACGCCCATGGGCAGAATCACGCCCAGGTCCAATGCGCCGATGGAGGCGTACATGGGCGTGGCCAGCCCCAGGAAAAAGAAGATGTTGCTGGGACTCATGCCCGGCACGATGATGCCCAGGCCCCACAGTACCCCGCACAGGCACCACCAGCCCAGGCTGGGAACCACATTGGCCTGACCGCCGAGCGACATGGGAATCATCCAGGCGAGCATCACCAGAAGCGCAATCACCAGCGCGGCCGTCGAGCCGCGGGCCACGCCCTGCTGCCGCGCCTCGCGCAGAAGGCCGGGCAGCGTGCCCACGATCAGGCCGATAAAGAGGAAGATAGCCGCCGTTTCGGACCGCTCCAGAAAGTCGCCCAGAAGCCGGGAAATGCCCAGCGTACCCACCAGCATGCCGATTGCGATGGGCCAGAAGAAGCCGATCTGCTTTTTGAACTGGTGGATGGGATCGGCCAGAAGGGCCATCATCGGCTTGTAGATGCCCATGATGACGCACAGCGCGCCGCCGCTGATGCCCGGAAGCAGCGCGCCGATGGCGATGACCGCGCCCTTGAGAATGCCCAGCAGGGGGCTTTGACGGGGGGATTCCTGCAATGCAAGCACATCCTTTCGTATGCATAAACAAAATCAGTATACCACATCCGGGCCGGAAAGCCCATACGCCGGATGAAAAAGGAAAAATCTTAACGCCGCGTTAGCGCCCCTCTCCGGCTCGAAAAACATTCGACGCCCCGGGAAAAGCCGTGACGCTGGTGCTGAACGGGGAGAATAAACTGACCGAGCTGGAGAGTGAGAATTACGGGATTGCGGTTCAGGCAGACGGCCTGACCCTGACGGGCGGCGGCTCGCTGAACTGTTCGAATTCCGATATAGCGCTGTTCGTATTAGGCGGCAGTCTTGAGTTGGCGGAGGGCTGCGAACTGCAAGACAATAAGAAGGTTTTTAATGATCCTGCTGGTCTGGGTGCTACCATCGTGGAATCGGACGGCGTAAACCCCGCCACCTCCTTCTCCCTCGAGATGAAGAAATACTCCGTGACGGTCACAACCGACGGAAACGGCACGGCCATGGCCAATCCCGCTTCGGCGGCGAAGGGCGACACCGTCACCCTCACCGCCACGCCGAACTCCGGGTACGTCTTTGACCGCTGGGAGGTGCTCTCCGGCGGCGTGACCATCGGTTCGAACAACACCTTCACCATGCCCGGCAGCGCCGTGGAGATCAAAGCGCACTTCAAGCAGGCCGAATACAAGGTGACGCTGAACACAAACGGCGGCACGGTCAACGCGGGAGACGTGACCGGCTACGTCTACGGCAAGGGCGCGAAGCTGCCCACGGACGTGACCCGCGACGGCTACACCTTCGACGGCTGGTATGACAACGAGGCCCTGAGCGGCAGCTGCGTCACGGTCATCACGGGCACGGACACGGGGGACAAGACCTATTGGGCGAAGTGGACGGCCATTCCCGGCAGCGCGCCGGTGTTCACTTTGCCGGACGGCCCGCAGGAGGTCGCCGTGCGGCCCGGCGAGCGGGCCACGCTGACCGCCGCCGCCACGAACGCGACCACCTGCCAGTGGTACGTGAACCGAAACGACGGCGCGGGCTACGTGAAGCTCCCCGGCGCGACGGACATGACCTATACCACCAGCGCCGTCACCCTCGAAAACGACGGCTACACCTACTACTGCGAGGCGACCAAC
>DVME01000015.1 GCA_018715175.1 Candidatus Limiplasma stercoravium
AGAAGGTTTTTTGACAGTCTGAAGACGTGCCGCATAACATTGCGGCACGTCTTCTTAATAAACTTAGCGGGTGAGCAGGGTGGTCTCGGTGTCCTTGTCGAAGAAGTGCAGGTGGTTGACGTCGAACGCCACCTGAACCTTCTGTCCGGCGCGGCTGGTGGTGCGGGGATTCACGCGGGCGATGATGTTCTCATCCTTGCCGGTGGTGGACAGGTACAGGTAGGTCTCGGAGCCCATGAGCTCGGTAACTTCGACGGAGCAATCGATGACGGCGTCGGAAGCGGTCTGCACGAAGACGTCCTCGTCATGGATGTTCTCGGGACGGATGCCCATGATGACTTCCTTGCCGATGTAGGTCTCATCGGCGAACTTGGCCAGCTTGCTGGGCGGAATCACGATCTTGTTGTCGCCGAACTTGGCCACAACGCTGTTGCCTTCCTTTTCAAGCTTGACGTTGAAGAAGTTCATCTGCGGGCTGCCGATGAAGCCGGCCACGAAGAGGTTGGCGGGATAGTCGTAGAGGTTCTGCGGGCTGTCAACCTGCTGCACGAAACCGTCCTTCATAACCACGATGCGGCTGGCCATGGTCATGGCTTCGGTCTGGTCGTGGGTCACGTAAATGAAGGTGGTCTGCAAGCGCTGATGCAGCTTGGTGATCTCAGTACGCATGGCCACGCGCAGCTTGGCGTCCAAGTTGGACAGCGGCTCGTCAAACAGGAAGACCTTGGGCTCGCGGACGATGGCACGACCCAGAGCAACGCGCTGGCGCTGACCGCCGGAAAGAGCCTTGGGCTTGCGGTTGAGCAGGTGGGAAATGTCCAAAATCTTGGCGGCTTCTTCCACGCGCTGCTTAATTTCAGCCTTGGGGGTCTTGCGCAGCTTCAGGCCGAAGGCCATGTTGTCAAACACCGTCATATGCGGATAGAGGGCGTAGTTTTGGAACACCATGGCGATATCGCGATCCTTGGGCGCCACATCGTTGACCAGGCGGTCGCCGATGTAGAGCTCGCCGCTGGAGATTTCCTCCAGGCCGGCCACCATGCGAAGGGTCGTGGACTTTCCGCAACCGGAAGGCCCGACCAGCACGATGAACTCTTTGTCCTCAATGTCCAGGCAGAAGTCGCTAACAGCCGTCACATTTCCGGAGTAAACCTTATAGATGTGATTGAGCGATACGCTTGCCATAGAGATAGCCTCCTTCATTTACTGAATGCCCACGTATCCACGCAAAGCTGGATGGAACGCACCGCATTGATTGTTTGTATTATAACTTTATTTAGCAAAAAAAGATATTGACTGAATCGCACAAGATTCAAAATTGGGTTTGTTCAGGATGTACATCATGGACAAAAATGCACCAGAGACAAAAAATCTTGGTTCAATCGTCGCGCAACGCGTCCACAGGAAGCAGCCTTGCGGCGCGCATCGCAGGCGTCACGCCAAAAAACAGCCCCACCGCCAGCGCTGCGGCAAACACCGCCGCCACATCGCCCAGCCTCACCGACGTGTTAAGGCCAATGCTCTGCCCAGCGATGCGAATCAACCCTAGGCCGATTAAAATGCCAAACGCGCCGCCGGCCAAGGCGTACAGCAACGCTTCCAGCAAAAACAGCGCGCACACCTGTCCCTGAGAGGCGCCCAGGGATTTCATCACGCCGATTTCTCGCCGGCGCTCTCGAACGCTGACCAACAGGATGTTCATCACACCGATGCCACCCACCAATATGCAGATGGCCGCCACCCATTTGAGCACATCCACAAAAATGGCGATCACGCTGTTGGCGGCTTCGATCTGCGCTTGCATGGTGATTGCTTCGACTTCGGTGTTGCGGCGAAGGCGCATGAGATCCTGGGCCATGGCCGCAACCGCCTGAGGCATAACATCCTGCGGCACGGTCAAGGTCAGCTCATGCACGGTTTGACCCATGAGTTCACAGCAGACCGCCACAGGCATAAACACCGCACGGCTGGAATCAACCTGTGACAGCTCGTTGCGCTGCTGCAGAATGCCGCGAATCAACACAGGTACGCCGCCCACGCTCACACGGTCTCCGGGGCTCAGGCCCGCTTCCTTTGCCAGCGCGCTTCCTACCAGCACGCAGCGACTGCCTGCCTGCCAGTCCAGCGCGTAGAGGGATTGGCCTTGCAGGATGGTCGTATCCATGATGCGCATGTACTCGCTGGTGCAGCCAACGACCAAGGCCGCGTATTCATGCGTTCCAATGCGCACGCTTGTGGGAATATAGACCTGCTCGGTGACAGTTGTTCCCAGTTCCTGAGCGAGCCATTCGGCGTCGCCGTAGCGTAGCGTGCTGTCCTCCCCGGCTGTCAGCCAGACGCGGTCAATGCCCAGCCGCGCCATTTCGCTGCGAACCTGCACCTTTCCGGCATCGCCCAAGGTCAATACCGCTAAAATGGAGCCAATGCCGATGGCCATGCCCAAAATGGTCAACGCCGACCTGACCGGCGCGGCAAAGATGTTTCGCAGGCTCAGCTTCCAAAAATCCACGTAGGTCACCGCCGCGCCTCCTTGACCGGGCAGCCCTCATACAGCGACAGGGCGTCCGGATTGAGGATGACGCGCTCCTCCAACAGCGCAGCGTCTACCGCCACATATTCGTCATTGCGCCATTTCACGTCCACCTGCACGCTGCTCGCGCATCCATCTCGAACCAGCCATATCCGGTCGCCGGCGCCCACAGCGCTGACCGGCACCAGCGCCTCGGCTTCGACTGCGTCCAAAAAAAGACGCACCGTTGCGCTTTCACCGGCTTGCGCATTTTCCAAGGCCGTCTCATCGAGTGGCAAAAGGGTGACCTGCTGCATGGACTGCCCCGTGGTTTCGTTCAGCGACGGCTGGCCCACGGCGCTGACATACACCGTCTGTGTCCCTTCGCGGGTTTCCAGGACGGCCGCCATGCCCGGCCTAACGGCGGTTAGGTCGCTGGTACGGCCCAGGGCGGCAATGCATTTCTCCTCGGTTCTCAATAGCCCAAGCGCGGAAAACGCGGCCACATAATCCCCCTCGCTGACGTACAGGCTGCCCACCACGCCGTCGGCCTCCGCGCGAATTTGCTTGAGGGCGATGGCGTGCCGAAGCTCTTCCTCCTGGGCGACCGCCTCCAGCGTTAGGGACGCTGCCAAAGCATCTGCGGCGGCGCCTTCCAGCGCCTGCTCGCGGCGGTAGCGCAGGTTCATCAGCGAAGCGAGCGCGGCTTCCTCCGCGTCGGCGTCCAGGCTGATCAGCAGCTCGCCGGCTTTGACGCTCTCCCCTTGGCGCACATACACATGCCCGATCCGACCAGCCTGCGGACTGGTCAACGCCTGTTGCTGATGATAGGCCACTACCCCATCCAGCCACATAGAACGCACCAGGCTGCCGCTGCGCACCGTTTCCGTATGAACCGCCAGGCGCGGAGTATACGGCAACATGAATATGACAACCGACGTCAGCAGCGTGCAGGCGATAATCCACAAGGAAGCCCTGGTTCTCGGCATGCGTTTCTTCCCTTTCCTATTGCAGCGTTGCTTCCTAGTCTTCCTTGTGAGCGCGACCGCAACCATGGCAAGTCTCAGCAGCCAAGGGAAGATCTTCCTTGCAAACAAAAAGGCCTTCCCGTCGTGGAAAGGCCCTGAGATTTCACAAAAGTCCGTCTGCGTCAGTCTTTTTGGATTCGCTTTTCCTGCGCCTTTGGCCACGGCCGGGAAAACGCGCAAGCAGACCTGCCATTCAAGACAGCGAACGCGCCGGACATGTCGCGGACTTTGAATCATATTTGGGAAAGCAAAGCCCTCCCAATCTTTCCCAAAGAAGTTTGTCTGCCGTTTGAGCCTTTCCGCCAGGAAAAGCCCGCACCCTAACGGCGCATACTTTGACTGATTTGCTGGCGGGTCATGCGAATCTCCGACAGCTTTTCGCTGACGGTTCGATCCAGCTGAGCCAGCGTATCGTCGATGTGATGGTAGACGTCGGCGTACAGCTTTTCCACCTGCTCGTTGGTGGTTTGGCGCAGCTCTTCGGCCTCCATGTTCGCGCGCGCCACAACCTCCTGCTCGCTCACCAGGCGCTCAGCATGGGCCTGCGCCTCACGCACCAGGCGTTCGGCCTCGGCCTTTGCATCCCGAATCATGGCGGTGGCCTGCTGCTGCGCGCTGGCTAGCATTTCCTGCGCCTTTTGGCTGGCTTGGGCGGTGGTTTGCTGGGCGTGCGCGTTGGCGTCGGAAACAAGCTGGTTGGCGCGTTCGGAAGCCTTTTGGTTGATCTCGTCCGCGATTCCCTTGGCTTCGCTGATGATGCTGCGCTGGTTTTGCACGACGTTCTCGCTTTGGGAAACGACCACGGGCATCTCGCTTTCCAACGTATCCAGCAGCTTGCGGATGCGTTCGCGGTCTACCATGCAAAAACCGCTGAGAGGCACCCCCCTGGCCTGAACGACCATTTCCTGCAAGTCGTTTAGGTTTTTGCGAAAGGCGGCGATCATATCCTGTTGCATGTCAAATCCTCCCTTATGGTTTGGTTTGCAAAGCCGCTTGCACCTCTTGGGCGATGCTCAGGGGCACGAAAGGCGATACGTCGCCGCCAAACATGCCGATTTCTCGCACCGCGCTGGAGCTGAGGTAAGCGTGCTCAGGAGACGTCATCAAAAACAGGGTTTCCACGTCCGGCGACATCTGATGGTTAAGCTGCGCCATTTGGACTTCGCTTTCAAAATCGGTCACCGCGCGAAGGCCGCGCAGCACCACGCCGGCGCCCAGCGAACGCATGTAGTTCACCAAAAGCCCGTCAAAGCGATCGAAGGACACGTTTGGCAGATGCGCGCAGGCTTTTTTGAGCATCGCCAAACGCTGTTCAATGGAAAAACAGCCCGTCTTCACCGGATTGTGCAATACCGCCACGACTACCTGCGGGAAAATGGCGGCGCCGCGCTCGATGATGTCCAAGTGTCCGTTGGTCACGGGATCAAAGCTGCCGGGATATACGCACAGACCTTGTTTCATGGCATGTCCTCCTGATCATCCGCGCACGCGAAGCGGTACAGGTCAATGACGGTTTGGCCGTAAGCCCGACGCTTCAGGAGCGTATAAGGTGCTTCAAAGCCGGTCTGCTCCCCGGCGGCGCGTTCCCACACCAGCAGCGCGCCAGGCAGAAGAAGGTTTTCCCGGCGCAGCGTTTGCGCCACGGGCCGCAGATCCGTCACGCGGTAGGGCGGATCCAAAAACACCAGGTCAAACCGGGCCCCATCTTTGCCCAATCGCCGCAGCGCCTGCTGGTAGTCGCACAGGAGCAGCCGGCAGCGCGCTTCATAGCGCAGCTTTTGGAGGTTGCGGCGCATGCAGTCCACCGCCGCGCGATCCGAATCCACCAGGACGGCTGTGGCTGCGCCCCGGCTGAGCGCCTCCAGCGCCAGCGCGCCGCTGCCGCCAAACAAATCCAGCACCTGAGCCCCCTGAAGGTCAAACTGCAGGATGTTGAACAGCGCCTCTCGCACCATGGCCTGGGTTGGCCTCGTGTCCATCCCCTTGGGCGCGTATAACTGCGCGCCTCGCCTTTCGCCCGCGATGATGCGCATGCTAGATGAGCCTTTCCGGTTCCTTGCTGCGCTGGCGCTGGCGCTGCTTGCGCGCCTTGCGCTCGCGGCGCTTTTTCTTTTCGTCGCCCATCTTGATGCCGGTGTTGATGCGCGCGCGCAGGTGCAGACCGCGGCTGTAGCCCAAGCCGTAGAACATGGGGGCGATGAGCAACAGCAAGGGGCTGAGCCTTTCGGCCAGGAGCGCCGCGTCGTCGCCTATGGCCACGGCGACGTTGATGAAGGGCATGATCATCGCGCGCACGACGATGCGCAGGATGGCTATGGCGTCCATGCCCGTATTCAGGGTGTAATAGCCCAAGGCGTCGGCAAACTCGGTTTGTTCCATGAAGCCTTGCGTCCAGGAAGGCAGCACGCCCAGCGTGTAGCGCGACGGCGTGGTCAGCAAGGCAAAGACCAGCGTGACGGCCAGAAACGGAACAAAGCCCACCAGCGTCGCAAACACTCCCTTGAGAGGATGGAAGCAGCGTTGGCGGTCGATGGGATCGACGGTCTTTCCCTCCGCCTGATGCGCATACATGATTTCGCCGAAGGCGGCGTCGTTTTCGCCCTTGAGGATGCCGTGGGTATACTGGTAGTACGCCACGGCTCCGACCACGATCACGCACACCACCACGCGAATCCACAGCCCGTCAAAGGTCATCAGCATTCCCGCAATGAGGTAAATCACCGCCGTAGCTAGGAAGGACAGCGCCCGCTTTCCCGCCAGCGCCCAGGCGTCGCGCCCGTGCCAGCTGCCTGTGAGGATGGGTTTTTTGACCTCCTCCACCGGCGGCTTTTTTTTGGGTTTGTTTTGCATGTTCATGTCCTTTCGTCGCCGTGCCGTCGGCAAGGCTTATTTTGGCGTTCCAGGGGACGATTCATGCGTTACAGGTGCAAATAGGTGCGTTCCACCCGGCTGCTTGGCGACAGAAGCACCTCGTAGGCGATGGTGCCCCACCAATCGGCCAGTTGGCAGGCGTCGATGCGCTCGCCGCCCTGCGCGCCCAAAAGCGTCGCCACGTCCCCTGCGCGCACCTGTCCGATGCCGGTGACATCCACCATCGTTTGATCCATGCACACCCGGCCCACGATGGGCTCCCGGCATCCGCGAATGAGCACCTCTCCCCGGCCGGACGCCATGCGATGATAGCCGTCGCCGTATCCCACCGCAAGGGTGGCGACGCGCATCGGCCGCTGCGCCACGAAGGTGCGCCCATAGCTCACGGTATCGCCGGGCGCGAGGTCCTTGACGTGGACGACCTCCGTCTCCCAGGACAGCGCCGGACGAAACGCAAGCTCCGTCGGCACCGGCGGATAGCCGTAAAGGGAAATGCCCTCACGAATCATATCGTGGTACACCCGGGGCTGCAGGAGGCTCATGGCGCTGTTGGCCGCATGCACGCAGATGTCCTTGGGGAAATACGCGCGCAAAGCGTCAAAGCGCTTCATCTGGTCAAGGGTGAATTCGTTGGCCCAGCCGTTGGGCAGGGGCGCGTCAGCATCGGCAAAATGGGTATAAAGGCCCGTTTGTTTGACATGCGGCGACTCCTGAAGGGCCTGGGCCACGGCCTGCGCCTCCTGAGGCGTGCGCAGGCCGATTCGGTTCATGCCGGTATCCAGCTTGACGTGAACCGACGCCATGCACCCCAAGCGCGCGGCGCAGCCGTCGATCAGCCGCACCATGTCCGGGGTGAAGACCGTCTGCGTCAGCCCGTAGGCCACGGCGTCCTCTGCCGCTCGGGGCATGGCGGCGCCCAACACGAGAATCTCGCCCTTCACGCCGCCCAGCCGAAGCTCGATTCCCTCGTCGGGCGTAGCGACGGCAAAGTGCGCAGC
>DVME01000140.1 GCA_018715175.1 Candidatus Limiplasma stercoravium
GGGCGCGGCCAGCGCCCGCCGCGACGATTGAGGTTGCGGGTCTGCGGCCCTCCGAACCTCCCAGAAGGTTTTTTGACAGTCTGCGGCACGCTGCGTTTTGGCAGCGTGCCGTTTGCTTGCGGGCCTTCCAAGCCTGAACGCGGGTTTTTAGGCGTCGAGGCGGTAGACTTGCCGTACTTCCTGGGCGTGCGCCGAAATGGACGACAGGCTTTCCAGAATGGCGGCGTAGTCCTTGGCCGTCTGTTCGGCCTGCGCCTTTTCCGCCGCGAAATTCTCGCGGGTTTTCTGGAGCGTCTTGCTCAGGTCGGCGAGGGTGCCTTCCGTGTTGTCGCTGACCTGCTTTTTGAGCGCGGCGAAGGTGTTGCGCACATAGTCCAACAGGCTGTCTTTGATGTTCTCCTGCTGAAGCGCCTCGTCCAAGGCTTCGCAGCCGGCCTGCGTGATCTTGTCCCGAAGCTCGCCGGCGCGCTCCTTCCAGAACACCCGTTTGACGACCGTGCGGCCGCCGATAAGCCCGGTCAAACCGGCCAGCGCACCTCCCACAATCACCGCGGGCGCGGAGACGATTCCCAGCGCGGCCAGCGCAAAGCCGGCCGCATACGCCGTTCCCGAGGTGATGGCCGCGCCGCTTAAGCCGCCCACGAGCGCGCCCTTGACGCCGGCCGTCTTATAGCCGGTCAACACGCCGCCCAAGCCGCTGAGCACAAAGCTCTCCAGCGCTACCTTGCCGATGTTCTCGGCGGTTGTGTGCTCCTCGTCGGAAAGCTGGAAGTTGGTTTGGATGTTGTTCATGTGCTCGGCTACCTTTTGGGCGTAAGCGTCCATCAGCTGACACTCATGGCTGGCGGCCTGCGTTACCCTGTCGGCGATCTTTTCGCTGTAAACCTGGATTTGGCGGGAAACCATCGGCGACATGCGCTCCGACCAGACCGAGGCCAGCAGCGCCTCGCGGTTTTTGGTTTTCAAGTCCTCAGGCGAGATTTCAATGCATTGCGCTTCCTGGCGAATGCTTTCCTTGATTTGGGCGACGTAGTCGTCCCATTCCTCGCCGATCTCCTCCACGATTCGCGTTTCCGCCTGATCCAAGCGCTCGGTCTCCTGGCGCACGGTTTTGCGGATCTCGTTGATTTCGCCCTCGGCCTTGTCGCACTTTTCCCTGAACTGGTCTTCCGTAACGGTCAGCGGCGCAAGGCGGGCCTGAATGATGTGGTAGATGTCGCTGGAGGACTTGAGAATGCTGCCGGTCTGCTTGTCAAGCGTGACGCGCCCGCGCTCCTGGGTCAGCAATTTGTCGATGGCGCGCTCAAACGCCATGAAACCGCTCTGCTCCAGCATCATCGCGTCGTGATCCGCCCGCGCCTTCAGCGCCATGGTGGAGGAAACGCCATAAATCTGAATTTCGCCAAGCTTGCTCTTGAACAGGGCCAACTTTTCGGGATCGTCGGAGAGCACCTGCTGGGCCTTGGGCAAAACCATCTCTTCGATGCGCGCGCGAATGCTGCGAAGAATTTTCTCCTGCTGGGCCTGATTGTATTCGTCCATGCGGGTCACTACGAAAATGACGCGCCCCACCTCGGAGGTAAGCAGGCGGTTGCTGATAAAATCGCACTCGGAAAGGGAGAAGTTGACGTTGGCGGACAGCACGAACAGCGCCACGTCCATGCGGGAGATGACCTCGTTGGTGGCTTTGGTCATCTCGTCGCTGTCGTTAAGGCCCGGCGTGTCATAGATATCGACGTTGTTGGAGCAATAGACCGTGGGATACCACACCGTGATTTCCCTGACATCGGTCGACTTGTCGCCCTCCTGGGTAGCGTACTGCGCCAAATCGTCGATGGGAATTTCCTTCGTCCTTCCGTCGATGTATTCCACCTTGGCGCGCGGCTGCGGATCATAGGTGATGCGGTTGACCGACGCCGTGCACGGTACGATGTCCGACGGTAAAACCGGCGTGCGCAAAAGCGCGTTGATCAGCGTGCTCTTGCCGCGGCGGAACTCGCCCAAAACAGCCAGGTTGAACCTGTCCTCCTTGATGCGCTCGTTGAGCTGACGCAGGGTTTGCTTGCAATGATCCATATCCAGCTTGTCGGCATAGGTTTCCAGGCGGATCAAGTCCTGGGCCAGCTCGGTGATGGTTTGACGGTAGCTGACGATGCTGTTGATGTCTCTTTCCATGGTATACCCTCCTAGCGTTGTCTTTGGTTTTCGTTTTTGGGCGTCCTTTCTGCGCGGCAAGCGGTTTGGGCTGCCGAAGGCCGAGCGCTTGCCGGTTACAGAAGCGTTTGAATGGTTTGCGCTTCGCCGCGCAGTTTCTCTAGCTCCTCCTGATGGCGGGCGACCTGCTGGCTGAGCCGAACCAGGAGCGCCTCGCCGCGGGCTTTGAGGCCGTCGATCTCGGGGAATTCGCTTTTGCCGATGCTTGCCATGCGCTGCTGGTACCTCGCCGATATCCTGGAGTTCAGCGTGTAGCACAGCAACCCCTTGGCCGCGACAAGCGGCCCCACGCTGATCTCCGGCAGAGGCGTGTCGTACAGCGCGGCGCAAAAATCGTCCCCAAAGATGGGCTGATCCTCGTTGGGTTCATCCAGCGGCAGCGGCGCGTCCCCGTCCAGCTCCAGAACCTCCATGGCTTGTCGAAGCGTCTGGCACGCCTTTTCCCCCAGGGCGGCGATTTTGCGGCAGGCGTCCCGGTAGGCCGGCTTTGCGCGATCGTCGATTTCCCGGCACTTCCCCGCCGCCGTTTCCTTGGCGTCCTCAAACGCCTGCTTGAGCTGAAGGGTAGCGGGATCCTTTTCCTCCCGGTACAGGCCCTTGCGCTTGGCAAAGCCCTTCCATCCCGTCGCCGCCGGCGCCGCGTCCTGCGCGCCTTGCTCCTGAATGCTGCGCTCCACCCTCTGGCGCAGGATGTCGTAGCGTTGCTGAGAGGTTCCGGCCGCGCCGTTGACCGCCAGCGCCCAGGCGTTGATGGCGTTGATGCGCTGCTGGGGAAGGGCCGCCAGCTGGTTTTGAGCCTCCTCTATAAGCGCTTTCCCCTGGCCGATGACCGTTTCAAAGCCCGTCATTCTGCGCTGCGCCGCGTCGTTGAATACCGACAGCGTCCTGCGCACATAGGGCGTGACCTCCTGGGCGAGCCATTCGTCCTGCTGGGCGGTCAGGCGCGTCATCAGCTCCGTCTTGTACGCCTCTATGCGGGAGTGTTTGAGATCCTCCAGGCTGCCGTTGACGAACGCGTCCAGCGCTTTTTTGGCGGAAACGCCCAGCACGAGAGCGCTGGAAAGAATGGCCTTTTGCCGTTCCTTTTCCTCGGGGGAAAGGTTTTCGTTTCGGTCAATGAGGGGAAAGGTGATTTTTTGAATCCGGTTGCGGATGCTCTTGAGCACGCGTTCCTCCACATCTTCCCCGGGCGTGAGCCGGTCGATGAAGCTCACGGTAAACAGCACGTGGCGAATGCTGGAATTCTCCAGCAGTTTGCAAAGGGACGCCGCCTCGCTCTGGCTGTAGGGAGCCAGGGCGCTGATGAGAAAGATCACCGCATCCGCCGTTCGCGCGTGCCTGAATGTGAGTTCGTCCATTTGCGGGCTTTCGTTGAGGCCCGGCGTGTCCAACAGGGACACATTGTTGCGGCAAAACACCGTCGGATAGGAGACGACCGCCTCCCGCACGCAATTGGCGGCGGCCTGCGCCTCTTCGCTCAATTTTGTCACGCGCGCCTTCAGCATCGAAAAAGGAATGGTTTCCTCGCCTCCATCCAGCATGACCAATCGCGCGGCCGGCGTTTCGCCGTACACGACGCGGTTGATGGTCGCCGTGGTGGGGGTTACGTCCGCCGGGAGGATGTTCATGCCCAGCAGCGCGTTGATGAGGCTGGATTTCCCGCGGTTAAACTCGCCCACGACCGCCAGCACATACGGATGCGTGCGCATCTTCTCCAGCATGCCGTCGATGACCGCCAGTTCCGGATCGTCCGGCGAAACCCGTTGAATGGTCTTGCGCAATAGCGTCAATCGGGTATGAGCCTCCATGCGCTGCTGTTCCTGGCTTTCTCTTTCCATCGTGGGAGCCTCCTTTTCTACCGGCCTGGCCGCGACCCGGGCGGCGCGGCTGACATTCCCGACAGTTTCGCGCCGTATCCCCGGGGGAAGTTGGCATGCCTATCATAGCGCATGGGGCTTGGGCGTTTTGAAAACCGTTTCCCGTGCCCAAGCGCCGCAAAAAAACGCGCGGCAGGCGCCGGGACGCCTGCCGCGCGAAGGCAAGGGAATTACGAGGCCGTTGCCTGAAGGTACCATTGCGGCGCGAAGCACACCTGCGCGCCGCTTGCGTGTATTTGCAGGCATTGCGAACCGTCGTCCCAAAAGACCAGGAGTTCCCCGCCGCCGTCCAGAAGATACAAAGCCGCCGTATCGTTCATCTCGTCAGGCTGGTAGCCGAAATCGGCCAGAAGCAGCACGTAAGCCTGATAATCCGCCAGGGCCAGGCTGGAAGCGTCCAGGGCAAAGCAGTTGGGCAATTCCTGAATGTCCATCAGGCGCGTCGCGGTGGAAATTTCGCCCGCCTCGTTTTTCCAGTAATGGTGGTACTCCGCCGCTTCCGGCGTCACCGCCTGCGGATAGGGCAGCAGGAGCGGCAATCCCTCGATGGGCTGCGCCTCCAGTTGCTGCAAGTTGTCCAGGCGGTACTGCGCCACGGTCAGCGCTTCCGTCATGTCGGTACTGAGAAATTCCTCCATGCGCGCAAGCAGGTCGTCGTATTGATTCAAGACGTCGTTTGTCGTTTCAAGGGGCTGGCTGTACGCGCTCATGACGGCAGGCGTGTAGCGGTTGGCCCAATCCGCCAGCTGTTGCGCCTCGTCCGGGGGCAGCTCCAGCAGGATGTAATGGGTGATCAGGCACCATTCTTCCAGGTTCATTTCGTTGAGCCGCTTTTGGTTTTGAGCCGCCCGCGCCATTTCGCGCAGCTCCCCGGCTTCAAACGCATAATACATCAGCTCCGCCATGAAATCGTTCCAGACCGCCAGCTCCGTTTGGCGTATGTCGTCGCGCCCGATGGTGTCGTAGCTCTCAAGGGTGTTGCGCACGTCCGCAATGTCCATGCCCTGCGCGATCAGCGCGGCATAGTCCTCGCTGGTCGCCGTGATTTCCAGTGCTAGATTTCCATAGTATTCCAGGAGCCTCAGGGTGAATTCCGTCATGGTTTGGGCGATGACCATGTTTTCCCACGTCGGTTCCTCGCTGAATCGCACAATCAGATCCAGCGCATGGTTTTCCTGGGAATAGCGGTCTTCCACCTGGTAAAGCGCGTTTGTCCAGTCGGTCAAGAAACGCTGCATGGCCGTATCTTCCTGGGCGGAAGCCCCCACCGGCGCCATCATCAAAACCAGCAAAAAGGCTACGGCACGCCTCATTTTTCTGCATCCACCTTTCATGGCACGGCTTGATGAAACAGCGCAAAGGGCGTTACCGAGGACAATGCCTTTTGCCGGGCAAGCCTCTCGCTTTGGGCGTCGGTCAGCGCCGAGATCATCTCTTCCAGGCTCAGGTTGTCCCAAGCGTCCGACCCGAAGGCATCCGTCTCCTGGGTATACCGCCTGCCGTTTTCCATGCGCTGGTACGTGCCCTTAAACGCCTGGCCTTCCTTACTGTTTTCCCATTGCGCCAGGCCCGTTTGATTCATGGTATACAGCAGTTGATTGTACGCCGCGGCGACGCGCGCATCAGCCTGGAGCACGTCCAAAATCGCCTGCCGGCATTGATCGTACGCCTCCCAGGAAGCACCCTGGTAAACCGCCTCCAAAACGTCGATGTAATCGCCGTAGGTTTCCTGCCGTTCGTCGAACCATTCGGCCATCTCCCGAAAGTAAGGCAGCTCAAACGTGCGGTCGTTCCAGGGAAACCGCGTTCCCTCCTGAAGGAGGTTTTGCATCTTGGACATCCATTCGTCGCTGGCGCGGCCGTCCCCATTGAGATCCATAAAGGTCAGGCCGCTGTTTCGCCACAGGTTCTTGCGCGCCTGTTCAAAGGCGGCTTTTGGCGCCTGGTCGTCCATCAGCGTAAGCATCGCCACAAACTGGGCGTTGCACCCGGTATATAGGGACTGAACGGAGTCCAGCGCGTCTATGGCGCTTTGGGCGTCATAGGCCGGCGCCGCCTTGGGCCACAGCAAAGCCGCGCCCGTCAGCGCGGCGAGGCACAGCGCCACCGCGCCCACAATTTTCCACCGTCTTTTTTGGTACAGCAGGGCGCGCATGTTCGCGCCAAACGGGGAGAGCACGTCTCGGAACTCCTGATGGGCCATGCGGTAGGAGCCTTCGATGTCCCGGTACAGAAGGCCCAGCCGGTTCCACAGCAAATTATGAACCATCAGCCCATACCAGGCTTCTCCATCCTCGGCGTCTCCACGGATGTCCGAGGCATGCCCAATCCAGCGGGGAAAGCGTTTCGTCAGCGCCTTTTTTCCCAGCAAGGAATAGAGCGCGCGGATTGCCGGCAAAAGCTCCTCGTCCGACACGCTTGCGCCCTTGCGGTTTTCCATGTCGGCGATGATGGGATAGACGCATTCCAGGGCCGCCTCCATTTGCCATTTGACGGGCGAATCCTCGGGCAGCGCCTGCAACTCCTTGTTTTTGAGCGCGTTCAAATAGGCGCCGATCAATTCGGCTTTGGTCTTGATAACGAACTGCTCTTTCCCGTTGAGGCAGGCGCGCACATAGAGGCTCAGCATCAGCGCCGTTTTGAGCAGCTCCCGCATCTGCTCCGCCGCGGGCATCAACAGCCCTTTGCTTTTGAGCACGCCTTCGATGGTTTCAAGGCTCAGCGGTTTGATCGTCCAGGTTTCAAAGCCCAGCGACGGCAGCTCGTTGCGGCTGGAGAGAAGAACGGCTACCCCTTCCATGTTGGCCAGCTGAAGGATTTCCTGTCGCAGCGGCTCCGGGTTGCCCGAAATTTCATTGTATCCATCCAAAAGCAGGCAGAGCACGGGGGCTTCGCCGCTTGAGGAAGCCAGCGGCTTTTGAAGAAGCAAGTCCAGCGAGTGCCGCGCGCCGTCGTATCCGTCGGTTTCCGGCTTAAAACGCATGCGCCGAAGCAAATGGTCGTGAAGGAAAGAGGCGGAGTCCTGCTGGTAGTCGTAAAGGGAGATGTACACCATCGCCGGGCGGTCGCCGCGATACGACCGGCTTTGCCTGAGCGCCATCTGCATCAGCAGCGTCGTTTTGCCCGTCCCGCCGCCGCCGGCCAAAACCGCGTTGCATTCCCCGCGCAGGAACGCTTTGAGCCCGCTTTGCGGCGGAGCGTCCATTTCGATGGGATAGCTTTGCGTTTCGTCGGACAAATACGACAGCGCGGGATTCATGCGGACGATTTTTTGAATCTCAAGCCGGCCGGTTTCCCACAAGGCCCAATGCGTTACGCCCACGCCGTCGATGCGGTCGATCAGCTCCTGAAAGTCCGTGCGCATTTCCGCCGCGCTTGGGTACCGCCTTTGGGCGACAGCCGCCAGGCCGCGCGACAGAATTCGCCTCACCAGGCTTTTGACCGTTTCCGGCGCGTCTTTCAAAAGCGCGCTATGAGAAACATTGACGGCTTGAACGCCGCCGTACTCCATGTCCGAAAGCGGGCGGCGCATGAGGCAATAGAAAAACACGGCCGCCACGGAATACAGATCCGTCCATGGGCCGATGGCGGAAATTCTTTGCGCGCGAATCTCCGGGGAGGCGTAGCCCGGTTTCATGCTCAGGCGGAGCCTTTGGGTTTGCTTGATCGTGTCCATGGGCACGACGCTGTTAAAATCAATGAGCTCCACACGTTCTTTTTTCCCTGAATGAATCAGCAAAATATTGTCCGGGCTGACGTCCAGGTGCAGTAAGCCCATGCCGTGGAAAACGTCCAGGTTGTCCAGCAAGCCCATCATCCGCTGAGCCGTCCGGCGCAGCGAAGCCGCCTGCCCCTCCTGCGATTGCATTTCCCGAAGCAGGGTACGCCCGCCCGAAAAATCCAGCAGCGTATAGTAGGTGTTGTTGTAAAAATAGGTGTTGATGTTTCCGCCGATATCGGCGGGCGCTTTTTCCCGAAGGCGCAAGTGCGCCTCGTTGCCCCAGATAAAGCTTTTTAGGTGCGTCTGTTCAACCTCCCGCGCGTCCTCGCCGCAGAGGATTTGCAGGCTGTTTTCGTCCCGGGCAATCGCTCCCTTCGGATGATACGCAAAGAGTTCTTTGATCAGCACATGGTGCTTTTGTCCCGCATTGAGTGAATCCTCATACCAGCCCTTATAGACAATGGCGTTGGAACCGCGTCCCATTTCGGTCTCGACAACGCACGGCAAAGCGGGAAAGCGCAGCACGGTACCAGCCGGTAAGCCTTGCCTTTTGTCCATCCCCGCACCCCCTCCTTGGATTTGACTCTATTATACCGGGGGGGTAATCTCCCTTTGCGAATCGTTTCCGAACAGGCTTCCCAGGACGGCTTCAAAGCGGCTGTCCAAATCAAACAGGTCTCCCGTGGCCATGCCGAAAAGAACCATCCAGTCAAACGGCTGGCGCGGATCCAGCGGCGCAAACCCACAATCGACCAGCAATGCGTTGATCTGCGTGTACAGGGTTTCAAAGTCCGCGTCGCCGGCTTCGTCTTCCAGCTCCTCCGCCCAGTAGTCCTCGTCGCCGGGCATCATGGACAGCCCTCCGCCCGAGGCCAGAAACAGCAAAATCAGCACTTTCCGGCTGACCGGCGCCTCCCTGGAGCGCATCCGGGAAATCTGGCTTTCTTCCGGCCAGCCGGCGCGGATGCTTTTGGCAAGGCTTTGCAGCTTTGGCTCCTTTCCAAGAAACCGCCGGTACAGGTTTTGCTCCACCAGTTCGCCCACGGACGTGTCGGTTCCTTCGT
>DVME01000141.1 GCA_018715175.1 Candidatus Limiplasma stercoravium
CGCTGGGCCGCCTGTTGCAAAATGCCGACCGCGGCGTGCTCAACGCCGTGACCGGCGCGCTGATGGTGGTCTTTAGCCTGTGGATGCTGGACTGCTTCCACGCTCGCATTCCCATGCCTTCCTGGTTGAGCGGCCATGCGCCTACGCTGAACGGCTTTTTCGGCTCGTTCGCCTTTGGATTGCTGATGGCGCTTTCATGGACGCCCTGCCTGACTCCCGTGTTGGCCAACGCGCTCGCCCTGGCCGCCAGCGCGGACAACGCCACGGTTCTCACCGGCATCGTCTCCCTGGCCGTGTTCGCGGTGGGCTTGGCGCTGCCCATGCTCGCGGTGATGCTGCTTTACCAATGGCTAAAGGGCGTACTGGCGTTTCTGCGCAAAAACCAGCGCCTCATCCGACGCGTTGGCGGGGCGCTGATGATGGCCTACGGCCTCTATTTGCTATTGAGCGCCATTGTCTAAGGACGCGGCGGCTTGAAGGCTTCGGCGGCGGAAGGCAGCAACAGCCGCAGCAACTCCGCCGTTCCGGTGGAAAACAGCGAGCGCAGCATGCGCCGCACGTTGCGCTTGACCTGTGGTTCCAGGCCGCGGATGGCCTCCAGCATGCGCCCAGCCGCGTCGCGCCAGTCCTCCAGAAGATCCGTGACCAGCTCGGCTCGCGAAGCGCTTACCACCTGGTACAGCGTATCCACCAGGAGCTTTCGCTCATCCATATCCATGGTGGCAAGCCAGGCATGCACGGCCTCGTCGGTCATCTTGCCGGTCAAATCCACGCTTGCCTGCCGCACGAAATCCCCGTTGACCACCTGCCACGTCATGGCGTCATGCTGCAACAGGCCCAGCGAATGCGCCCGTACCACCGTGTACGCCGGATGATAGTTCAAAAGCATGCCCACCACGCTGCTTTGCGGGATATAGCTGACGATCCGCTCCTGGATCATGGCGTATCCATAGCTGTGCAGCGTTTCTTCGTCTACGCCGGGGCCGTCGAAGTTGTCGATGCGGCGTATGCGCTCACGAACCGGCGCGCTTGCGCGGGCGGCCGCATGCACCGCCAGGTTGCCCCCCTTGCTGTGCCCGCACAGATAGAGCGCGTCGCCGTTTTGCCGGGCGATGCCGTCCACGTATTCGGCGGCTTCCTGCTGGGAAGGCACCGTCATAAAGGACATGTTCAGATCCTCTTTCCAGCCGACCAAGGTCAGATCCGTACCGCGAAACGCGATGACGCTCAGGCCGCCGGGCAGCTCGAAAGCGCAGGCGCAAAACTGCATCTCCCGCTCGTAGTCGATGTGGTTTTGATAATCGTGCATCCGCCAATCCCGGTACCGCGCAAGCCCGGCGCAGGTCTGGGCGAGGCGGTATCGCTTTTGCTGAAAGACGTCAAGCCGTTCATAGTCGCAATGTTCCTTCAGGAACGCCCATGCCTGCGCTACCCGGCAGCTTTCGCCACGGTTCAAGAGCCCCTCCATGGGCATGTAAACCAGCTGGGTGAGAATGAGGCTGTCCAGCGCGTCGAAGGGACGCTCCGCAAGGCTTTGACCGCCGACGGCCAGGGCATGATCCTCCACGTTGGGCAAGCGCGTTCCCCCCTTTTTGTCCAGTATACCCAAACCGGCACGTAAGCGCAAGCGGCTGTCCGGGGTTTGAAACCGAAGCCGCTTTGTGGTACACTAAGGAAAAGCACAGCGATTGGCGCCTGGATGGAGGAGGCCGTTATGCTTGATCGACAATCCGCCGGGCCGCGGCTGGCCGCCGTGGTGATGGCCTCCGGCGACAGCCGCCGGTTTGGTCAAACCGACAAGCTTTTGATGCCCGTTAAAGGATGCCCGATGCTTGCGCATGTGCTTCGGGCTTTGCCGATGCCGCTGTTTTGTCGGCGCGTCGTGGTAACGCGCAACGAAGCCGTCGCGGATCTGGCCGTGCAGGAAGGGTTTGAACCCCTGTTTCACAGCCTGCCGGACGTCAGCGACACCATCCGTCTGGGCGTGACGGCGGTTCGTCAGGCCGATGGCTGCCTGTTCAGCGTGGGCGACCAACCGTTTTTGACCGCCGCAACCGTCGAACGCCTGGCCAGGCGCTTTGCAAACGCGCCGGATGCCATCGTGCGCGTATGCTATGGCGAACGCGACGGAAACCCCGTTGTTTTTCCCAAAGCCCTTTTTGACGAGCTCGCCTCGCTGCAACCGGGACAGACGGGCTCGGCGGTCATCCGGCGGCACGCCGGTTGCCTGATTCGCTGTCAGGCGGAGCATGCGAGGGAACTGTGGGACGTGGACACCCGGGAGGATTACCGTGCGTTGGAAGCGCGCGGCGAAGGCTGAAGGAGGCTAAGAAGATGCTCGTCATTCAAAACGGATGGCTCGTCACCCCGCAGGGCGCGGCGTTTGGCGACATGGCCGTGGACGGCGGACGCATTGCCGCCCTGGGAGCGCGGCTGTCTCCCGCGCCGCAGGACGACGTGCTGGATGCCTCGGGACTGTGGGTGTTCCCGGGCTTCATAGACGCGCACACGCACTTTGACATGGGCAACGACCTGGCGCACACGGCGGACGATTTTGAAACCGGCACCCGCGCGGCGCTTATGGGCGGAACGACCTGCGTGGTGGATTTTGCCACCCAGGAGCGCGGCGGCACGCTATCCGACGCCTTGGCGCAATGGCACCGCAAGGCGCAGGGGCGTTGCAGCTGCCATTATGCGTTTCACATGGCGATTACTGACTGGAACGAGCGTACAAGGGCGGAGCTGGCGGATTTGCTGGCCGCCGGCGTAAGCACCTTCAAGCTCTACATGGCCTATGACGCTTTGCGCGTCAACGACGGCGAGCTGTACGACGTGCTTGTCAGCACGGCCCGCCTGGGCGGGCTGGTGGGCGTCCATTGCGAAAACGGGGATTTGGTCAACGCTGGGGTGCGGCGCGAACGCCAAAGCGACGCGGGCGTCCAAGGGCATCCGCGCTCGCGGCCGGCCGCGGTGGAGGCGGAGGCGGTGGAGCGGCTTTTGCGCATTGCGCAGGTCGCGGACTGCCCGGTGAAGGTGGTGCACCTGAGCACCCGGGAAGGGCTGGAAGCCGTGCGCCGCGCCCGCGGCCGCGGCCAATGCGTGCGGGTGGAGACCTGCCCGCAGTACCTGCTCCTGAGCGACGAGCGCTACCGGCGGCCAGATGGCGCGAATTATGTTTGTTCGCCGCCCCTTCGTCCGGCGTCGGATCGGGAGGCCCTGGTCAAAGCGCTGCTGGAAGGCGAAATCGACACCATCGCCACGGATCATTGCAGCTATACAAGCGCGCAGAAGGCGGCCGCCGGCCGTGATTTTTCCCGGATTCCCAACGGGCTACCCGGCGTGGAGCACCGGGCCGTTGCGATGATGAGCGCCTTTGTCGCCACCGGCCGCATGGACGCCGCCGCCATGTGCCGCCTTCTGAGCGAGAATCCCGCGCGCGAAATGGGCATGTATCCTTGCAAGGGCGCCCTGCGCGTGGGATCGGATGCGGACGTCGTGCTGTGGGATCCGAACGCCGCCGGCGTGCTGACGGCGCAGGGACAATGGCAAAACACCGATTATACGCCCTACGAGGGCCTGCGCGTAAGCGGAGGCGTTAGGCATGTGCTGCTCGGCGGCCGCTGGGCTGTGCGGGACGGCCGCCTGATCGCGCCCAATTTGGGCAGCTACGTAGCACGGCGGCAGCCCCAGCTGTAAGCGGCTACGGTTTAAGCGTGCGCTGCACGAAGGCCGCGATTTCGGCCCACGCTTCGCGGCTTTCGGGCAATAGATCCAAAGAGCCTTGAAAAACATGAAACATGCCCGGGTACACGGTGAAGGTCACATCGACGCCGTGAGCCAGGGCGTTTTGATAGATCGCCTCGCTGTCGCTGAGCAGCACCTCCAGTTCCCCGGCCTGCAAAAGCATGGGCGGAAAGCCCGCGTAGTCGGCATAGGAGGGAGAAAGATAGGGGTCGCGCGCGTTGAGGCCGTCGGCATAGGTGCTTTTGACGCCCACAGGCGTTAAACCGTCCCATTCCGAAGCCGGCAGGCCAAAGGTGGGATCCTTGGTCGCGTTGTCAATGTGCGAAGCCCCCGCGTTGCTCAGGTCTGCCCAAGGCGAGAGAAGCACCAGCGCGGCAGGCATTTCCGCGCCTTCGTCGCGCAGGCGCAGCGCCAGATTCAGCGCCAGGTTTCCACCGGCGCTGTCGCCGGCCACCAAAATGTTTTTAGGAGAATAGCCCAGCGTTTGGGTCAGGTAGCACCAAGCGTCCATCACGTCGTTTTGCTGGGACGGATAGGCATACCGCGGGAACAGGCGGTAGTCCACCGTCAGCACCGCAGCGCCTTGCGCCATGTCGCAATAGCGCACCGCCATGAACCGATAGACGTCGAACAGCCCCGATACAAACGCCCCGCCGTGCAATTGCAGCACGGCGTAGGGGCTTTGGCTTCCGTTACGCGTCAGAAGCTCGGCTTGGCAGGTGTTGAGCGAGACGATGGTCAAATCATAGCCTTCGGGCGGCTCCCAAAAGCCGGTGGGCAGCATGTCGGTGCTATTTTGCGTATCCAATTGGAACAGGCGCGTAAACACGCGCACCGTGCCGCTGCCAATTTGCCCCGGCAGCGATACGTCCTGACGCGGACGGCTGATGTAAAGCGCGCCGATGGATACGCCCATGGCCAGCAAAAAACAAATCGCGCAGCGCCATCCGTGCCAAAGCCCTTGACGCCACAGCGCCATCAGCCCTATAAAGCACGCCGTTACCAGCCCATAGCCCCAAACA
>DVME01000142.1 GCA_018715175.1 Candidatus Limiplasma stercoravium
CCTGTTCGCAACGGCTGGGTAACCATCCGAAACGGAAAGTGCAAAACATTTTCCACACAAGAGGCTGCTTTGCTTTTTCTTGAGCCGCTAGTAAAAAATGTTGTGGTCATTGACGTATGAAAGGGGGGCAGCAGATGCGCAGTATTCTCATCGTTTTCGTGGCCGGACTATTCGCGCTTGCAATGGTTATTATCACGGCATTTGCCGTCCGCGACATCGT
Organism: Candidatus Limiplasma stercoravium; assembly: GCA_018715175.1. Lineage (GTDB taxonomy): Bacteria > Bacillota > Clostridia > Christensenellales > Aristaeellaceae > Limiplasma > Limiplasma stercoravium. Next base: position 221 of record DVME01000142.1, read on the forward strand.
TCAAAAGGGGCCGCAGGAGATTCCTATGATTGAGCATCGAATCTTTAGAGCAATCAGCGCAAAGCAACGCATGGCCAAAGCGGACCGAATGCAGCGCGAGAGGTATCACGGCGAAAAGGCGGCCCGGCAGCAAGCCGCAAAAGCCGCCTTTGTGGAGGCTGAACACAATCTGCGGCGCGCCTGCAATTCCGCATGGGGCGGCCACTTTTTGACCACCGCTCAACCCTTTGCTCAATCCTTTTTGTCTATCGGCACAATTTCCATAAATGGTAAAAACCCGTCATTCCTTGCAGAACAACGGGTTCGACTGGAGCTGATAGCCAGATTCGAACTGGCGACCTCATCCTTACCAAGGATGCGCTCTACCTACTGAGCTATATCAGCTTGCCTTGAACGGCAACGGTGATATTATACACGACAAGCCCCGCTTTGGCAAGCGAAATTTTAGAAAAATTTCTTTTCCTTGAGACCGCCGGCGTTCCAGCGCCGGCCTTGTCTGAACCGGCGAAGAATGGTATAATTCAAAAGACGTTCTTCTTCGTTTTCATTCGCGCCATGCCTACGCCCTTGCGCTTGCGGGGCATGGCCTGTCCAAAACCAAGCCTGCAAGGAGGGCCTGAACATGAGCATCACCTGGAAACCCTTTGGCGTTACGCCTGCCGGAGAATCCGTCACCGAATACACGCTGACCAACCATAACGGCGCCAGCGTGAGCATTTGCGATTTCGGCGGCATTGTCACCCGCATTCTCGTTCCCGACCGCAACGGCGCGCTAGGAGACGTGAACCTGGGCTTTGACAGCGTGGACGTGTACGCCTCCGGCAACAGCGGCAGCATGGGCGCGCTGATCGGGCGCGTGGGCAACCGCATCGGGCGGGCCGCGTTTGAACTGGAGGGGGCCCGCTATGTGCTGGGCAAGAACAACGGCGAAAACAACCTGCACGGCGGGCCCGAAGGCTTCAACATGCGCATGTGGAAGGCCCAGCCCTCCTGCGAAGGCGGCGTTTCATCCCTCACCCTGTCGCTGGTGAGTCCCGATATGGATCAGGGTTTTCCCGGCGAGCTCAGCGTAACGGTAACGTATTCGTTCAACGACCAAAACGAGCTGGCCATCGTTTACCACGCGCTGACCAGCAAGACCACCCTTGTCAACCTGACCAATCACGCCTATTTCAATCTCGACGGTCACGACGCCGGCACGGTGGAAGACCTGCAGCTGCAAATCTTCGCCGATGAGGTGACGGAAATCGCCGACGACCTCATCCCCACCGGCCGCACGCTATCCTCCGCTTCCGTCCCCTACGGCTTTGAGACTGCCGCGCGCGTGGGCGACGTGCTGGCCCAGATTCCCAACGTTCCCATCATGAAAGCCGTGGGCGGCGTGGACTTTAACTACTGCGCCGGCGCAGACCGCCAAACCAAGCGCATTGCCACCCTGTATTCCCCCAAAACCGGCCGCGTGATGGACGTCATTACAGACCAGCCGGGCGTGCAATGCTATACCGGCCAGGGGCTGAACCATACAGGCAAGGGCGGGGCTTTATACGGCCGCTTCGCGGGCATATGCTTGGAAACGCAGCACTACCCCGACGCCATTCATCATCCTCACTTCCCCAGCATCGTGCTCAGGCCCCAGGATCGTTACTATACCTTTACCGTCTACCGCTTCGGCGTGCGCTGAGGCCCCGGGCCAAGGCGCTTTGCTTCCAACACCTGCCCGGCCCGTCCGGGAAGATGCGCAATACATGGAAAATTGGAGGAAATCACGCATGTTGATCATTCGCAACGGACTCATTCATAACGCCGTAGACCGCGAGCCCTTCACCGCCGACATCCTGGTGGACGGCGGCAAGCTGGTGGAAATCGCCGAGCATATCGAGCGTGAAGGCGCGCAAGTGTACGACGCCTCGGGCTATTCCATCTACCCCGGCTTCGTGGAAGCGCACGGCCATACGGGGCTGGACGGTTCGGGCATCGGCTACGAAGGCCAGGACTACAACGAGATGGGCGACATCGTGGCCTGCCACCTGCGCGCCATTGACGCCATCGAGCCCCGCGATCCCGCCATCCGCGAGGCGCGCGAGGCGGGCGTAACCACGCTGTGCGTGGGCCCTGGCAGCGCCAACGTCCTGGGCGGTACCTTTGCCGCTATCAAGCCTGTGGGCAACCGGGTGGAAAAAATGCTCATCAAGGCCGAAGTCGCCATGAAATGCGCCTTCGGAGAAAATCCCAAGCGCTGCTACCGCGACAAGGGCAACTCCAGCCGCATGACCACCGCCGCGCGCCTGCGCGAAATGCTGTTCAAGGCCAAGGAGTACAACGAAAAGCTGGAGCAGGCCAAGGACGATCCTTCCAAAAAGCCCGCCTTTGACATGAAGCTCAACGCCCTGTTGCCTGTCATTCGCGGCGAAATGCCCCTGAAAGCGCATGCGCACCAGGCCGACGACTTCTTTACCGCGCTGCGCATCGCCCGCGAATTTGGCGTGCGCATCACCCTGGAGCACGTGACCGAGGGGCACCTGGTAGCTGACGAGCTGGCCCGCGAAAACGTGATGCTGGCTGTGGGCCCCACGCTGGGACACCCCAGCAAGTTTGAATTGCGCAACAAAACCTGGCTCACCCCCGGCATTTTGGCCAAGGCTGGCTGCCATGTGTCCATCATCACCGACTCGCCCGTCATCCCCCAAAAATACCTGCCCCTGTGCGCAGGTCTGGCGGTCAAGGCCGGCATGGATCCCTTCGACGCCCTGCGCGCCATCACCATCCATCCGGCAGAGCATATCGGCGTGGCGGATCGCGTGGGCTCGTTGGAGGTAGGCAAGGACGCCGATATCGTCATCACCGACGGCGATCCCTTCGAGGTTGCCACGCAGGTCGTGGATGTGTTCATCGACGGCGTGCGCCAGGAAAAATCCGGCGTGTGCTGAAGCGCGCCCGCAAAGCCCCGGCTTATGCCTGTTGCATGAGCCGGGGCCTTTTTTTATAATTCCCTTAGCGCTTGAGCGATGCGGTGAGCGATGAGGCGGTGTCCTTCGTCGCTGGGGTGCAGACCGTCCGGGCAAAGCCGTTGGCGGCAAATGGCGTTTTGCGGTTGAATGCCGCTGGTGGCGTACAAATCCAGTACCGGCAGCGCGTAATACGCGGCGCAGCGCAGGAGAATCTCGTAATACGTTTTGAGCGGCGCGACGCTCAGGGGCTTGCCGTCGCCGCGGGGATCGTCCTCGTTAAGCCGGTGCAGCGGCGTGACGATGAGCACCGGCTTGCCTGTGTACAGGGTCAAAAGGGAGTCCATCAAAAAATGGCAGGCTCCGTAAAAAGTATGCGGGTCTCGATCCTCCCAGACGCCCAAGGGCGCCTGGCCGTGGCCGTAGTCGTTGGTGCCGCCAAAAACCACCACCGCGTCGGCGTTGCGGTCCATCTCGCTGACGCGCATGCAATAGTCCCGGTCGCCGCGGTTTTCCGTCATCTCCAGCTGGCGGGCGATGCGCGCGCCGGAAATGCCGTAGTTGTTGGCGGCCTTCAGGCCGTATTGACGCCGCAGCACGTCCACAAATCCGTTTCCTCGGCAGGAAGCGCCGACGCCTTCGGTAATGCTGTCGCCCAGAAAATTGATGACCGATCCTTTGAGTTCCATGGTATCGCTCCTTTGCATGTCTTAGCTTTTTCGCGTAAATACCCGCGCGCCATAGGGCGGCAAATCGCCGCCGGCGCCGCCGTATGGCTGCCAGCCGTCCGGTACCGCCACCGGCTGTGTGTGTGCGGTATGGTTGAGCAAAAACAGATAGCGCACGCCCTGGGCCACGCGCTGCGCCGCCTCCACGCCCAAGGGCGTTTCCAGCAGAGGTTCAAGGCCGGCCGTTTGTTCCAGCTCGCGCGCGAAGCGCGCAGATAGCGCCTCGCCCATCTGGGTGCCGACATAATACACCTTTCCCGCGCCATAAGCGTTTCGGGTGACGGCCGGCGTGCCCGCATAAAACTCACGGGCGTAAACGGCCAGGGGTTCGGCGGTGGTCAGGGTTAGCAAGTCGCTCCACTTCTCCACGGCATAGGTTTCGCCGTCCCACTCCACCAAGCCGTCCATGTCGCGCAAGCAGTCGTAATCCTCCACGCGCAGTCCGCACAGGTCGTCAAGCAGACAAGGCAGCGCGCCCTGGGCAAAGCACAGGTTGTGCTCGTCCTTGACGCCGCTGCGCATGGTCAAAACCAGCGTGCCGCCGTTTTGTACATACGCGCGCAGCTTTTGGGCAAGGGCGGGGGTCATCAAAAACAGCAGCGGAGCGATCAGCACGCGGTAGCCGTCCAGGGGCTGTCCGTCGTGTACGAAGTCCACAGGGATATTGCGCCGGTAAAGCGCGGTGTAATAAGTCATCAGATGATCCACATAGCGCAACTCGGGGTGATGCGGCTGGATGCTCAGCGCGTACTCCTGATCGTAGGAAAACAGGATGGCCGCCTGGCACACCGGCATGCCGCCTTGCAGCGCCTCCAGGAGAGGAGCGGTTTGCCGCATGAAGCCGGCAATTTCGCGGTAGGTACGGCCCGGCACGCCGTTATGCGGGAGCAGGCCGTGCCAGTATTGCTCCGTTCCCATCAAGCAGGAGCGCCAGCGGAAGAACAGCACCGCGTCCGCGCCATGGGCAATGGATTGCATGGCCCACAGCGAGAGCTGCCCAGGCCGGGGCGTGCGTCCCAGCACTTCCCAGCCGGTGATGCCGGCCTGCTGCTCCATGATCCAAAACGGAGCGCCTCCAACGCCGCGAATGAAGTCCAGTTCCGCCGCGAGCCGGTCTTCCAGGGGCAGATCCAGCCGCGGGCGGAAGTGTCCGCCGGGGTATTGATCGTGCGAGGCGAAGTCCAGCTGCCGCGCCAGGCGGAAGTAATCCACCTTGTCCGAAAAGCCCATCATGTTATGGGTGAGGAAGGCGTGCGGCGCGGCCGCGCGGAGAATTTGCGCCTGAAAGCGGTGGAATTCGCAGACCAAGTCGGAGCAAAAGCGCTTCCAATCCAGCATCTGCGACGGATTATGCCCCGACGCCGTGGTCTTGGGCGCGCAAATATGTTCAAAGCGGTCGTACTGCTGGCTCCAAAACGCGGTGCCCCAGGCATCGTTGAGGGCGGCGATATCGCCGTATTTTTCCTTGAGCCAGGCGCGAAAGCGGTTTTCGCAGCAGGGGCAGAAGCACAAATCGCCGTGGCTGTTGCCCAGCTCGTTATCCACCTGCCAGCCGATGACGTTGGGATGGTGCGCGAACCGGGCCGCGAACGCCGTCACGAAGCGGCGGATGTGCTCGCGGTAGACGGGATTGGACGGGCAGGCGTGGTGCCTCCCGCCGAAATGCCGGCGGTGGCCGTCGGCGTCCATGGGTTCAATTTCGGGGTTGAGGCGAATGATCCAGGCCGGCGGCGCGGCGGTTGGTGTGCCCAGGATGCAGCGTATGCCCTCGGCGCCAAGCACGCCGATGGCTTCCTCCAGTTCCTCAAAATGAAACTCGCCGGCGGAAGGCTCCCATTTGGCCCAGGAGAATTCCGCCAAGCGCACGACCTGAACGCCCATTTCGCGCATCATGCGCGCGTCCGTGGCCCAGCGCTCACGGGGCCAATGCTCAGGGTAATAGTCTACGCCGAAGATCGGTTTCATCGTTTCCTCCATATCGTTTTTGGGGCCAGCGCCTGCCGGATGCTGGGGACATTGTATACCACCGGGCCGCGAAAAGCAACGGCTAAATGCCGGTTTTGGGCATAGCCCTTTACAATCCGGCGGTTGATATGCTATGATGTATGCTGTGAGGATATGGGCTTTCTTTGTTGATGATGAATCAAGCGACGCATACAGGAGGATCATGGATGAGTGCAATGACGCTGCTGACGTTGCTGGGCGGCCTGGGCCTGTTTCTCTATGGCATCAAAGCCATGGGCGACGGTTTGGAGCAGGCCGCCGGACAGCGGATGAAACGCCTGCTGGAAGTCCTGACCCAAAACAAGCTCATGGCTGTGCTGGTGGGCGTGCTGGTTACCGGCGTCATCCAGTCCAGCAGCGCCACCACGGTCATGGTGGTGGGTTTTGTCAACGCCGGCCTGCTTCCGCTGAGCAAGGCGGTGGGCGTCATTATGGGCGCCAACATCGGCACCACCGTCACCTCGCTGATGCTGTCGGTGGAATTGAATTTCGGCATTCTCTTTGCCGCCCTGGGCGGCGCGTGCATGCTGGCGGGCAACCGGTCTAGCTTCAAGACCGCGGGGCAGATCATGATGGGCCTGGGCGTGCTGTTTGTGGGTATGGATACCATGACCGCCGCCATGGAGCCCCTGCGTGACTGGCAGGGATTCCGCGATATGATGGCCATGGCTTCCAATCCCGTGGTGGGCGTGTTGGTGGGCCTGGGCGTGACGGCGCTGCTGCAAAGCAGCTCGGCCAGCGTCGGCATCCTGCAAGCGTTGGCCGGCACGGGCGCGGTGAGCCTGCACACGTCGTTGTTCATCCTCTTTGGACAGAATATCGGCACCTGCGTCACGGCGCTGATGGCCAGCGTGGGCGCCAACCGCACCGCCAAGCGCGCCGCGGTGGTTCACCTGCTGTTTAACGTCTTGGGCACGGCCTTCTTCATCGTGATCGCCTTGCTCTTGCCCTTGGCCGAGTGGATTGAACAGCTGGCCGGAGACAATTTGCGCCTGCAAATCGCTTTTGCGCACATTCTCTTTAACGTAACCACCACGCTGCTTTTGCTGCCTGCCAGCAGTCTGCTGGAAAAGCTGGCCTACCTGATCGTCCGCGGCGAGGATCCTCAGGGCGAGCCCATGCGCCTGCAATACTTTGACTCCCGCCTGTTTTCCACGCCGCCCGTAGCCGTGCAGCAGCTCTTCCGAGAGGTGCTGCGCATGGCCGATATCGTCCTTGCCAACTATACCTTTGCCCTGCAATACTACTTTGCGCCCAAGGATCAGCCCGTGGAGGAATTCAAAAACCGCGAACAGGTCATTGACTACCTCAACGCCGAAATCACCCAAAACCTCATCGAAGTGCGCGGCCTCACCCTGCGCCCGGCTGACGTACACCTGGCCGGATCGTTGTTTCATGTCGTCAACGACCTGGAGCGCATCGGCGACCACAGCACCAACATTGTGGAAATCGGCACCTCGCGCAAGGCGGAAAAAACCAAATTTACCAACAAAGCCGAACGCGAAATCGAAGAGCTGAGCGCCCTGGTAACCCAGATGCTCCAAAAAAGCCTTCATATCCTGCGCAACCAAATCACCGATGTGGAAATCATCGGCGAAGTGTTCGA
>DVME01000016.1 GCA_018715175.1 Candidatus Limiplasma stercoravium
AATTTCAATTCCCGCCCCTGCGCGAGGGGCGACTTGGGGAGATCGATGCCTGTGCCGAGGGGCTAACGCTATTTCAATTCCCGCCCCTGCGCGAGGGGCGACCCGCTCAGACTGGCGATCTGAAAAACAAAATTCTGATTTCAATTCCCGCCCCTGCGCGAGGGGCGACATGCCACCAGCGCGGAGTGTGCGCTTCCCTGGGATTTCAATTCCCGCCCCTGCGCGAGGGGCGACTCGTCCTGCCAAGCACCAGGCTCGTGTCATGGTTATTTCAATTCCCGCCCCTGCGCGAGGGGCGACAGCAAATTTAAACAAATCCGTTCTTCGCAATTTGTGCGAACAAGCCAACTCAAAGGATGCTTGCCTGCTTTTTTACGACATGTAATGGGCAAAACGCTGTTGTAATCCTTGTTTTGCGCGTGATTTCATGCGCCAACCTCGTGCGAGTTTATGTATGGTTGGGGTTGGCGCTGAAACATCTACAACAAGATTGGCTCTCCAGTCTGTATAGGACCTTTTTTCCCCATGGTATCAATACGGCCTTGATAGTTGTTGCCAAGGCGATAGAATCGAACGGAATCCTGGTCCAAATCAATCACGGAAGCCAGATCTGCTTTCAATTTTGCCATCTGCGCGGCATCCACCAGTACCTCAAATACCGAGTTCTGCACACGAATACCATGCCGTTCACAAAGTTTTGCCACTTTTCGCAGCCGTTTTTGCCCATTCAAACTGGCGACATTCACGTCGTAGGTAACGATGACCAACATGAGACTACCTCCAAATGAATGGCGGATAACAGTCTAAATCACCACGCAGAACCCTTGCAAAAAGCATGGCTTGTGCATATGGAATGATTCCAATCTGCACCTTTTCATTTAAAAACGGATGGGTGATGACTTCTCCTTTTCGTTTTTGCCAGGCAGACAGGAACGTGCGTCTCCCTTTCTCGTTGAGAAACACAGCCTCTCCATCCTGTTCAAAATGTTCAATACCCAGCTGTTTCCGATGAAAAAGGGTCAGTACAAATCGGTCAGCAAGCGGTCCGCGAAGTTCCTCCATCATATCCAGCGCCAAAGAAGGACGGCCCGGCCGCAGTGTATGCAAATATCCTGTAGCCGGATCAAGGCCAACCGTCTCCAGAGCAGACTGCATCTCCCGACACAAAAGCGTATATGCAAAAGAGAGTGCCGCATTCACCTCGTTCACAGGCGGTTGTCGGCTCCTCGCTTGGAAACGAAACGGACAAGCTTCTCCCAGCATATGGTCAAAGCAGGCGAAATACACGGTCGCAGCTGCCCCTTCGATTCCCCGCATGGAGTCCACATCATCAGAGCGCTCAAGTTCCTGCGCCAGTTCGCTGAGCCTTCGGGCAGACTCATAGAATGCTCCTTTTCCTGCTGCCTCCTCTGCTCTGGCAGAGCGAAGAAGTACATTTTTGCTGTTGCGCAGCTTGGCCATCAGGATATTCCGAACCAGAGAAGAAACAAATTGCTTTTTCTGCAGGCTCTCATACTGTCTCTTTCTCAGCAGTACATTTCCGCTGACAGGGCCCTCTACTCTGGCAAGAAAACGACCGTGTTCCGAAAGGAAAACCAGAGATATTCCCCGCTCAGCGCAAAAACCGATCAACGGGGTAGAAACGGTTTCTTTCCCAAAGCAAACAACGGACTCAACACTTAGCGCAGGAACTGCAACCTTATCCTCGCCGCCAATTTTGACACAGATGGTCTCATTCCTGCAATATAGATAGCTATCCGGGCTTAAGACATAGAGCGTATTCAAAAGTTTCTTCATATATCATCCATCTCCACCGCTTCCAGTTCCAGATTTTTGCAGTAATCTATTGCAGAAGTTCTGGCTTTTGGCATACAGTATTCATGCAGTGAGCACCGCTTGCATTTTGCGCTGTATTCCGCAGGTGGTATGCTTTGTTTCTCCCAGAGCTGTTTTAGGTCAGCAGCCCGGCTTCTAACCGCAGTTCTGAGACGATCGTTAAATATCACCTCCAAGCGTCGATGCGCAGAGATAAAGAAAAGAGCGCCTGCAGCTATCTCTGTTCGGAACATCTCCTCCAGGCACATGGCCTGAGCACAAAGCTGAATCATATACGATTGCTCCTCCCGCACGGAGCCATGCTTATATTCGATGGGAAATAGTCTGACTGGAAAATCGGCCGCTTTGATTCTGCATCCCTGGTCCCAGCGTTCCGCTTCAATGCAGTCGCATTTACCCCATATGCCCAGGGTCTCAGAGAAAACCGTACAATCATACAGCTTCAGCCTGTCGCCCCGACGTTCTATGCGCTTGTCGTGGACGCGCATGTGCTCGTAGCGGCCCTTCGCCGTCTCCTCGTTTTCAGCCCACACCCGCTCGTTGAGCAGAAGGGCCGCGCGTCTTAAGCAGTATTCCGCCTGTGAGAGCCAGGAAAGAGGCAAATAGTCCCTGTCATCCAAGATGGAACCAGTCCTCCCCTTCGGGAAGTTCTCCCCAGAAGACCGGCCCGTAGGGGTTGTTCTGGAAGCCCATCTCCACACCGTCGGGCAGTCCGTCCAGTTTGATCACCGCCTCATAATCCCGATAGCTTCTGGGAACCCGGACATCCGCCTTCTTGTGAACCTGTACCAGCTCAAAGAGCTTATGGGCGGGCGCGCAGCCCAGCTTGGCCTGCCGCACACGCTGCGCCGCATCGGAATCCGTACCGACGTGCTTGAAAATCACAAGAGAAGACACCACGGACATCTCCCCCTTGCTGGCGGAGTGATCGTGTTCGTACATATTCAGAATGGCCTCAAACAGCGCTTTCAGGTCTGCTTCATCAAACCCGGTTTCCGCAGCCAGATTCGCGCTGATAAAGCCCCGAACTTCATAAAGTCCAAAGGGAATCAGCTGCTTGCGGCCCATCGTGCGCAGCTTGTCTTCAGGCGTCTCCGCCTCTTTTTTGAGGTAATCTTCCACGGTACCCTCCTTGATGGGGTCGGCCACTGCCATCCGGGTGATGGAGATGTCCAGCGGCAGCACCGGATCAAGGCTTTTGCCAAAGGTGATCTGAACCGGTCCTCGAACCTGCCCGGCATTGGGACCAGTGGACATGACGGCGCCAAAGGTGCGCACATCATAAAAGAGCTCGCATGCCTTTTTCCGTCCGGCATAGACCGCCTCCTTTTCCTTGGCGCAGTCCGAAACCCCAGCCGCGCGTTTGGCCTCGGCAATATGCCGGTTGAGATTGGTCGCCTGCTGAACGATGATGTTCATGCCCGGCTGTCCCGCATAGGCCGTCTGGATATAGTTGCGAATGCGGCGCTTGGTTGCCACGTCCGTGATGAAACCCTGCATGGTTTCGGGATCAAGCCGGGGGGTGTTGCCCATGTCGGGATCGCCGTTGGGGTTGGCATTGGTGCAGGCGACGTAGTACACAAACTCATAGCGATTCTCAATGGCCATTTACTGTTCCTCCTTGCTGCTCGCTGTGTTCTTTTGCGCGGCTTTTGCGGCAGCCGCCGCCTTACGTTCAAGGTAATCCCTGTTCAGCCTGGCGCCCATCTGATAATACCCAAGGGCAAAATACGCCTGCTGTTCCGGCGTCAGGACCGTCGGAACCGTATCGCCTATGGCGCTTGCAACCTCGTCCCGCAAGTCAACAAAATACGTTCTCAGCCCTTCCAGCTTGCTCACGTGATAGTTGGACAGGCGGGAAAGCTGACCGATCACCAGGGCGGGCGTCTGGCTGGCGGACGCGTAGTAGCGGTCGATCAAGCTGGCATTCACTTCCGGCATGGCCAGGCTTTGAATGGCGCCATAGACGGCAACCAGCGCGCCGCAGTGATAGGCGGGTTCCGGATGGTTGGGATTGTACTCCACAGCAGACTCCTCCTTCTGATCTCTCTTTCTCTCCCGGCGGCACAGCCAGGCCTTTAACCACTGGACCGCCCAGGGGTCGGGCGTTCTTCGGGTTTCCTCTTCCTGAGCGTCAAGCATCTGCGACCTGAGGTAAGCCAGAGCACGGCTTGCCACGGCATCGGGAAGACTGGCACCGGTCAAAATTGCATTGACGATGGCCGGAATCAGCCCGGACAGTTCCCTGGACATCCGGTCAAAAATATTTCGGTCTGTATTCTGCTTTGGCATCAAGCGAATCAGCCGGGCGCGCAGTTTGGCGGGCTTCATTAGGCCGGTGCCCATGCTGTTGGTCAGAGCCAGGTCCCGCTCCCATTGCTGAAGCGCCCGCGCCAGTTCCTGATAGTTGCCCTGCTGATAGGCGCGCACCATCACCCGGCCGTTGACCCCGCTCAACAGCAGGATATAGTAAAGATTGGGCAGCTCATGAGCCGGTTTCCCGCTCTCCACGCTGCGAACCAGTTCGTCGGCGGCCAGCCGAATCTGCGCCGCATTGGCCGCAGGAGGTTCAATCCTGCCCGAATCATCCTCCTCATCCGCAATTCCGGCTCCCAGAAGCAGCATCATCTGATCTTCCTGCGCCGGAAGCGGTTTGTCATACCAATGGACGAATTTCATGCCTGCCAGCACGGGCGCTTCGGAAAGCAAGGCATCCAGCGCCGCCTTCACCCCGGCGTATGCGTCCTCGGAAACCGGGGCATTGGCCGCCTGCCTAAGCCCATAGGAGCAGAAGGCATCCTTGTCGAAGCAGATCAGCGCATCCCCTCTGGCGTGTCCGCCCACCACCGAAAGCCCGGATATAGGCGGCACCGTCGTCATGGGCACGGCAGGGTTTCCGGTAATCAGGCAGAGGCTTTTGGCTCCGCTGGGCTGAAACTGCCGGCGGAATGTCCCCCACCAGTTGAGCACCTTCGGCATCTCCAGCACCGACTGGCCGTCTACCAGAAAGGTGAGCACGTTGGACTTGTCCACTTTCATCCGGTCCAGCTCTGCGGAAACGGCAGCAAAGACCGTTTCGTCCCCCATCGCCTTCAGGCAGACGGTCAGGCGCGGCTCTTCGCGGGCCGCTTCGGACAGCGCCGCCTGAAAATAGGCTCTTTTGGCGGCGTACTGGTCCCGCTGTTTTTCGTCCCCCGGAAAGAGGATGCTCCGCTTCTCCGCCAGCACATTGCATTTTTCGCCGCTGTTGGCCATGCTGCCAATGTCCGGGCAGGGAACTTTGTCCGCGTCCCCCGGAATCACGCCCAGAAAACGGCCGTCTGCGCCGAGGGAAACATAGGCGCGGATCGCTTTTTTGACGTATCCTGCCGGGAGGACCAGATTTTCCCGGATTGCATAGCGATACAACGCGTTCAGCATAGGCCGGCTCCTTTCAGGACCTCCGGGCTGTCATAGGGCGGAACCTGAATGACGCCCTGCCTCATCACGCAATGGTACAAAGACAGTTGGGGACGGGCCTTTTTACGAATCTCATAGTCGTGCAAGTCAAAGATGTCATAGACCATCAGGCCCAGATCCATGTCCACCGGAATCGGCGGCGGGCCGTTCTCGCTGTCTCCCTCCTGAAAATACGCTACAAACTCCCGCAGGCCAAGGCTGGGCTGCATAAAGGCCTTTCCGGTCCGGATGCGCCGCAGGGCCTGCCCGTAAAGCTGGGCCGTCGTTCCCGTGAAAGCATCTCTAGGACAAATGCTGGCTGCAAAGCGGTAACGCACATCTCTCAGGGCGACTGTTTGACGCTGGGTACGGTCTTCGTCCGTAAAAATCGGCTTGTCCTTCACCTTTGACTTGACCTCGTTGCGCTTGAAGCTGATGTACCGGATGGGATTGAGCACCTCAATGCGATTGACCTGCCAGAAAAACTCCGCTGGTTTCGAATAGATGCTGGACAGAATCCCCCGCACGGCTGACGGGGTGGGAACAGGGAAACTTAAACGCTCGACCTTGCCTTGAAGTTGGGAAAAGCAGGCAAAATCTCCCCAGACCTCCAATACGATTTCCAAGTTGTTCACCTCCATGCTCCGGACGCATGCCCGCATGGTCCGGAATTGATAATATTACTATTTCAATTCCTCAGCTAAATCAGCTGTCAGTAATATTATACATCATGAAGATCAGAAAATCAATCTACTTTTTCTATTTTTTTGAATTATTTAGAATATAAAGGGCTCCCCATCCGTATTGAACGAATCCAGCCTGAGTCCCATATCCGACTGATAACAGCCCTCATGCCCCGCAAGCAGGAGGAAAAAGTCGCTTTCTACTTTGCCGCCCTGGCGGCCCCTATGCCACAAGACCGGTTCGCAGTGCTTCCGAACGGAAGCTTCTTCATAAGTGGATACTGTGATGGGGGCCGCCTGCTTGATGAGCGCCGGCGTCAGGCCGTCGCGCTGCGCCTGTAGTTTGATCTGATGAAAGAGTTTCGGATCATAGGGAACGATGACTTGAACGCCCTGTCTGCGAATCAGCCTGTATTCCTGGCGCACTGCCTCATAGTCCTCGCTGAAGATGGCACGGGTTAACGCTTCCCTGTCCCTGGCGCCATGAAAGAGCCGGCGGTAGTAGTCTGCAATGACATCGGGGTCATGAATATCCAGGCAGCCTGCGGCCCACATGATCTTCACGATTTCTGCGCCTTTTTGATAGCTGTCTCCCGGATAAATTCTTCGTTCGTCTTCCGGGATGAATACCTTGAGCTGGCCGCCGTCCTTGGCTCTTCCGTTCCGGTTGCAGCGCCCGGCCGCTTGAATGATCGCCTCCAGAGGGGCCAGGGCCCGGTACATGGCATGAAAATCCAAATCGACGCCCGCTTCGATGCATTGTGTTGCCACAACCCGGCAGCATAGGCCCTGCTTCTGTCTAGCCTTGATCGCTGAAATGACGGCGCTCCTATGAGCCGGGCACAGATCGGTTGTCAGAAAGAACAGTTCCTCCGCCGGAGCATGCTGTTTCAATTCCTGGAACAAATCCGCCGCATGCCGCCGCAGGTTGACAATGGCACAGGCATTGTCCTGGCGCAGCATTTCTGCCGCAATGCGTTTCAGTGGAGTGGGTTCTTCCAGTTTCCAAACCACATTCACGCGCTTTAGCGCTTCATAATACGATTTCCCTTTGGGAAGAATTTCTTTTGGCTGCCAGCACTGTACTCCCTGCAGCGCGCTGAAATCCGGCTGTGTAGCGGTGGAAAGCACCACCGTGCAGCCATAGTCCCTGCACAAGGCATCGGCGGTCTGTACCGTTGCCGTCATAAGGTCCGTGGGCAGGCTCTGCGCTTCATCGAACAGAATCACGCTCTGTGCAATTTGATGAAGTTTCCGGCAGTCCTTGGGCTGACAGGAGAACAGGCCTTCAAAAAAGCGAACGGATGTCGTGATGATAAACGGGGCATCCCACCGGGCGACCAGTTCGCGGTCTTCTTCACTAAGCTTGCTTTGACTGTGGTCCGTCAGAATATGGGGAATCAGTTTTTCATACTCCCGCTGGCTTTGTTCCGTCAGGGTAAGGAAGGGAAGCACCACGATAATCCGCCGCAACCCCTGATTGGCGATGCAGTGACGCAGGGCGAAATGCAGCAGGGAAAGGGTCTTTCCCACCCCGGTCGGCGCGGTCAATGTGAAGATTCCCGGTTTCTGTTCGCCCGCCTCTCCGCACCGTTCAAAGACCTGGTCCCGAATCCGGTTGAGTTCACGGTCCGCTTGTGAGCCGGCTCGAAGCTGGTTCAAATAGGTATTCAGGGTTTGAAGCAGTTGCTCAGCGTAAAGAGGCGTCTCGCTGCGGAATTCTTTTTGGGAAGAAACCGTATAGTCCGCATCCACCAGGCAGGAAAACAGCATCCTCGTGCGCAACATGCTCTCTAATGGCGTGCCCTTTTCGCCGGGCTCCAGTTTTCGGAACGAAAACATCGGGAAGTCACGGCAAAAGGCTTCTATGGCCTCTTGGTATTCCTGTACTCCAAAAAGAGCCGCCTGTTTTCCCGTTCCACATATTCTGGAGCCTTGTCCCTTCAAAATGCTGCTCAACTCCGGCAAAAGGCTCTCATAGGAACGCAGCGTGCTATGGTGAGCAGCAATCGCCGTTGCCGCCAAGCGATAGGCTTCCCGTCCCTGTGCTTTTGTCGCATATAAGTACACCGCGCCGCAGATGGCATGGTCAATTCCGCCCGCCGTACCGTTAAGCACCTTTTGAAATAGTGCGCTGTATTTTCCAAAGTCGTGAAACATTCCGCAAAGCCATGCCGTTGTCGGAAGAAAAATCTCTTTTCCAAATTGCCTGGCCAGCTCCGCCACTTGAGAAAGGTGTTGTTGATTGGTTTCCTGCTGTCCCGTTTCATCAGCCGATTTTGCGTAATATGTAGGATATGTATTCAATTTGTTCTCTCCTCACTCTCGGCTATATGGAAACTTAGGGAATATTTTTATTTTGTCAGCCATTGATGCGTCCATCGGTACAACCGCAAAGCCTGCCCCGCTTCCCAAGGTGATCAGGACTTAGCCCCAACAACCAAACCGCAGAAAGTAATAGCGGCCTATATTTGGCAGGCTCAATACATACGTCCATTACTTTTTCACCATGTAAAAATGCCAGAAACGCTCCCCATTTACTGTTTAACTCTCAAACACCTCCTTGCCGGTATTGGCGATAATGGGAAGTGTATAATGAAGATTCTTCATCATTCGCTCTCTGACCCAATCGCTTGTCATTATGATCGCCATTTTCAGTATCAATTGGTCTATTCATGAATATTTTACCACATGCTCCTTCAAGTTTCCAGTCGACAAAATAAAACCCACAGGCTACTGTACCTGTGGGGTTCAATTGATCTGGGGCAGATGGTCATTTCATGTCCCATCTGGAACCTGAATATCAGTCGCCCGTCCCGACAAGCGATCACAAGGTCGGTCGCCGTAAGCCAGAGCCGCTATCAGTCAACGTCCCCGTTCTTCGCTTCCCGCTGCGCCTTTGCCGCCAGGAGCTTCTCCAGCCTGGTGTTTGTGGTTTCATACCAATCCGTCAAATTATCAGATCAGTAGATTTGCGACTCCTCGGGCATCTACCATCAGCTTCTATAAGTTCGTTCAGCATATCGCCAATCCCAGCTCAGAACCCAACAGAAAACCGCCGGCCAGCGCCTGTCGGGAGGCGCAGAGCGCGCCGCCTCTTGCGTCAAAGAGGCCGGTTCGAGTCCAGGCTTTCCAAGCCATGGGACGGGGCGTTACCACTTCCTGGGCTTCTTGTAGCCGCTGTCGTTGAGGAAGCTATGGACGGTTTCCGCGTCCACCGGCGTGAGCGTCAGCCCGGCCTGCCTTGCGGCCAGGGCCATGCGGCAGGTGTTTTCCGTCACCTCCAGGCCCGTCAGCGCTTCCGCGAGGTTCACATCGTAAATCAGCACGCCATGGTTGTTCATCAATATGACGTTGCCATCGGGCGCGGCTTGCTGCACCGCCTGCGCCAAGGCTTGGCTGCCGGGGTGAAAATAGGCGATGCGCCGCACGCGCTGCAAATAGTACATATTTTCCACAAACAAGTCGTTGGGAAGCGCCAGGTCGCTGCAAGCGGCCAGCGTGGTATGGAAAGGCGACGCATGCACCACCGCTTGCGCCCAGGGAACGGCGCGGTAGACCGCCAGGTGAACGGGCAGCTCCTTGGACGGCCTGCCGCCCTCGTATTCGCCGTTGTGGAGATGGTAGAGCGTAAAGCTGTCTTCGCTCAGGCTGTCAAACCGTGTGCCGCCGGCCGTAATCAGCAGGGTATCCTCGTCCAGACGCACGCTCATGTTGCCGGCGCTGCCCCAGGTCATGTTCTTGTCCGCAATCCATTTGCCGGCCTGGATCAGTTCCTGAATCGCCTGTTGCCGTTGCATTTCGCTTCATCCTTTCGCATCGCAAGTGCCGGCGACGAACGCCGAGAAGGGAAGGTATCGCTCCTGATAAAGATTCGTGTACGCGCGGTGCCGCTCCTCGTCGGGCCGGAAAATTCGTCCGCCCGCAAGCGGCAAAAGCGTTTCGCCCAGGGCTTTTTGCGCCGCGAGCCGCGCCGCGCCGTACAGCGTGCCCTCGTCCATGTCCGGCGTGCGCGCCGCAAGGCCCGTCACATCCGCCAGGATCTGCATCAGCCGGGGATGACGGGTCAGCCCGCCCATGGCGCAAAAACCGGCCGCCTCGCCGCCCATTCGCTCCAGCACCAGGCGCGTCTCCAGGGCGATGCCCTCGTAAACCGCCGCCGCTATCTCGCCGCGCCGCGTCTGCGGCGACAGGCCCATCAACCCGCCCCGCGCGCCGGCATTGAGATGCGGCGCTCCGCTGCCCGCCAGATAGGGCAGATACATCAGGCCCGTGGGCGCTGGAGCGCAGGCGGCGTCCTCCATCATGGTTTCAAACGGTTGCCCGGGGTAAAGCAGCTCCTTGAAATAGTTGACCGATCCGCCGGCGGACTGGATGGAGCCCAAGCAGGTGTAGGGCTTGCCCACCGGAGACGGGCCAAAGGACAGGCCCGAGGCGGCGTCCTGCGGCAAAAACCGGTCGCGCGTGACCAGGATGACCTGCGCCGTGCCCATGGACAAAAACACGTCGCCCGTCTCCAGGGTCGCGGCGGCGTGCGCGGCGCAAACGTGATCGTGTCCGCACAGGCATACGGGCAGGCCCGGCGCCAGGTTCAGCGCGCCTTCCTTCAGCGAACCCATGGGCGCGCCGGTTTCGCTCAGCGCGGGAAAGAGCGTTTGCGGCAGGCCCAGCGCGTCCAAAAACGCCAGATCCCACGCGCGGCGGTTGACGTCCAGGGCATAGGTGCGGGCGGCCAGCGTCGGCTCCGCCGCCATGCGGCCGGTGAGCAAGAACGCGGCGTATTCCACCAGCCCCAGCCACCGCGCCCCCTCGAGCGCGCAGCCGGCCTCGCGCATGGCCAGCAGCTTGTAAATGCCGTACTTGAAAGCGTTGGGCAGGCCGGTCACGCCGCCGCGATCTGCAAAGAGCGCCTGCGCGCGCAGCCGCTCATACACCGGCAGCGCCCGGCGGTCAAACCAAGGCCACACCATGGTCAGCGGCTCCGCGCTCTTGGCGTCTACCAATAGCCCCGCCTCCGCCATGCCGCTGAGCGCCACCGCCCGAATGCCGCCCCGTACCTGCGATGGGATGCCGTCCGTCAACTCCCGCAGGCGTTCCAACAGCCGCCGGGGATCATAGCAGGGCCAACCGTTTTCCTCCACGGTGGGCGTGGGAATCCGCGCCAGGTGCCTCAGCCCCGTATCTGGATCAAACACGGCGGCTTTCCAATGGGTGGTGCCCAGATCCACGGCCAGTATCATCAGGGGTTCGCCTCCCTCCGTCTATTCCCGGTATTCCCCCACCAGCCGGTGCGCCAGCCAGAGATCCGGCTGCTCCTGGCCCAACGCCCACATCATCTTGCACACGGCCGCTTCGGTGGTCATGTCGCGCCCGGAAGCCACGGTTTGCCGCATCAACCCCCGGCCGACCTCGTAGATGCTCAGATCCGCCTTCTCATACAGGCATTGGCTTACGGCCAACATCCGCACGCCGCGCTTTCCCAGCTCTTCCATGGCGCTGACCAGGTTGCGCCGGATGTAATGCAGCCCGCCCAGGCCGAACGTCTCGATAACCAAGCCGCGGTAGCCGGCATCGCCCAAAAACCGAAAAATCTCTGGCGACGTGCCCGGCACCAGCTTGATTAGCAGCACCCGCGGATCGATGGATGACCGGACGCGGAAAGGCTCGCCGGGCGTCAAGGGGCAATAGGGCTGCGGATGGTCAATGTGCAGACCCTCCGCGTCGAAGCGTCCGGCCGGCGGCGCATTGACGCTGGCGAAGGGCGTCATGGAGGTGGTATGCGTTTTGACACAGCGCACGCCGGAGATGAGCATATCCCCAAAGCACACATACACCCCCGGCACGCCGCTGAGCGCCGCGTCCATGGCGCGCAAAAGGTTGAGCCGCGCGTCGGTCAGGGCGTGCAGCAAAGGCAGTTGCGAGCCGGTCAGGATAACGGGCTTGCCGATTCCGGCCAACATATAGCTCAGCGCCGCGGCGGTATAGGCCATGGTGTCCGTGCCGTGGGTAATCACCGCCCCGTCGCTGTCGCGCAGCGCCTCTTGAACGGCGCAGGCCAGCACCGACCATTCCTCCGGCTGCATGTTGCTGGAATCCATCAAAAATACGTCCTGCCCTTTGACTTCGCAGGGCAGGTCGTCGGCAAGGTAACGCAGCAGATCCCTGGCCAAAAGCGTCGGCGCAAGGCCGTTATCGCCCGGGGTGCAGGCCACCGTGCCGCCCGTGGCAAGCAAAGTCAGCTTAGGCACGCTACCGCCTCCTTACCATTGCGGCGGGTTCCATAGCACCACGTTTCCCGTCGCGCGCGTTTGGTTAAGATCGATGACGCGCTGGTTGCGGCTGCCGCGGAAATCCAGTTCCAGCGAGCGTTGGGCCAGCACGAACGGCCCGTCCACCAGCACGTCGGTCTCATTGAGCAGCGCGGCTACCTCCGGGGTTTTTCGCGCCTTGTCCAACAGTTGTTCATAGAGGTAGCCGGTGTAAGTCCATACGTTAAGCCCTTGGGCATGCGCTCGCTGGGCGAGCCAGGCGCACGCGCCCGCCTGACAAAACGGTTCTCCGCCTGAAAGCGTGATGCCGCTCAAAAGCGGGTTGCCGCTGAAGCGCGCTTCCACGTCCTGGAGCGCCCACAGGCGGCCGCCGTCAAAGGCGTGGCTATCGGGGTTGTGGCACCCCGGGCAATGATGCGGACAGCCCTGGGTAAAAATGGCCGCGCGGTAGCCCGGCCCGTCCACGATGGAATCTGGCACGAGCCCATAGAGCCGGATGGTATCATTCATGCGTATTCTCTCCCTTTTTCTTGCGGATGGCACGACGGCAATCGCCCGACATGGGGCAGCCCGCGCAGCCGCCGCAGCCCCGGCGGATCAGACGAACGACGAGGTACACGGCGTACAGCAGCGCCGCGGCGGGAATGGCGTAGTTTAGTACGGCGGCCAGCATGCGCGTACCTCAACCCAGGCCCGCAAGCCGGCCGATCTGGTAGACCCCTGTGGCCAGTACCCAGGCCAGCGCCGTCTGCACGCATACGGCGGCGGCAGCCCAGCGTCCGCTTTCCATCTCGTGGCGCATGGCGGCAAAGGCGGCCACGCAGGGCATATAGAGCAGCACAAAGGTCAAAAACGCCACCGCCGACAGCGCGCTGGGGAAGACGGTATGCAGCGAGGCCAGCATTTGCGCGCTTTCCGCGTCCGCGCCGGCGAGCACGCTCAGGGTGCTCACCACGCTTTCCTTGGCCATCACGCCGGTCAGCACCGCGGTAGACGCTTCCACCGTGCCAAAGCCCGCCGGCGCAAACACCGGCGCGATCGCGCCGGCGATGACGCCCAGCATGCTGCTGGGAATATCCGGCGCGGGGCTGAGGCGGAAGGTAAAGCTGCGCAAAAACCATACCACCAGCGTCGCCAAAAAGATCACCGTAAACGCGCGCTTGATGAAATCCCGCGCCTTGTCCCACAACTGGCGCAGCACGTTGCCGGGCGTGGGCAGGCGGTAGGCGGGCAATTCCATGATAAAGGGCGCGGCGTCGCCGTGAAAAACCAGGCGCTTGAGCACCAGCCCCGCGGCAATGGCCACCACGATGCCCAGCGCGTAAAACCCTGCCATCACCCAAACGCCCTGTCCCGGGAAAAAGGCGGCGGTAAACAGCGCGTAAATGGGCACCTTGGCGCCGCAGCTCATAAAGGGCGTAAGGACGATGGTAAAGCGCCGGTCGCGCTGGTTGTTCATGCTCCGGGCGCTCATCACGGCCGGCACGGTGCAGCCAAAGCCCATCATCATGGGGATGAAACTGCGTCCGTTCAGGCCCAGCTTGCGCAGCGGTTTATCCATTAAGAAGGCGGCCCGGGCCATATAGCCGCTGTCCTCCAGCACAGACAGCAACAAGAACAGGATAAGAATAGGCGGCAAAAACGACAGCACGCTGCCCACGCCGGTCAACACGCCGTCCACCACCAGGCTTCGAACCTGCGGATGCACGCCCCAACGATCCAGGGCATTGGCCAAAAGCGCGATGCCATTGTCCACCAGGCCGGAAAACCCGTCCGCCACCCAGGTGCCCAGCGGCCCGAAAGTAATGAAAAACACCAATAGCATCATCATGAGGAACACGGGAATGGCCAGCACCGGATGGGTCAGCACATTGTCAATGCGATCCGTCAGGCTGCCTTCGGGCCGGTTGGCCCGGGTATAGCATGTTGCCAGCAAGCCTTCGATGAAGCGGTAGCGCGTGTCGGCCATCACCGCGGCGCGTTCCATGCCCACCTCGCGCTCCATGGCGCAAAGGATTTCCTCAATGATGTGGCGGGTGTCCGGCTTAAGCTCAAGCTCCTCCATCATGGGGGCGTCGCCCTCAAAGAGCTTGGTAGCCGCGTAGCGCGGCATGAGGCCTTGCGCCATGGCGGGCTGCTCCACCAGGTGTTCGATGGCATGCAGGGCCTTATGCGCCTCGCCGGAGCAGATGTCCAGCCGCGCGGGAAGCTGGCGGCGCGCAGCGGCCAGCATGCTGCGCCGCACCAGCTCGTCCAGGCCTTCGCCGCGGCGCGCGCAAATGGCCACCACCGGCACGCCCAAGCCCTTTTCCAGGGCCTTGAGGTCGATGGCGTCGCCATGGCTACGCACCTCGTCCATCATGTTGAGGGCCACCACCACGGGCCGGCCCAGCTCCAACAGCTGCAAGGTGAGGTAGAGATTGCGTTCCAGGTTGGTGGCGTCCACAATGTTGATGACCAAATCGGGCTTTTCGCGCACGATATAGTTGCGGCTGACGATTTCCTCCATGGAATAAGGGCTGAGGGAGTAGATGCCGGGCAGATCCACGACGGTGACGTCGGAGTATTTCTGCGGCACGCTGTCCTCGGCCTTTCCGCGGCGGCGCAAGTGCCAGGGTAGGCCGATGTGCGTATCCTGGCCGTGGTGATGGTGCAGCATGGTGCCGGTTTTTTGTTCCACCGTCACGCCCGGCCAATTGCCCACGTGCTGGTTGGCGCCCGTGAGCTGATTGAAAAGCGTGGTTTTGCCGCTGTTTTGGTTGCCTGCCAACGCAAATGTATACGTCATGTCAATCCCCTTGCTATGCTTTTGGCTCGTCCGCCAAGGTGATCTTGCGCGCGTCCTCCAGACGCAGGGTTAGCGCGTAGCCGCGCAGATGGATCTCCACCGGGTCGCCCATGGGCGCGGTCTTTTGCAAAAGCACCTTCACGCCGGGCGTGAGGCCCATGTCCAACAGGTGCCGGTGCAGCGCGTCCTCTCCGCCCACGGCGCTAACCACGGCGCTCTGTCCAGGTTTGAGGTCTGCCAACGTGTAAGGCATGGGATTGTTCCTCCTTATGCGCCGCCTTTGGCGGCTTCTTCGTCGCGCCACTTTTGCAGCTCGCTTTCGATGATATCCGCGGCGTTGGCCGCGCCGTTTTCCAGGCGCAAGCGCTGCCCTAGCTCGCGGGCGGCCACGCGGTAGCGCGGCGTGGAGGTTAACGCGCCCAGCGCCCGGGCCAGCCGCTCGGAGGTCAGCCGGTCGCGCGCGATGGGCCGCGGCCCGATGCCCAGGGCGTGAACCCGGTTGCCCCAGAAAGGCTGATCGCCACCAAAGGGAATGATCAGCGTGGGCCGGCCGGCCAGGATGCCCGCCGCCGTGGTGCCCGCGCCGCCATGATGCACCACGGCGCTCACCTGCTCAAACAGCCAGTCGTGCGGCACGTAATCCGCCACATACAAGTCCTCGCGTCCCTTCACGCACGCCTTCCCCCAGCCGATGGACAGCACCGCGCGCACGCCGCTTTGCCGCACCGCCTGGGCCACGATGTCCAGCGTTTCCTCCATATTGCCGCTGCTCATGGAGCCAAATCCGATGTATACCGGCTTTTCGCCCGAGGCCAAAAATGCCTCCAACTCAGGCGGCGGCGTATAATTCTGGGCGGGAAGTTCCCGCCAGTAGCCCGTCATGTGGATGTTTTCGCCCCAGGTGGTAGGCCGGGGCATGATGAGGGGGCTGAGGGCGTAAAGCACGGGGATGGTGTGGCCCATCAGCTCGTAGTCGCCTGTGGTGGAAAGCTTGCGGGGCGCAAGGCCATGGGCCTCCCGCCAGTCGGAGAGGTAGTATTTTTCCAGCGTGCTTACCAACAGGTAGGCCAGGGGATAGGTGGCCGCGTTCCATATCTTCCCCACATGCTGGCCCGGCGCGGACGAAATGGGCGTTTGGGTGTTGAGATCCATGGGAAAGTAATGGGTCTGCACAAAAGGCACGCGGCGCATTTCGGCAAAGGAGCGCAGCACCTGCCCCAAATAAGTGGCGACGATGGCCTCCGCGCCCTCGGTGGCCTCTTCCAAGTCGCGCAAAAAAGGCGTGATGAAGGCGCGCAGCGTATCGCGCACCTGTTTGAGATAGGCCACGCCGCTGGAGCCGTCCAGCAGGTTGGACATAAACATTTTCGCGTCGCCGCTCACGGGCAAGAAGCGCAGGCCGTTTTGCCTAACCAGGGATTCGAAAGTGGCAAACGCGCAAAGGGCCACATCGTGCCCGCGCGCCTTGAGCTCGCGTCCCAGCACGATATAGGGCCGCACATCGCCTGTGGAACCAATGCAGATCATGGTGATTCGCATGCGCGCGCCTCCCTATCCATTGCGTGTCTAAAAGTATAACGCACAACGGCGCGAAATGCAACGCTTGGACGTTTTGCTCCGCCCGTGGTTGACGAACGTTTGTTCCGCGTGGTATGATGAGCAAAATGGGGGTGCGGCCATGACGGGCATCATTCATCCGCAGCAGGCAAGGCGGTTTTTGTTGGCCAGGCAGGGATTGCTGGGCGCAAAGCGCTTCAAGGGCGCCCAGGGGCTCTTGGCCTACGTGCGGCAGGTCGGCTGCGTGCAGTACGATCCGGTGGATGTGTGCGGCAAAAGCCACGAACTGGCGTTTTTGGCGCGGGTAAAAGGCTTCAGCCGGGAAATGCTGGCCTGCGAGCTGTATCAAAGGCGTACCCTCCTGGATTACTTCGACAAAAACATGTGCATTCTGTCCGTGGAGGATTGGCCCTACCTGGCTTTTACGCGCCAGAGTTTTCGCAATCACACGCGCAGCGCCGAGGCGGTGGACGCCATCGCCTCGGAGGTCTTAAACGCCGTACACCAAAGGGGCTGCTTGTCCGCGCAGGAACTGGGCATAAAAGAAAAGGCCGACTGGTACTGGAGCTCTACGTCGCTGGGGCGCGCAGCGCTGGAAACGCTGTATTTCCGCGGCGATCTGGTGGTGCATCACAAAAGCGGGACGGTCAAAAGCTATGCTTTGGCGTCGGACTGTCTGCCCGCGGAGCTTTTGGCGGCGCCATGCCCGTTGGAAAACGAACGGGCGCTGCAAAAGTGGCAGGTCAAGCGGCGCATCGGGGCCGTCGGCCTGCTGTGGAACGCCGCCAGCGACGCCTGGCTGGGCGTCAACGGTCTCAACGCCCAGGCCCGTAACGAATGCTTTGACGCCTTGCTCGCCGCGGGCGAGATCGCGCCGCTTCAGGTGGAAGGCATCGACAAGCCGCTCTACCTGCTCAGCGCGGAGCGGGAACTGTTGGAGGCGTGCGCCCAGCCCCTCACTTCGGAAAAGCGCGTTGCGCTTCTGGCGCCGCTGGACTGCCTAATGTGGGATCGGCGGTTGATTGCCGCGCTGTTTCACTTCTCCTACAAATGGGAAATTTACACCCCCGAAAGCCAGCGCCGCTACGGGTATTACGTGCTGCCCGTGCTCTACGGCGAAGGTTTTGCCGGGCGGGTGGAACCCGTGTGCGACCGGCGCGAAGGCATTCTGTGGGTTCAGCGCTTTTGGCCCGAAAACGGCTTTGCCGTCACCAACCGCTTCCTGTGGGCGATGGAGGACGCGCTGGATCGGCTAAGGGCCTTTCATGGGTTGAGCCGCGTGTGCTGGCGCGACGCTTGGATGCAGCCCGCAGGCGATTTGCCCTAAAGCGGAGAAATCGAAGCATTGAAATTTCACGTATGACAATGTATAATGAAAAGGTACGGTTGCGCCCACACCAAGCATGCGTTGGAGGTATGGAAGTGTACAGATTGCTGATCGTAACCGGCAAACAGGAGGTACAGGAGCTGTTTGCTTCCCTGCAAGGCTGGGATGCCCTGGGCTTCAAGCCCCCGCGTCTGCGCGATAGTGTGGAGGCTGCGCTGGAATGCATGCGCAAGCATCATATCGACGCCATGGCCATAGACGACGCGCCCGCCTTTGAACCGCTGTATGCCTACCTGGAGGAAAACGCGCCCAACCTGCCCATTTTCCCCATCGAAAAAACCGCCGAGGATCAACAGCGCGTGATGCGCGAGGTATCAAGCCTGCTGTCGCGGCTGCACGCGGACGATTCCAACGACCTTTACGACGAGGACTACCGCATGCTTCAGCAGCAGGAGCGGTGGATTCGCAAGGTGTTGTGCGGTTTGGTGCCCACGGTAGAGGAAATGCGCAAACAAATGCGCCTCTACCGCGTGCGGGAACGCCTGGACGTGCCTTGCGTGCTGGGCAGGCTGGAGCTGCCGCCGGCGGACGACGTTTTTTTGTCCGAGCGTTGGCACTATGGCAGCGAGCGCCTGGAAACCGCGCTGCGCAACTTTTTCGGCCATACGCACGACCATATGGTCTTGCATGTGGCGGTCGTCTCCCCCCAGGAGGTGCGGGTGCTGTGCTATCCGCGCAGCGAGGCGGACGGCCTGAGCGAAAACGCAGCCTATGATTACATCCAGGAAACGGTGGAGCAGATTGCCAACTATCTGGGGCTGGAGCTGAAAGTGACGGAGGTATGCCGGGTCAGCGGCCTGGCCGCCTTTGCCGCGCAAGACAAAGCGTAACTGGGAAAGGAGAAAACGCATGGGTTTCATTCGCAACATCGTGGGCGGTCAGCTGATCGACGTGATCGAGTGGACCGATGATACCGGCCACACCATGGTTCACAAATACGACATGAACGGCAAGGAAATCATGATGGGCGCGCAGCTGACGGTACGCGAAAGCCAGGTTGCCGTTTTTGTGGACGAGGGACGCTTGGCCGACGTTTTCACCCCCGGCCGCCACGAGCTTACCACCCGCAACCTGCCGGTGCTCACCGCGCTTAAAGCGTGGAAGTTCGGTTTTGAATCGCCCTTCAAAAGCGACGTCTACTTTGTCAGCACCAAGCAATTCATGGATCGCAAATGGGGCACCAACAACCCCGTGATGATGCGCGACAGCGAGTTTGGCATGATCCGTATTCGCGCTTTCGGCTCCTTCTCCTTCCGGGTGAAGGATCCCGTGGTCTTTATGAAGGAAGTTTTCGGCACGAGCTCGCTGTTTACCGTGGAAGGCGTGGAAGGCCAAATTCGCAGCATCCTCGTCAGCGGCTTGAGCGACGCCCTGGCGCAAAGCAAAATCCCGGCGCTGGACATGGCCGCCAACTATCTGGAGCTGGGCCAATCCGTGCGCGAAACCCTGAGCCCGCGCATCGAGGCGCTCGGCCTGGAGCTCAGCGGCGTGGTCGTGGAAAACGTCAGCCTCCCCGAAGAGGTGGAAAAAGCCATCGACCGGCGCACCTCCATGGGCGTGGCGGGCAACATCAACCAATACGCACAGTATCAGGCGGCGGAAGCCCTGCGCGAAGCCGCCAACAACCCTGCCGGCGGCATGGCCGGCATGGGCGTGGGCATGGGCGCGGGCGCGGCCATGGGGCAGATGTTTGCCCAGAGCTTTGGCGCGGCGTCTGCCGCTGGCGCGCAGGCGGCTTGCGTTTCCTGCGGCAAGCCCCTCCCGGCGGGAAGCAAGTTCTGCCCGGAATGCGGCGCGGCGCAGGCTTCGGGCTTTTGCGCGGGATGCGGTCAAAAATTGACCCCGGGCGCGCGGTTTTGCCCGGGGTGCGGACAGAAGGTGTGACCCAGGCGGGCCCGTCCGCGCGGCGTATTTTCAACCTTTGACATCAGGACAGCCTTTCCATGACGGCGGTTCGGGGCTTTTCTCGCAGCCCAGGGCCGCCGTCATTGCCATGCGACGGCCGTCTTGGAGTTCTGCTGGCCGAGCAGCTCCTGAAACCGTTCCTGGCTGATGGGAACGTCGTTGGAATAGTAGGAAACGCTGCCGTCGGCATTGGAAACGCTGAAGGCCAGGTTGAGGATATTGTAGCGGTCGTCGAAGAACATCATACGCCCAAAGCCCGCGTTGGATGCGCCGTTGGAATAAGAAAGCGTTCCGTCCGCCTTCAGGTCGATCATCGAGCGCAAGGGCACCTCATAGCCATACGTCTGGCCGTTGCGCTGATCCAAGACCACGTAGCCATACTCGTACTCGTTGCCGTCCACCACCATCTTGACCGCCGCTTCCTGCGCGCCGCCGGCGTCCATATCAACCAGCGCGTATTGGGGAAAGGTCACGGTCTGGCCGTCCAGATTCTGGCCAAGCTCGCTCAGGTACATGCTGCGTCCCTCGGACACGCTCCAAAAAGGAGAGTCTCCGCTCAAAACGGCCTGGAAGGGATTGGCTTGCCCGCTGACGGAAGCGCCGGGCGTTGCGGAAGCGGTTTGCATGCTGACGTAATCCGCCTTGACGTATGAATCCTCTCTTTGCACAATAGAACGCACAAAGCCGCCCTTTTCTTCCCAAAAAGAAAAAGGCAAGCCGCCAAAAAAGCGGCTTGCCCCAGACTGTCAAAAAACCTTCTGGGAGGTTCGGAGGGCCGCAGCCCTCCGAGCTGTATTCCGAATCCAGCGACATGTGCGGTGGATTCTGAAGCCTTGCGCAGCAAGGTTTCCTTGCACGTTTCCCCGGCCGCGCCGAAGGCGCAGGGGAAATGTGTTTTGGCGGAAAAGGCCGCCACAGGCGGACTTTTTC
>DVME01000017.1 GCA_018715175.1 Candidatus Limiplasma stercoravium
CAGGGGCCCTATGGCCGCCCGGCTAACCCGCAGGGGCCCTACGGCCGCCCCGCCAATCCCCAAGGGCCCTATGGCCGCCCGGCTAACCCGCAGGGGCCCTATGGCCGCCCGGCTAACCCGCAGGGGCCCTACGGCCGTCCCGCCAATCCCCAGGGGCCTTACGGCCGTCCCGCTCAGAGCGCACAGCCTGGCGCCGCGCCGCGTCCTGCCGGCGGCGGCTTCAACCGCCCCGCCCGTCCTGCGCCTGGCCGCAAGCCTACGCTCGATCTCGCGCCCGCGGCTGAAAAGGAGCGCGTGAGCAATTACGACCCCAACAAGAAAAACTACGTGCGCCAGCATGACCCCGAGCGCGTGGCCAAAAACCGCAAGCAGCTGGCCCGCGAGAGCTTTAACGGCCTGGATGACGACGTGGTTCGCGGCGGCCGCCGTGCCCGCTCCAAAAAGCCCAGCGTCCAGCAGATGATGGCCCCCATCAAGATCGATAAGGCCTACATGACTGCTGAAACCATCACCGTCAAGGACTTGACCGAGCGCATCGGCAAGCCGGCGGGCGAAATTCTCAAAAAGCTTCTGCTTTTGGGCATCATGGCCAACATCAACAGCGAGCTGGACTACGATACCGCCAGCCTCGTTTGCAGCGACTTTGGCGTGGAGCTGGAGCTCAACATCGCCAAGACCGCCGAGGAAGCCCTCATCGACACCGACTTTGAGGACGCCGAGGAGGACTTGGTCAGCCGCCCGCCCGTGGTGACCATCATGGGCCACGTGGATCATGGCAAGACGTCCCTGTTGGACTACATCCGCCATTCGCACGTAACCGCGGGCGAAGCGGGCGGCATTACCCAGCACATCGGCGCCTATACCGTGAGCATCGACGGCCGGCAAATTACCTTCCTGGATACGCCGGGCCATGAGGCCTTTACCGCCATGCGCGCCCGCGGCGCGCAGTCCACGGACATTGCCGTGCTGGTGGTGGCCGCCGACGACGGCGTGATGCCGCAGACCGTGGAGGCCATCAACCACGCCAAGGCCGCCGGCGTGCCCATCATCGTGGCCATCAACAAGATGGACAAGGAAGCCGCCAACCCCGACCGCGTAAAGCAAGACCTTACCAAATACGAAATGGTGCCTGAAGAATGGGGCGGCGAGACCATCATGGTGCCCGTGAGCGCCCATACCGGCGAAGGCGTGGACGATCTGCTGGAAATGATCCTTTTGCAGGCGGACGTGCTTCAGCTTCGCGCCAACCCCAACCGCATGGCCAAGGGCGTCATCATCGAGGCCAAGCTGGACAAAGCGCGCGGCCCTGTTGCCACCGTGCTGTTGCAAAACGGCACCCTGCACGTGGGCGACAACGTGGTCGCAGGCCTGGCCAGCGGTCGCGTGCGCGCGATGGTCAACGACCGCGGCGAGCGCGTCAACGACGCCGGCCCGTCCATGCCGGTGGAGGTGTCCGGCTTTACCGAGGTGCCCAACGCCGGCGACGACATGATGGCCGTGGCGGACGATCACCTGGGCCGCGAGGTGGTTCAGGAGCGGCGCGACAAGCTGAAAGCCGCGCGCGTGGCCGCCTCCTCCAAGGTATCCTTGGACAATCTCTTCAGCCGCATTGACCAGAGCAAGCAAACCACGCTCAACATCATCGTCAAGGCCGACGTGCAGGGCAGCGTGGAAGCGGTTAAACAAGCCTTGGAAAAGCTGTCCAACGACGAGGTCAAGGTTCACATCCTTCACAGCGCCGTGGGCGCCATTACCAAGGACGACGTCAACCTCGCCTCCGCCTTCGACGCCATCATCATCGGCTTTAACATCCGTCCCGACGCCGGCGCCAAGGACGCCGCCGCCCACGAAGGCGTGGACGTGCGCCTCTACCGCGTGATCTATCAGGCCATCGAGGACATCCAAAAAGCCATGAAAGGCTTGCTGGATCCCGAGTTCCGCGAGGTCATGCTCGGCCATGCCGAGGTGCGCAACACCTTCCGCATCACCGGCGCCGGCACCGTGGCCGGTTGCTACGTCAAGGACGGCAAGCTGCAGCGCAACGCGCAGGCCCGCCTTTTGCGCGACAATGTGGTCATCTTTGAAGGCAAGCTGTCCAGCCTCAAGCGCTTTAAGGACGACGCCCGCGAGGTTAACGAGGGCTTCGAGTGCGGCGTGAGCTTCGACGGCTATAACGACATCAAGGAGGGCGACGTGATCGAGTGCTTCATCATGGAGGAAATCGAGCGCTGACGCCCCCGAAGGAGTACCCATGAGCTATCAACGCATCGACCGCATCAGCGAGCAGGTGCGCCGCGAGGTGGATCAAATCATCCGCGAGCAGCTGTCCGACCCGCGCATCCAGGGCACCTTCAGCGTCACGCGCGCCGAGGTGACCCGCGACTTGCGCTACGCCAAGGTCTACGTCAGCGTATTGGAGGACGAAAACCGCGCTCCGTTGCTGGCCGCGCTCAAAAGCGCGGCGGGCTATGTGCGCCACGAGCTGGGCCGCCGCATGATTATCCGCTATGCGCCGGAGATCCTCTTTGAACAGGATAACAACATCGAGTACGGCGTGCGCATCGCCTCTGTGCTCAAGCAGGTGCAGGCGGAGGAAAACAGCGATGAATCAACCTAATGCGATGGACGCCATGCTGTCCGCCGTGCAAGCGGCGGACAGCGTGTTGCTGTTGTGCCATATCTTTCCCGATGGCGACACCCTGGGCAGCGCCCTGGCGCTGTGGCACCGGCTGCGCCGGATGGGAAAGCGCGCGCGCGTGCTGCTGGACGGCGCGGTGCCCGATTATTTGGACTTTCTGCCGGGCGTAGGCGCCGTGGAGGATGCCCGGGCGCCCTGGGACGACCGGGCCCTTGCCGTGGCGGTGGATGTGAGCGCCGCGGATCGCATGGGCGTCTTTGCCCCGCGGTTTTTGGCCGCCGCGTTGTCGTGCGCGCTGGATCATCATGCCACCAACCCCGGTTTTGCCGGCGTCAATGTGGTGGACGGCCATGCGCCCGCCACGGCGCTCCTGGTTCACGACCTGCTTGCGCGCCTTGGGCAGCCTCTGTCGCAGGAGGAGGCCGTGTGCCTGTATACGGGCCTTTCCACGGATACGGGCAACTTCATATACGAAAGCACGGACGCGCGATCTTTTGAAATGATGGCGGATCTCATGCGGGCCGGGCTGCCGCTGGCCAAGTATGCGCGGCTTTTGTTTCGCCAAAAGCAGGAGCCGTTCGTGCGGGTGCTGGCACAGGTGCTGCCCACGCTGCGCCTCAGCGACGACGGGCGCGTGGCCTTGCTGACGCTGAGCAACGATATGCTTGCGCGGGCCGGCGCGCTGCCCATGCACACCGAGGGCGTGGTGGACTATGCCATCGACCTTAAAGGCGTCAAAGCCGCCTGCTTTGCCCGCGAGACCCCCGACGGCCGCGTGAAGCTGAGCCTGCGCTCGCTGCCGCCTTACCGCGTGGACGAGCTGGCGCAGTCCATGGGCGGCGGCGGGCATTCGTTGGCGGCGGGCGTGGTGATGGATGGGCCGTTGGCGGAAGCGGCCCAAACCGTGTGGCGCGCGCTGGTGCGCCTGGTACAATGCTGAGCGCCGCGCCGCTGTGCGGCTTTTTGAATCTGCTCAAGCCTCCGGGGTGCTCGTCCGCGGCGGCGGTGGGCTATGTGCGGCGTCTGCTGGGCGGCGTGAAGGCGGGGCATGCCGGAACGCTGGATCCCGAGGCGGCGGGCGTGCTGCCCGTGATGGTGGGCAAAGCCGCCCGGCTGTTTGACGACTTGCAGGACAAGGAAAAGGCGTATGTGGCCGAGGTCGCCTTTGGCGTGGCCACGGATACGCAGGACGCGCAGGGCAGGGCGATCGCCGTGGGCGACCGCTATCCCGACGCGCAGGCTCTGGCGCAGGCGCTGCGGGCCTTTGAAGGCGAGCAATGGCAAACGCCGCCCTCTTACAGCGCCGTCAAGCAGGACGGCAAGCGGCTGTATCAGCTGGCGCGCGCCGGCGTGGAGGCGCAGGCGCAGCCGCGCCGCGTCGTGGCCCATGAACTGCGCCTGATGCGCATGACCGGCGACCACGGCGCGCTGCTGAGCGTGCGTTGCTCCAAGGGCTTCTATGTGCGCACGCTCTGCCACGACCTGGGACGGGCGCTGGGTTGCCCGGCGCATCTGCGCTTTTTGTTGCGCACGCAGAGCGGCCCGTTTACGCTGGAGACGGCCCTTCCCTTGGAGGAAGTGGCGCGCCGGGCGCGGGAAGGCCGCTTGCGGCTCATTCCGCCCGAAACGGCGCTCAGCCGCCTGCCTTGCGTGCAGGCGCCCGCGGCGCTTGCGTTTGCGGCAAGGACGGGGCAGACCATGCCGTGGCGCGCGTTCGCGCCGCTTTTGCCGCCCGAGGCTGCGCAGGGCGCCCCGTTTTTTTTGCGGCTGGACGGCGAGCTGCTGGGAGTCGCCGTGCGCATGGGCGACGGAGTGCGCCTGCGTACCTGGCTGGGCGCGTAAGGAATGGAGGAGAAGCCTTGAAGCTTGTGTTGGACGGGAAATACGCCAGCGCTCGCTCGGTGCTGGCGCTGGGCATGTTTGACGGGGTACACCTGGGGCATCGGGTGCTGGTGCGCCGCGCGCGTTCTTTGGCGGATCGCCTGGGCGCGGAATTGGTGGTCTGCACGTTTGCGCAGCATCCGTTGTCGGTTCTTTCGCCGCAGAAATGCCCGCCGATGCTGTCCACGCTGGCGGAACGCGCCGCGCTGCTGGGCGAAATGGGCGCGGACGTGCTGTATGCCATGCCCGTCCAGAAAGAATGGTTAGCCATGGAACCGGAGGTCTATGTGGGTCAGCTGGTGCGTCGGTTTCATCCCGCGTACATGGTGTGCGGCTACAACCATACCTTCGGCCGGGGCGGGCTGGGCCGTCCGGCGCTGCTGGACGCCCTGGGCGCGGGCCTGGGCTTCGGGGTCTCCGTGGTGCCGGAAATCCGGCTGGACGGGCGTGAGGTCAGCTCCTCGGCGGTACGCCGGGAGGTGGCGAAGGGCAACGCGCGAGAGGCTTGGCGGCTTTTGGGCCGTCCCTATGCGCTGGAGGGGCAGGTGGAAGCGCGGGAGCCTGGGCGGACGGTGATTCGCCTGGAGCGCCACGGCAAGCTGGCGCCGCAGGACGCGACCTACCTGCTGCGCATCTGCGACGGCGCGCGGGCGTACCCCGTCCAAGCGCCGCTGTGCAAAGACGGGGTGACGTGCGCCTTATCTCAGCAGGCGCCCCTGGGACGCGCGGTGACGGTACAGTTTTTGGGATGATTAGACCGCAAAAAATCAGGCGCCGCCCCTTGCCAAACGGCGGCGCTTGTGCTATACTTCCAACGATTACGCACCTTTGTCGACCTTGCGTTTGTGCCGCCTAACGGCGGTGACCGCAACGGGACGACGCAAAGGGTGGAAAAAACAAGGAGGAACCCAAAATGGCAGTCATTTCCATGAAGCAGCTTCTGGAAGCCGGCGTTCACTTCGGCCACCAGACCCGCCGCTGGAACCCCAAGATGGCCCAGTACATCTTCACCGAACGCAACGGCATCTACATCATCGACCTGCAAAAGACCGTGCGCAAGGCGGACGAGGCGTACAATTTCGTGCGCGACCTGGCCATGGAAGGCAAGAGCCTTCTGTTTGTGGGCACCAAAAAGCAAGCGCAGGAAAGCATCGCGTCCGAGGCGCAGCGCTGCAATATGTTCTATGTCAACAACCGCTGGCTGGGCGGCATGCTAACCAACTTCCGCACCATCCGCACCCGCGTGGACCGGCTGAACCAAATCGACAAGATGGAACAGCAGGGCCAGTTTGAGCGCCTGCCCAAGAAAGAGGTCATCCGCCTGCAGCACGAGCGCGAGAAGCTCGAGGCCAACCTGGGCGGCATCCGCGAGATGAAAAAGCTGCCCGGCGCGCTGTTTGTGGTGGATCCGCGCAAGGAGCACATCGCCGTGAGCGAGGCGCGCGCCCTGGGCATCCCGATCGTGGCCATCGTGGACACCAACTGCGATCCCGACGAGATCGACTACGTCATTCCCGGCAACGACGACGCCATCCGCGCCGTGAAGCTCATTGCCGGCAAGCTGGCCGACGCCGTGCTGGAAGGCCGCCAGGGTGTGCAGGACGAGGCCGCTCCCGAGGAAACCAAGGCCGAGGCCTAAGCGCCGGCGTACCCAAAGCATAGATTAAGGAGAGGTTTTTCATATGGCTAACATCACTCCCCAAATGGTCAAAGAGCTTCGTGAAATGACCCAGGCCGGCATGATGGACTGCAAGAAGGCCCTCATGGAAGCCCAGGGCGATATGGATAAAGCCGTGGAGTGGCTGCGCGAGAAGGGTCTGGCCGCCGCCGCCAAGAAAGCCGGCCGCATTGCCGCCGAGGGCGTCGTGGCCAGCTATATCACCGACGACGCCTCCGTGGGCGTTATCGTGGAAGTCAACTGCGAGACCGACTTTGTGGCCAAGACCGACAACTTCATCAACTTCAGCCGCAACGTGGCCAAGCACATCGCCCTCTCCAATCCCGCCGACGTGGATACCCTCATGGGCCAGCCCTTCGTGGACGATCCCGCCAAGACCATTACCGACCTGGTCAGCGACGCCACCGTGTCCATCGGCGAGAAAATCTCCATTCGCCGCTTCGCCCGTTACGCCCTGACCAACGGCGTTGTGGAAAGCTACATCCACATGGGCGGCAAGATCGGCGTGCTGCTCAAGGTTGAAAACGACAACGCGGACACCTTCGCCAACCCGGTTTTCCACACCTTCTACCATGACGTGGCCCTGCAAATCGCCGCCGCTAAGCCGCTGTTTGTGCGCCGCGAGGAAGTGCCCACCGAGGCCCTGAACAAGGAGCGCGACATCCTGCGCGCCCAGGCGCTCAACGAGGGCAAGCCCGAAAAGATCGTGGACAAGATGGTCGAAGGCCGCATCAAGAAGTACTATGGCGAGGTTTGCCTGCTGGAGCAGCCCTTTGTCAAGGACGGCGATAAAACCATCGCCCAGCTGTGCGCGGAGGTTGCCAAGGAAATCGGCGCCAACATCACCGTGGCCGCTTTCGAGCGGTTTGAGCGCGGCGAAGGCATCGAGAAGCGCAAGGACAACCTGGCCGACGAAATCGCGGCCATGCAAAAGAAATAAGCGCGAGCGCCACACCGTGGCCGCAGCGCCAGGTAGCGAGGAACGGCAGGGCTTTGTCCCCACCGGCGCGGGTTTCCCGGCTTCCCTTTCCACGGAAGCCGGGCGGCGCAGGCCAAGCCGTTCCCCGCTGTTTTGTTTGGAAAGGAGATACGCTCATGCCAACCATCCGACGCGCGATCCTTAAACTCAGCGGCGAGGCGCTGGGTGTGGAAGGCCGGTTGTTTTGCCACGAGAAGTTTGAGCGCACGGCGCAAATGCTGGCCGATGTCGCCCGCAGCGGCGTGGAGCTGGCGGTGGTCATTGGCGGAGGAAACGTGTGGCGCGGACGCCGCGGCGACGCCATGCGCATGGGAACCGTGGCCGCCGACCAGATGGGTATGCTGGCTACGCTGCAAAACTGCCTGTACATGCGCGATACGCTGGCGCGCCAGGGGCAGCGGGCTACGGTGATGAGCGCCGTGGACATCAGCCGCTTTGCCACGAGCTTTAACGCGGTCGAGGCGGACAAGCTGCTCCAGGCGGGGGAAATCGTGCTGTTGGCCTGCGGGCTGGGCAATCCCTGCTTTTCCACGGATAGCGCGGTGGTGCTGCGCGCCATCGAACTGCAATGCGACGCCATCCTCATGGCCAAAAACATCGACGGCGTTTACACCGCGGATCCGCATACGGATCCAAGCGCCACGCTGATTCCCGACCTCACCTATGCCCAAGCCGCCCAGCGCGGCCTGGGCGTCATGGACGCCGCCGCTTTCATCATGCTGCGCGACAACGCGGTGCCTATGGTGCGCGTCTTTGGGCTGGAACCTCCGCAAAACGTGCTCAAGGTGCTTCACGGCGACCCCATGGGCACGGTGCTGCACCCCTAGCCGCCCACGAAAGGAGCCTTGCCCATGCAAACGCTTAAGGCGCTCTTCGCCCCGCGGGATCTGACGCAGGGAAGCCCCCTGACGGGGATTACGCTGTTTGCCATACCGCTGCTTTTGGGCAACCTGGCGCAGCAGCTATACAACACCGTGGACGCCATTGTGGTGGGCCGCTACGTGGGCGACGCGGCGCTGGGCGCCGTGGGCCTTACCGGGCCCATCATCAACCTGATGATCGTGCTGTTCATGGGCATT
>DVME01000018.1 GCA_018715175.1 Candidatus Limiplasma stercoravium
CTCAGCCGCCGTTGGGCTACGGGGCCGGGGCCGTGGGCGCGGTTTGCTACGCCCTGTTGCCCAGCCAGGCGGTGGAACGCCTGCGCGCCTGGCTGCATGGCGTGACGCCGCCCCTGGACGGCATGGAAACCACCTTTCTCACCCAACGCATCGCGCATATGCAGCAAGCCCTGCGCGACGTCGCCCAGGCGCTGCCCGGCGAAGGCGCGCAGACGCCGAGCGCCGGGGCGGAGCTGGGGGAATTGCTGTGCGCCCAATGCGCCAACCGCGAAACATGCTGGGGACGGTCGCGGGCGCGAACCGAGCGCATGCTCGGCGCGCTGATGGACGTCAGCCGCCGCGGAGGAACCGTGGACGAGACCACCGTGCCTGCCTTGGCCCAACACGGCTGCCTGCGGGCGGAAGCGGCGGACGAGACGGCGCGGGAAGCGCTGGCCTTGCGCATACGCAGGGAACAAACCGCCCGCAAAGCGCGCTTTGAGCGGGAATTGACGGTGGCGCACCTGTCGGCCATGTGCGGGGCTTTGGGGGAATTGGGCGTGATGGCGGCGGGGGAAAACCTCAACGATCTCAGCGCCGCGCACACCATTTCCTCGGCCCTGGAAGCGCTGCACGTGCCGGCGCGCCTGCGCTATGCGCGGCGGGTGGACGGGCATTTGCAGGTGTCGTTGGACAACGAGGGCGTTTTGCCGCTGCAAAAGTCGCTGGAGAGCCTGCTGACGCACCTGGCTCAGGACGAAGCCATGCCCCTGTCCGTTTCCCGGGCGGAGCGCGGCCGCGTGGAGCTGGAGGAAGTTCCGCTATACGCGGCTTCGGTGGGCAT
Organism: Candidatus Limiplasma stercoravium; assembly: GCA_018715175.1. Lineage (GTDB taxonomy): Bacteria > Bacillota > Clostridia > Christensenellales > Aristaeellaceae > Limiplasma > Limiplasma stercoravium. Next base: position 824 of record DVME01000018.1, read on the forward strand.
GGCCATGGTCAGCGCCGGGGACGGCGGAGGCACATGCGGCGACGCCTGCTCCGCCAAGCGCTGCGAGGGCGGCCGGCTGCTGATGATGCTGTGCGACGGCATGGGCCATGGGCAGGCCGCGCACGACCAGAGCGAAAAAACCCTGGAGCTGCTCATGCTGCTGCTCCAGGCGGGATATACGCGCCGCCAGGCGATCACGGCGGTCAACGGCATCATGCTCACCTCGCAGCAGGACGACCGTTTTTCCACCGTGGATCTGGCGGACGTGGATTTGTGGACGGGCGACGTTTATTTGGAAAAGCTAGGCGCTTGCGCGTCGTGGGTGGTACGGGGCAACCACATGAAAAAAGTGGAAGGCGCCTCCCTGCCCATCGGCGTGACGGAGGAAGCGCTGCCCACGGGCGCCCAATGCCGGCTGCACAGCGGCGACATTTTGGTCATGATGAGCGACGGCGTCAGCGACGTGTTCTGCACCGACGATCTCATGCGGCGCGCGCTGGAGGAAAGCGTGTTCATCCAGCCGCAGCGCATGGCGGACGCTTTGCTGCGCAGCGCGCTGGTGCGGGGCGGCGGCTCTCCCCGTGACGACATGACGGTGCTGGTGCTGCTGTTGGTGGATCGCCAGCACGCGGCGTAAGGAAGCGTTATTCTCTTTCCTCGTAGACGAACTCGAGGTTGTAATTCTCGCGGGAGACATCGTGAAAAAGCCGCAACAGCTTGGGTTGATAGTCCACCATTCGGCCGCGGGGATGGGCGGCGTAAAGCACGGTAATGCGCGTGGGCCGGGTTTGGCTGGCCAGCTCATCGTGCAGCGCGTCGAGGTTGGCGCCGTAATAGAAAGGAAAATCGAGCGTTTCTTTGAGGTAGCGGTGCAGGGGGATTTTTTCTTCAAACGGGGTAATGTCAATGGTAACCTCTCGCATGCCGAGCCTCCTTGGTGGTCGATGGGACGAAGGGGAGCGTCACAGCCAAATGGGATGAGACCAGGCCTTTCGTCCTTGGGAATCAACGAGTTGAACGCGCACAAAGGTTTCGTCGGGATTGACGCGGTAAGCGCCGCAGGTCAGCTCCTGCCCGGAAAGGCAGCGGCCCATGGCCCAGGGACGGTTGGAAGTAAAGAGGATGTGGCTCACCGGGGAGCACTCCACCTCGATGCGGCCGTCGCGCACGCTCAGGCGGCGGAAGGCCGGCCCTTGGGAGGCGTAGTAGCGCCCGTGATCCAGCGCGTCCAGCAGGCTGGGCGCGTCCAGCGCGTCGGCCTGCACCACGGTAAAGGAACGGCCGGCCTCGCCGTCGTAGGCGTGGGAATCGTCGGAGGCCACCAGGCCCAGGCGCACGCCATGGGCAAAGGCCACGTCCAGCAGGTGGGACGAATCCGCACGGTCGGCGCTCCAGGGGTAGGAGGACACGCTGTTGTAGATTTCCGCAGCCGTGAGGCGCTGGAGCCCGGACACAGTGGACAGGCTGTTGAGCGACCATGCCGGATGCGCCAGAATCACACGCCCGCCATGCGCTCGCATGAGGTCGATGCAGGCCTGCGGACTGCGCAGGAGGTCGGCTTCGGCCACGGCCGCGTCCATGCCCACGCCCACCAGGTGCAGCGCTTCGCCGGCCAGGGTAAAGTCCATCTCCAGGCCGCTGAGCACCAGCAAACCGTCCTCCATGTGCGTCTCCTCGCCCAAAAGCCGGTGGTCGGTCACGGCCAGAAAGTCGTAACCCCGCTCCCGGTAAAACGCCTTGACCTTCCGGGGCGTGAGCGCGCCGTCGCTGAGCGTGGAATGACAATGCAAATTGCCCTTGTAAAGCGGGCGGGCGGCATCCAGCAGGTCCATCGTAAGCCCCCTCTAGCGTTGTGACAGGTAGAATTATAGCCTGTGACGCGACGAAATGCAAGCCTTGCGCTCCTTTGCACCATATGATACTATGGGGAAGAAAGGAAGGAGGGGCCTCATATTGAAAGCATTGTTCATCGGCGGCACGGGCACCATCAGCACCGAAATTTCCAAGCGCTGCGTCGCCCTAGGCTGGGAGCTTACGCTCCTCAACCGGGGAAACGCCAAGCAGCGCGCGCCCGAGGGCGCGCGCCTGATTCAAGCCGATGTCCACGACGAGGACGCCGTGCGCCGCGCTTTGGGCAACGAGCGCTTCGATGTCGCGGCGGAATTCGTGGCCTATACGCCGCAGGAGGTCGAGCGCGACATCCGGCTCCTGGAAGGGCGCGTGGGGCAATATTTGTTCATCAGCTCGGCCTCGGCATACCAAAAACCGCTGAGCATGCCGCTGATTACGGAGAGCACGCCGCTTTGCAATCCCTATTGGGAATACAGCCGCAACAAGGCCGCCTGCGAGGAAACGCTGATGCGCGCCTATCGGGAGCGGGACTTCCCGGTCACGATCGTGCGGCCCAGCCATACCTACTGCCAACGCAGCGTGCCCGTGGCGCTGCATGGCGCCAAGGGCAGCTATCAGGTATTGCGCCGCATGCGCCAAGGAAAGAAGATCATCATCCCCGGCGACGGCCTGACGCTATGGACGGTAACCCATAGCCGAGACTTTGCCGTGGCCTTTGAGGGGCTCATGGGCAACCCGCAGGCGCTGGGCGAATGCTTTCACATCACCGGCGACGAGCGCCTGACCTGGAACCAGATCACCTACCTCACGGGCCAGGCCCTGGGCGTGGAGCCCAAGCTGTGCCACATCGCCAGCGAAACCCTGGCGCTTCTCAACGCCGAGTGGCGCGGCGCCCTTTTGGGCGATAAAAGCAACAACGCTGTGTTTGACAACCAAAAGCTGCGCCGCGCCGTGCCGGGCTTTTGCGCCCAAACGCGCTTTGACCGCGGCGTGAGGGAAGCCGTGGCTTACATCGACGCGCACCCCGAATGCCAGACGCCCGACGAGGCCTTTGACCGCTGGTGCGACGAAACCGTCGAGGCTTACGAACGTCTCGCTCAGCATCTGCCGCGCTTGAACGGCTGACGCGCCGTGCATTACGAAAGGGCGAACGCTATGAAAAAGCTGTTTCATGAGCTCGTGAAATTCTGCGCCAAAGGAAACGTTTTGGAACTGGCCACCGGCGTGATGATCGGCACGGCCTTCAGCGCCATCGTCAATTCGCTAGTCAACGACATGCTCATGCCCCTCATCGGCCTGGTGACCGGCCGTGTGCAGCTCAGCGGACTGTTCCTGGCGCTGGATTTCAAGAATTATCCCTCTTTGGAGGCCGCCAAAGAAGCCGGCGTGGATACGCTCAACTATGGCGCGTTTCTCCAGGCGGTGGTCAACTTTATCATCATCGCGCTGTGCGTGTTCATGTTCGTCAAGCTGATGGCGCGGCTTTTGCCCAAGCACGAGGAACCCAAAAAGGTCGAGCGCCTCTGCCCCTATTGCAAGCAGGCCGTGCATGAGGAGGCTGTCAGATGCCCGCATTGCACCAGCGACCTTAGCGACGCCTGAGCAATCCCTGCGCCGCCTCAAGCGCCGCGCGCATGGCCGTGGGAAAGGGCAGCGCGTCCAGATCCTCCAATGCCGCCATGCGCGCGCCCAGGCGTTCCATCGCCTGAGCGTCCGGCGCGCCGGTCAATGCAAAGTGCATCAAATGCATCTCCCAAACGCGATGGGTAAATACGTGCCGCGCTTCGCCCAGGCTTTCGACAAACCGGCAGGGGAATCCCGCTTCCTCCAGGGTTTCTCGGGCCGTTTGCGCATCCGACACGTCTGTGGCCAACCAAAACACATACAGCCCGCCCAGCATACGCTGCGCGCGGGGCATCACCAGTACGCGCCCTTCCCAGACGGCTAGGCATACCGCCACCTCCACCCGCCTGGGAGGGCTCTTTTTTTCGTGGATGGGCAGCACGTCCGCGTCGCCCTCGGCATAGGCGTCGCAGGAATCGGACAAGGGGCATTGATCGCAGCGCGGCCGGAGGGGGATGCATAGGGCGGATCCCAAATCCATCACCGCCTGATTGAAATCCCCCGGCCGATCTTGCGGCAACGCGGCCTGCACCAGCGCGCGGATTTCCCGCTGCGCCGCCGGGTCGCCAATGTCGCGCCGCACGCCGAAATAGCGCGACGCCACGCGGTACACGTTGCCGTCCACGGCCGGCGCGGGCCGCCCAAAGGCGATGCTGGCAATGGCGCCCGCCGTATACGGCCCCACGCCCGGCAGCTTCAAAAGCCCTTCCACGCTGTCGGGAAACCGCCCGCCGTGCTCCTGCACGACCGCCTGCGCCGCGCGGTGCAGGTTTCGAGCGCGGCTGTAATACCCCAAGCCTTCCCAAGCCTTGAGCACCTGCTCCTGCGGCGCGCCCGCCAATGCCTCCACCGTGGGGAACAGGTCGAGAAAACGCGCGTAGTACGCGCGCACCGTTTCCGCCCGCGTCTGCTGGAGCATGATTTCCGAAAGCCAGATGCGGTAGGGATCGCGCGTAAAGCGCCAGGGCAGGTCGCGCCGGTGCGCGTCGTACCAGTTTAGCAGCGGCCCGGCCGGGGAACTTGCCAAAGCCCTCATCTCCTTCGTTTCGTTTGCCCTTTTATTGTAGCATATTTGCTCCGCGTTTGCGACGATGCAACAAAACTGAATAAAATAAAAAGAAAATTAACGATAAACGAAGAACATCTGACATTATGGCGGATATAAAGCCGGTTTTTCAAACAGAAACGGAATGGAAAGGGAATATTCGGCTTGCGAGTTCATCCGAAATGCCGTATAGTAACAACGGTTGTTAGCACTCGATCAAATCGAGTGCTAACAGTAAGGATAACACATTAACGCACAGGGAGGATAAAGACATGAACGTCAAGCCTTTGGGCGACCGTGTGGTCATCAAGAACGTCGAGATGGAAGAAACCACCAAGAGCGGCATCGTGCTGACCGGCGCCGCCAAGGAAAAGCCGCAAATGGCCGAGGTGCTGGCCGTAGGCCCCGGCGGAATGGTGGACGGCAAGGAAATCGTGATGACGGTGAAGGTGGGCGACAAGGTGATTTATTCCAAGTACGCCGGCACCGAAGTCAAAATCGACGGCAAAGAGATCATCATCGTGCGTCAGAGCGACATTCTGGCGACGGTCGAATAAGGTTCATGTGAGGAGGAGCAACCATTATGGCCAAGCAAATTAAATTTGGCGAAGAAGCCCGCCGCGCGCTGGAAAAGGGCGTCAACGTTCTGGCGGATACCGTGAAAATTACCTTGGGGCCCAAGGGCCGCAACGTGGTTCTGGACAAGAAATACGGCGCTCCGCTGATTACCAACGACGGCGTGACCATCGCC
>DVME01000019.1 GCA_018715175.1 Candidatus Limiplasma stercoravium
TGGAGCTCACGCTGGTAGCCGCGCGACCGCCGTGCGATTCGATGAGGCGCTGGGCTTCCTCGCGGCTGAGGGTAGCGAGCGTGCCGGTGACCACGACGGTTTTGCCCTCCAGGACGCCGGAAGCGGCTTGCTGCTGGCACACAGGCGAAACGCCGGCGTCCAGCAGGCGGCGAACCATGTCCACGTTCTCGGGGAAGCTGAAAAATTCCGTGACGCTGGCGGCGATGATGTCACCCACGTCGGAGATGGCGGTAAGTTCGTCAGGGCCGGCCTGCATGACGCCCTCCAGAGAGCCGAAGCGCTGCGCCAAATCGCGCGCGGTCTTGCGCCCCACGTTGGGGATGCCCAGCGCGAAAAGAAAGGCGTCCAAAGCGCAATGACGGCTTTTGTCAATGGCGGCGATCAGGTTTTCGGCCCGCTTTTGCTGGAAGCCTTCCAGGGGCAGCAGGTCGTCCACGCGCAGGCCGTACAACCCAGCCGGATCGCGCAGGCCGAGGCGGTCGTAGAGCAAATCGGCGGTTTTTTCCGAAAAGGTATCGATATCCATGGCGTTGCGCCCGGCAAAGTGCGCAAGACGCGCGACGGCCTGCGGCTTGCAGGTTTGGCGGTTCATGCAAAACAAATGGGCGCCTCTTTGGGTTATTGGCCCGCCGCAAGCGGGACAGCGCGACGGCGGCTCGATGGGCGTCTCGTTGGGCCCGGCTTCGCCCATGCGCCCCATGATTTCGGGGATGACATCGTTGCTGCGGCGCAGCCAAACCTCGCAGCCGATGGCTACGCGCTTGCGGCGAATGTCGGCCAGGTTGTTCAGCGTGGCTCGCCGCACCGTCACGCCGCCGATGTCCGTGGGGGAAAGGTGCGCCAGGGGCGTCAGCTTTCCCGTGCGGCCCAGTTCCCAGGTTACATCCAGCAGCGTGGCCACGTTTTCCTCCGCGGCAAACTTATACGCCACCGCCCAGCGGGGGAATTTTTCGGTGTTGCCCAGGGCTTGGCGCGTGGCCAAATCGCATACTTTAATCACCGCGCCGTCGATGAGAAAGTCCAGCCCTTCGCGTTGCGATTCCACCTCGTCCACGCAGCCGCAAAGGGCGTCATAGTCCGAGGCACGGCGCAGAAAGGGGCTGACGGGAAACCCGTTTTCGCGCAAAAAGGCCAGCATGCCCTCCATGGTGTCGTAAGGCGGATTCTCGATGGTTCCCACCTGGTAGAACAGCGCGTCCAGCCGGCGCGAGGCGGTGACGGACGGATCCAGGTTTCTCAGCGCGCCCGCAGCGGCGTTGCGAGCGTTCTTGAGCGGTTCGGCGGCGGTTTTGTTGTAGGCGTTTAGCACGCTCAGCCGCATAATGCATTCGCCCTGTACCTCGAGCAAGCCGGGGTAGGGGATGCGCAGGGGAACGCTGCGGATGGTTCTGACCTGGGGCAGAATGCTTTCGCCCACTTCGCCGTTTCCACGCGTGGCGGCTTGCGTGAGCAGTCCGTTTTCGTAGGTGAGGTTGATGGTCAGGCCATCCAGCTTGTATTCCACAGCATACTCCAACGGAGGAAACGGCGTCCCGCGGTCGTCGTTGAGCTGGCGGTACAGCCTTTCCGTGCGCGCGAGCCAGGCGGAAAGCTCCTCCCGGCTCTGAACCTTATCCATGCTCCACAGGCGCGAAAGATGCCGGTGCTGCGCAAAGGCGGCCAAGGGCTCCGCGCCTACGCGAATGGTGGGGGAGTCGGGCAAGGTTTGGCCCGTTTCTTTTTCGAGGCGCTGAAGCTCGTCATAGCCTCGATCCCATTCCGCGTCGCTCATCAGGCTTTCGCCCGTGGTATAATATTTGGCGGATGCGTCGTTGAGCGCATCCACCAGGGCGCGCATGCGCGCTTGGAGGTCAGCCATCATTCGTTCACCTTCACTATGGGGGCCATGGCCAGCACGAATTCCTTTTGTCCATAGGCTGCAAAGCTAATCAGGATGCGGGCGTCCGCGCCGCTGCCGCGAATCTCGGTCACGTTGCCCTCGCCGAATTTGCGGTGCATCACCCGATCTCCGGGCTGAAACAGCGCGCCGATGGCGCTGGCGGGAACGCTGGCGGCCAAGGAAGTCGTGAAGCCCTTTTGCACGCCCGGGATGCCCAGCGCGCTATGGCCCGCGCCCAGGCCCGCGCGTCCGGTTTCCGTGTGGCGCGGAGCGCGTTTGGGCGTGGGATGATGATAGCTTTCCATCACGCCGGGGAAGCTGCGTTCGCGCTTGCTGATCCATTCGTCGTTGATGAGACGGCGAGGAATCTCGGCCAGGAAGCGGCTGGGCGCGTTATAGTTGACCTGGTTAAACAGCATGCGCTGGGCGGCATAGCTAAGGTAGAGCTGGCGCTGGGCGCGGGTGATGGCCACGTAGCACAGGCGGCGTTCCTCTTCGAGGCGGTTGTCGCTTTGCAGGGAACGCCCGTGGGGAAACACGCCTTCTTCCATGCCCGAAAGAAACACGACGGGAAACTCCAAACCCTTGGCGCTGTGAATGGTCATCAGGGTTGCGGCCCCGGGGCCAAACTCGGCGTTGTCCAGGTCGGACACCAACGCCACGTTCTCCAAAAAATCTTCCAGCGTCGGGTTTTCGGTACTGGCTTCATACTCGGAGACAGCGCCGATCAACTCGTCGATGTTTTCCATACGGGCGCGGCTTTCGTCGGATGGGTCGCGCTCGTACTGCGCGCGGAGGCCTGTGAGGTGGATCAAATGCTCCACAAACGCGCCCAGGCCCATATCCTCGCGCGAAAGCACCAGCCCGTTCATCATCTCGCCAAACTCGCTTACACACTTGCGCGGACGGGCGGACAGGGTTTGCGGCACGTCCATGAGGGCGCTGAAAAGGGGCATTTCCTTTTGGGCCGCGTGGCGCACCAGTTCGGAAATGGTGCTGTCGCCGATGGAGCGCTTGGGCTGGTTGATGATGCGGCGCAGGCTCACGTCGTCGGAAGGGTTGACAACGCAGCGCAAATAGGCCACGACGTCCTTGATTTCCTTGCGGTCGTAAAAGCGGGTGTTGCCGTATACGCGGTAGGGAATGCCGGCGCGCACCAGCATATCTTCCAGCACGCGGCTTTGCGCGTTGGAGCGGTAGAGCACGGCCATGTCGCCATAGCTTTTTCCCGCCAGGCGCATTTGCTGCATGCGGTCGCAAATCCAGGCGGCTTCCTCGCGCTCGTCGCCGGCGCAAAACAGCTGGATGGGCTCGCCCGGCCCCGCGTCGGTCCACAGCCGCTTTTCCTTGCGGCCTTCGTTGTGGGCGATCACCTGGTTGGCGGCGTCCAAAATGTTGGCGGTGCTGCGATAGTTTTGCTCCAGCTTGATGACCTTGGCGTCGGGGAAGGATTTTTCAAACTCCAAAATGTTGCGCACATCCGCGCCGCGCCAGCCGTAGATGCTCTGGTCGTCGTCGCCTACCACGCAAAGGTTGCGGCTGTGCTTGGTAAGCAGCTCCACCAAGGAATACTGAGCAAAGTTGGTGTCCTGGTACTCGTCGACATGCACGTAGCGAAAGCGCTCGCGGTAGCCTTCCAGCACAGGCGGATGATCCGCAAAAAGCTCCAGCGTGCGCACCAGCAGGTCGTCAAAGTCCAGGGCGTTGGCGCTGCGCAAACGGCGCTCGTATTCCACGAATAAATCATGAATCTGTTGACAATGATAGTCCCTTGCGGACTGGGCGAACCATTCGTCCGGGGAAAGCAGGCGGTTTTTGGCGTCGCTGATGCGGCTGCGCATTTCGTGCAGGCTTACGGCCTTGTCGTCCACGCCCTTTTGACGGTAGATGTCCTTGAGAACGCTGGTTTGGTCGTCCTCGTCGTAGATGGTAAAGGCGCGCGTATAGCCCAGCTTTTCAATGTCGCGGCGCAGAATGCGGGCGCACAGAGCGTGAAAGGTGCTCACCCACACGTCGCGGCCGCCTTCGCCCACCAGCGCGCTGACGCGCTGGCGCATCTCCTTGGCGGCTTTGTTGGTGAATGTGATGGCCAGAATATTCCAGGGCGCAATCCCGTGGTCGATGAGGTTGGCGATCCGGTAGGTCAAAGCGCGGGTTTTGCCGCTGCCGGCGCCGGCCAAAATGAGCACCGGGCCTTCCAGCGTCTCCGCAGCCGCGCGTTGTTCCTTATTCAATGCGTCCAAATTCATACGTTGCTTTCCTCTTCTTCTCCCTCTGTGGAGCGCGGCAGGGCTCCAAGGCGGTTGAGCACAAGGTCATAGCCCTCCGCGCCGTATTGCAACGCGCGGTTTACGCGGCTGATGGTGGCGGTGGACGCACCTGTGCGGTGCGCGATGTCCTGATAGGTGACGCGCTCGCGCAAAAGCAACGCGACTTCCAGCCGCTGCGTGACGCTTTTGAACTCCTGCACCGTGAGCACGTCTTCCAAAAAGCGGTACGCCTCCTGCGGCGTTTTCAGCGACAACAGCGCCCGAACCAATAAATCAGTCTGTTCATTTTGGAGCCTTGGCGTAAACACATTCGCATCCTCCGGTCAAACAGTGCAAAAAACCTTGCCTTACACCATTATAGCACATTTGGCGGAAGAAGGAAAGTCAAATCCGTGCGCGGTCATTCCCCTTTGGGCGGTCGCTTGCCGAACAAACCGCCGGTCATTTCGCTGAAACTGCGTCCCCATTTGCGCATGGCGCCCCTGCCGCCCGTGGAAAGAAAGGCGAACACGCCCAGACCCGCCACCAGCGCCACCACCAGCCAAATCGCCCAGGACCAACCCGCGTTGTCCTCGCTGGCGGGCTGCGCAGGCGTTTCGTCGCGGGCGGAAGACCGGCTGGAAACGTCGCTGGCGCCGGCAGAGCCGGTCACTCCGCCAAAAAGTGCTTTGTAAACCACGTTGGCCAGAGGTTCTGTGGCCGCCAGGACGAGATCCTTGTCGATGGTGTGGGTGCCGAACTCCAGAAGGACGCTGCGGGGCGCAAGATCCTGGTTGTAGGTGCCCTTGCCCATATAGATATCCTTGATGAGCCCGGGGTACATGCTGTCGGCCACAGCCTTGATTTGCTTGGCGAAGCTGAGGTTGGCCTCGTTGTTCTGGTTGCTTTTTCCCACCAGCAGCCGCACCATGCTCACGGGTTCGCCGCCGATGGTGGAGGCGTATTCGTCGGGATCGGGAATGCCGTCTCGATGAATGTCAAAGATGGCGTTGGGCTGAGACTTGAGCAGCTCCACGGCGGTTTGCCGGCTGCGGCGGTACGCGCCCGCGTCGTGAGGATGATGGGTCTGCTCGCTCAGATCCACCGTGACGCCCAGCGCTTCAAGCTCCTTGGCGAAGGCGGCGGCAATATCGTAAATACCACCGCGCTCCTCATCGCTTTCCGTGCCGTCGCCGGTGACGTAGCTTTCATCACTATGGGTGCAATAAAGCGCGATGCGCCGCTGCGTGGCGCTGACGGGTACGCTGGCATCCATGTCCAGCCAGCTCACGTCGGGCATGGATGCCGCGCCCAGATGCTCGGCCACGGCGGTTTGATTGGCTTCGTCGACGGTGACGACCCGGTAGTGCTGGTTGTCTCCGCTGATGTATTCGTCGCCCGTGTCGCACTCGCCGCAGTAACGCGTGAGTACCTCGCCGTGCGAATCGTAGATGGTGTACACGTCCTCCTCCAGCGCTTGGGCGCTCAGAGGGACAAGCGCCGCCGTCAGCGCCAAAAGCAAAACCCACGCGAGGTGTTTCATCATTCCTTCTCCTTTCGTCCCACAGGGTTGGCCACGGCGTCTGGACGCGACCGCCCGCCGGCGCGCATGACCCTCTCAAGCAGCTCGCCTACGAGCTCCGAGAGCAATACGCCCAGGATACCGCTGATGACCATGACGTCAAACGCGCCCGCGCCGCCCAGCATCAGCGTCTGCTGGATGCCCTGGCTCCAGTTGACCACGGCCACGGCGATATCGGCCAGCATCACGCCCAAGACGCCGCAGATGAACGCGCCGCGCCTGGAACGGCCCAGCGCATACGCCACCACGCCGCCAACCAAGCCGTACAGATACATTGGGTCGATGAGGATGGCCTCCGGCTCGTTGGGCATCAGGGCGGACATGGCATACACCACGCCCGCCGTGATGACGCTGCCCAGAAGGGCGCGCAGGCGTTCCTTGGTTGTTTCCGCGCGGATCAGCAGATATACGCATACGCCCAGGGGAATCAACGCGCCGCCAACGCTGACTTGTACCAGGCCAAAGTCGAGGTTGGGGATCAGGGTGCCAAAGAACATCAGCGCGATGAGAATCAGCGCCGCGCGATCGCTCAGGCGCAGCTTGTCCAAAACCCGCTGCGCCACGCCGAAGAACACCAGTACCGCCGTTACGGTAAGCAAGACCATTCCAATGGACATACGCACGCATTCCTTTCTGACGCAAAGATATCCCTACTTTGCCCCAAAACGCCATTGCGCATGCGCTGGGCATACTGAAAGCCCGCCATCGGCGGGCTTTTGGCGTAAGGGAACCTTGCTTGGCAAGGCTTATGAATCCAAAGCGCAGGTCGCTGGACTCGGAAGGAAGGCTTTGACAAACTAAGGTGGGGCGGGTAAACCCGCCCCACCCGAAGAGAACGTCAATGGTTTTGCAGAGCGCTTACTCCACAACGATGATGGTGCTCATGTCGCCCAGGGAGATGGTGTGCTCGCCAGCATCCAGCGTGATCTCCATGGTGATGACGCGGAACTGGCCGCCGTCCACAGCCACGAACTTCTCAGCAAGCACGGTGTCGCCTTCCATGATCTGCACGGTCGTATGGCCGTCGCCGCCGTTGTTCTTGGCCACAAAGTAGACCTCGAAGGGCTCGCCGGCCGTCTGCACGGCGTTGGACACCACGATGCTGGTGCTGGTCCAGCCGTTGCTCTCGGTGGTCACGGATTCTCCGGCCTCGGGCGCGGTGAACAGGCTCAGCTCAATGTCGGCGGGGTTGGCGTAGCTCATGCCGAACTCGGTGGCGTAGAGCACATCGCCCAGGTTGCTGGGCATGTCAATGGAGGGATTCTCCTTTGCCAGCATCGCTATGTAGAGGCGGGTGGGCTCATCCACGGCGATATCCATTTGCAGCTCGCCCCAGCTGGTGTAGGCATCCTCGGCAGCGTAGGGCACCTCAAACACGGTGCTGCCCGCGGGGTCCTTCTGACCAAAGAGCATCTGCGCGGTGATGTCGGGCGTCACGTAGCGGTAGAAGGAGCCAATGGAGGAACCATGGTCCGGGGTGTTGTTGTAGGTCTGCATGAGAACCGCCCCGCACGGCTCAACCTGCGCCCAGTAGGGATCCGTCTTCACGCTACCTTCAAAGATCAGGACCAAGGGCTTGCCCGCGGCCTGAGAATCTTCGACGATGTAGTCAAAGCTCTCGTCAAAGGACGTGCAATGATAGAGGATCACGTCGGCCTCGTCCATGGTTTCCACAACGGTGCCATAGGCAGCCAGCGCAGCGGCGTCCGCTTCCTTGATGGTGGTGTTGTTGCTGTCGCTGTAAATCTTGGTGCCCTCGGCCAGGGGCAGGATTCCCTCATTGCGCAGCATGATGGTGGATTTCACCATGAGCTCCTCTTCCATCTCGGTGATTTCGGAACGGCGGAGGGAGTTGATGGTCTCGTTGTCCAGCGGGATGATATCGCCGTTGGCGGCCTTGTACTCGTCGCTGCCGATGAGCTCAAGAGCTTCTTCCCAAATGGTGAAATCCACCATCATTCGGAATACGGATCTTCAAAGAGCCCCAGATCAAACTTGTTCTTCAGAATGCGCTTTACGTGTACATCCAGAGCTTCCTCGGTATAAGCGCCGTTCTCAATCTCAGCGGCCAAAACGTCGGGGAAGTAGACCATGTCGAACGCGCCGGAATACTCGGACGTATCCGTGCCCGCGACCAGATAGCCGCAGGAGAACATGTCAATGCCGCAGTTGAGGATGAGCACATAACGCTCGCCCAAAGTCAGCGTGGAAACATCCACACCGTCGCTCGTCACGCCGGTCTGACTCATAATCGAAGCGGGGGACATGGGCCAGTCAAGGCAAATGATCCCTTCATAGCCAAGGTCATTGCGCAGAATGTCAAAGGTGGATTTGTCCATGAAGCTAATCAGGCCCGGAGTCACGCCTTCGTCGTTGTTGGTCATGACCCACTGGGTGCCCGCATCCACGACGGCCTTCCAGCCCACCATCCAGCTGTCGATCAGGTTGGCGGGGGACTTGGCGTTTACGTAGGAGTTGCGGCCGCCGCGCGCGATGAAGTGCTTGGAATGGCTGTTGAAGCCATTGTCATCGTAGGCGCGGGTCTCGATGGCGGCCATCTTTGCAATGTAATTGACTTCGTCGCCGTACCAGGAGCCAATTTCATTGCCATAGCCATGGAACACCTGCGTATAGCCCAGGGCCACGGACTCCTTGGCATACTCGGATACGAGGTTGTAGAGCAGCTCTTCGTCATGCGCCACGCCGAAAGCGTAGTGAGCCATGTCGATCATGCCGCCCCAGGTGTTGTAGGAACGGTCGCCGGAAAACACGGCGGGAATGCCCAGGCGGGTTTCCTCGCTAATCTCCTGCATGGCGTTGATGAGATCCAGCTGATCCTTGGGCGTGCCTGTCAAGGCCGCGATAAAGGTGCTGATTCCCATGACCTGCGCCTGATAGCGGGCGGAAGGATAGGTGGTTTCGCCCACCACAACGGAAACCTCGTCCTTGGAGGCCGTTATGCAGGGATGCTCCGGGCTAATCACCGAGCTGGTGTCTCCCGTGGTGGTGTTGTCTACGGCTTCGGCAAAGTCGGTCGCCACGCTGCCGTTGTTGCCGGCAATGCCGCCAAAGCCCAAAATACCCGTCTTTTCTCTCAGATTCATCTGGCTGAGCAGGTCGTTCACACGATCCTCAACGGGCTGGCGGTAGTCCTCGTAGACATCCAGCGTGCCGTTGCTGTTGAGGTCCTTGAAGTACAGGCCGTCCACCTGGATGAACTTGTCCTCGGACGCGGCGCTCAGCTTGGCCTGATCGCCATTGGCCTCGATGTAGTAGAAGCCCGATACGCTTTCCTTGATGACGCTTTCTTCCGCCACGGCGGGCAGCGCGCAAAGAGAAGCCAGCATTGTAACAACCAACAGACAGGAAACGAGCTTCTTCATTGCAAAAATTCTCCTTTCTTTCTTTCCCCAGGCGTCATGGATATTGGCTGCTTTTTTTACCTCCTTGAGAACCTTGACCCTCAGAAATACCACAATGGTGGCTTTGAATGTTTAGAAAGCGCCACCTTTTAGGATCCTTGTACACCATGGGATTTGCTAGAAGTATTATAAAGCGTTTCGACTTTTCATGGGTTTTTAGAATAAAGCACTTCGGATGACAAAAAACAGCTTGCTTCAGCATCAATACCAAAATCCAGCACAGCCGCTATGGGATTTCGGTAATTTTGCAAGCTTACTCCGATTGAGGATAGACGATTTCCGCTTCGGCCTCAAGCTCGTTCAGCCGTTCCTCCAGGCGGTCGTCTATCAGCTGGGCGTAGAGATCGGCGCGCAGCGCTTCGCGCAGGTCGTCGGTCAGCTTGGCCGCGCCGCCTTCCACATCTTTCAGATAGTACAGGATGCATACGTTGTCGCCCAATACGCAGGGCTGACTTACGTCGCCCGGCTCCGCAAGCTCCTGCGAAAAAGCCGATTGCACAAAGGCTTCCTCCCACAAAACGGAGTCCGGGTGCACCTGATAGCCTGTTTCCAAAAACGCTGGGTCGTCAAAGGCGGCGTCCTCGCCGTATTCGGAAAGAAGGCTTTCAAACGTCTCTCCCGCTTCCAAACGCGCATAGATTTCCTGCGTCGTTTCACGAACGGATTCCAGCTTTTCCTCGTCGGTCTCTCCCTCGGCTGGCAGCATGATTTGCAAAATGGCGCGGTATCCCGAAGGCCGGTACCAAATTTCCTGGCCTGCGGCCAGGGCCGTCTCAAAGGCGGCAACATCCTGCGCATAGAGGGATTCGCCTTCGGCGGTACGCTGCTGGTAAGCCGTCTCAACCATCTCGTCCGAGATGTCGTCATCGTCGCGCACAAGCCATGCCTCGTACCGCTCGGACGTCAATACGTTGCGGTAGTAGCTATCAAAAAAATCCTCCGTGTACCCAGCCGCTTCCATGGCCGCCTGCGCCTGTTGCTCCGCGGTGGTCTCGGTTTCTTGGTCAAGGCTGGCATAGTAGGCCGTATAATCCGCCAGCATCGCGTCCATCGTTTCCTGGACGGCGCTGGCCACGGCGCTTTCATCCTCCTGGGTGAACTCGTACATTCCCTGGGCCGTCATATCCTGGCTCAACAGCCGGTCCTCAATCACCTGCTGGCGCGCTACTTCGGTGATGGCGGAAAGCATCTCCTCGCCTGATGTGTCCAAGCCAAGCTGCTCCACGTTTTGCACGACGCTTGCCACCACAGCGTTGATTTGCGATTGGTAAACCGCTTCCCCGTTGATCCACATGGCCACGTCCTGGGCGGCGTCTTCGCCCATGCCGCTCGCGGGCATCAGCAAAGTCATGAGAAACAGTAGCCACACACACGCTTTTTTCATGCTTTTCGCTCCTTTTGCGTTTTCTTCATTATACAATGACATCCTAAGCCCGCGTTGGTGAAATCCCGTCATAGAGCAGCAACAATCCAGCACACGTCGGCTGCATCGCGCCCCTGCGCCAACTGGTCGGAAGGACGCGGGTTGCCTTTGTTTTGGGTAAGGAGCATGCTTGCAGCCGCCAGATGCAAAAATCCGACACATATTTCAAAAAAACTTGTACTGTGCTGATTATTCCTATGCGATGTGCTATACTACTGCCTACTTATAGCTTTTACGCGAAAGGAGTGCTGACATGTACCGCGTGCTGACTGCAGATGACGAAATGCCTGCTTTGCGCTATACGCGCAACATTATTCAGCAATTTTCACCTCGATTTCAGATTGTTGAGGCGGTCGTCAGTGGGGAAGCGGCTTTGAAGGTATTGCAGACCCAGGTGATTGACCTGCTGATTACGGACATCAGCATGCGCGGCATGTCGGGCATTGAACTGGCGCAAAGCGCCAAAAAGCTGCAACCGGAGCTGCACATTGTGATCATAAGCGGATATGGGGAATTTGAATATGCGCAGGGCGCTATTGAAGCCGGCGTGGACGAGTATGTGCTCAAGCCCGTGAGCATTACCAAAATGACATCCATTTTGCAGTCGATTCAGGAAAAGCTCGATAACGAGTATCTGCAGCAGGCCGCCTCCCTTTTGTCCGCCATCGCCTGCGCCCAGCCCTACAACAAGCTGGCGGCCGACCGGCTGTTCGCCCACAGGGACTGGTATTTTGCCTATGTGCTGTGGGGCAACCTGAACATGCGCCTTCCCAAAAAGCTGAGCGCTTCCCGGCTGATTGCGCCGCCTGAGGAACATTTTCTCATCCTCAGCGGCCGGGACGAAGAGGAGCGAATTCTCATTTCCTGGGATGAAAACAGCGAAAGCTTCTTGACAAACCTGAGCGTCTTTGCGGCGCAGGCAGGCATGCATTCCCCGTGGACCGTGGTGTATATGCCAACGCCCCAGCCCATTGAGTACCTGCCCACCTTTATCGATCATTCCTTGGAAATGCTTTATCAGAAAGTGGTCGTCGGCAAGCATCAGATTCTCAAATACAGCGGCGGTTCCGTGCAGGAGCAACGCCTGGCTCTTCCGACCGCGGCGCTGCGCCAGCTCGGGTACTTTGTCAGCACCGGAAAGAAGCATCAAGTGAAGGATTTCTTTATTTCCCAGTCGGTGCAATGGGAAAACGGCCAAATGCCCCAGCGCCAGGTATGGCACATGGTTCACCAAATCCTCTATCAGCTGGCCGCGGTGGATCAGACGGTCAACAGCCGCCTGACGGACGCCCTGTTGGAAGTTGACGAGCTGATTCACTACTCCGCCTCCTATGGCGAGCTGATGGACGGCATCTACAGCCTGCTGTTCTCTGGCGACAATACCTTCAACCGCAAAATGAGCGCGCAGGAGCTGTATGACAGCGCCGTGCAGTACATACAGGAAAACTACGCCCAACCCCTGAGCATGCAAAGCATTTGTAGCGAACTGGGAATCTCGCAAACCTACCTCAGCCGCCTGTTGCGCAAATATGGAAATACGACTTTCAACACCTACCTCACCCGTTGCCGGATGGACGCCGCCATTCGCATCCTTCAGGAAAAGCCCAACATGCTTCTTCGGGAGGTGGCGGCCTGCGTGGGATATGAAGGCTCCTCCTATTTTTCCAAGGTGTTTCATCAGTATACAGGAAAAACGCCCTCTCAGTATTTCTCTAACGAGGAAGCGTAAGCGGCCGCCTGCGCCAGGCAAACAAAACGCGCAGACGCAGCGGCGTTGCGCGAGGACAAGCGGCGCCGTCTCCGGCGATGTTTTTTCCAGACGGGCGTGGATGACGTTAGATACCGTTGCCGTGCATGCGCCCAGAGAATTTGCGATTTCTTTGATGGTTATGGCGCCGCACCCCTTGTGATGCGCATAACTGAAAAGTGCCGCAAGCTCTTGAAGGACGGGGGATCTTGTCGGGAACTGTGCCAAAACAGATGTCTTAAGGGTCTGTGCGTATCGCGGAAGTGGTTTTCGGATTTATTGAATGTGATTCAGAAGAAGCAAACCACCCCCGCCCAAACCGCCAAAAAACCAGGACGAGAATAAAATATAGGGTTCACGCGCCAACAAGACTCATAGGTTTCACACGCCAACAAGATTCGCGTGCCAAAGCGCGCGGGCCTTTTGAATTTGATGCGTTTTGGCTTGCGCAATGACCAATTTCGGAACTTAAGCGATCAATTTCGGAGTTTTGTCCAATGAAAAACAAGCTTATGCTATCATGACATGGCGATTCCCGTATATCAAGATGACCGTGCCCGCATTGGGAAATACTGATGGAATCTAGGCCCAAGGAATTTTCAGGAACCATTGCAACCGCAACTGATTTCAATCAGCACAACGGTGAGTTCATCGCAGTTTTCAGGAAAGCCAAAAAAAGAGCGAGGTGACAAAACGGGCAAAACGGCTTGTCCTGGCGGGCGTGGGCTTTTGCGCGGCTGTCTATATCGGGAAGGAAAGTTCTTTTGAAAGAGGAGATTCAAATGCGGAAAATCATGATATTTCTATTGGCGATGGCGATAACCTTGACCGCGCTGCCAGGCTTTGCCCAGGAAACGCAAACGCCCGTGGAAGGAAAAAAAGTAGCGTATATTATGTATATGTCTTCATCCGCGATTTTTGAGATGTGGTCGGATTCGTTTGCGCGCACGGCGGAGGCTCTGGGCATGCAGGCGGATACTTTTTTCTGCGATGATAGCGACGAAGAATGGAGAAACAGAGTTTTGCAGTGCGCAGAAGAAGGCTACGACGGCTTGCTGGTTTCGCATGGGGGAATCGATTATGCGTGGTCGTTTCTCACCGAGGTTTTGCAACAATACCCGAATATAAAAATAGCGACTTTCGACACCTATTTCCAGGACGAAAACGGCGACACCCAAACCATCGACGGCGTGGTGCAGCTGTTCCAGCAGGATGCCGGCCTTGCGGCGATGCTGGTGGAGGAAATCCTGGCCATGTATCCGGAAAAGGTGGAAAAGGGGGAGCCCGTCAACCTCTTGCAAGTTCAACAGGAGGATTACATCATCGCCTTTGACCGCCGCCAGGAAGGATATCAGCTTTACGAAGACGCCGGAAAAATCAAAACGCTGGAGCGAATAGCGCCCGAGGATCGTCTCAATCCGGCGTCGTCCATGGCACAAGTGGCCCAAGCTGCCCTGTCCAAGTATGAGCAGGGAGAAATCGACGCCATTTGGTGCTGCTACGACGCCTATGCCCAAGGGGTGTATCAGGCGCTGAGGGCTTTGGACAGCGATATCCCCATGGTGTCTGTGGATCTTTGCGACGAAGATATCCAATTCATGGCGGAAGGGCAAAACTGGAAAGCCTGCGCAACCACCAACTGGACGTCCAACGGAGAGTTTGCCTGTCGCGTGCTGGCGCTTGAAATGGCGCAACAGTATGAGGACATTCAGGCGGCCTCCTGCTATTATGAGGATCCGGGAATGTGGATGGAAATCCCGGCTGTCGTGATTACGCAAACGCAGGTCATGTCTCAGGAGAATGTTTCCATCCAGAACATTGCGGAGGTGGCGCAAGCGGCGTACACAGATCAAAGCTGGATGCCGACTTGCGACTGGATGTCCGCAGCCCTCGCGGACTGAGCAGAAAGGGCGCTGCCCCTTATAAAGGGGTTAGCGCCCATTTTTCCCTAAGAAGCTCCGATACCCTTGGCTGTTAAGCCCGATCAGCTCTCAAGAAGGCCGCGCGTCGCCGCGCTCTTGCGGAGCTAGAGATGCTTTTTGCTTTGCGCAAAACCAACAGCCGTCAGACGGGCCATGAATGCGCCCGGCAGTACCTTTGGACAACGGGAGGCGCGCAATGATCGACATACAACTTGGACTGGCGGCTCTGTGCCCCGCTGTCGCGTCCGTCTTGCTTTACGAGTGCAATAAAAAAACGAGGTTCTCGCGCCTGCCTGAAAAGGCGAAGCAAGGCGTGTATGGACTTGTGTTTGGCGTGATTGCCGTTCTCAATACGGAGCTTGGCCTTGCCGTGGACGGCGCTTTGCTCAGCGCAAGGGATGCGGCGCCATTATGCGCGGGCTTGATTTTTGGCGCGCCCGCAGGCGTTTTGGCCGGGCTCATCGGCGGCGTTGAAAGATACTTTGCGGTTTTGTGGGGCGCAGGGGCCTACACACGGCTTGGGGCAAGCCTGACCACCTTGCTGGCCGGTCTTTTGGCGGCGGCCCTGCGAAAATGGATGTTTGATACTAAGCGCCCTTCCTGGCACTATGGCCTGGCGGCAGGTTTCGTGCTGGAAGTAATCAACATGCTTTTGCTCTTTGCCAGCAACCTCAAGGATGTGCGCCAGGCTTTTATGCTGATGCAAACCTGCGCCTGGCCCATGATGACGCTGAATGTAGGCGCGGTAACGCTAAGCATGCTGGCGGTGTCTGTGCTGGCGGGCGAGCTGGCCCGAACCGGAAGGAAGCAATACAGGCTCCAGTTGGCCCAAGCGTTTTCGCGCTGGCTGCTGCTTTGCGTTCTGTTGGCTTTTGCGGTATCCAGCCTGCTGATGTTTGGCCTTCAAACGAGGCTTGCGGTGGAAGACGCCCAGGAAATGCTTTCCCTCTATATCGAGGACGTCAGGGACGACATCAACGATGCCTCGGACGAAAACTTGCTGGCATTGACCCGGGAAATCCGGGACGCTTTGCAGCAAGTCCAAAACGATGAGCAACCGGCGCTTTTGTCGCTGCTGGAAGCATACGATGTGTCGGAAATCAACATCATCGACGAAAACGGAATCATTATCGAAAGCACCACGCCCGACTACCTGGGCTTTGACATGGCCAGCGGCGAGCAGTCAAAAGAGTTTTTGGCGCTGCTGAGCACGGAAAAGGAGCTTGTGCAGCGGTATCAAACCGTTTCCCATCAGGCCGGCGCTTCCATGAAATATGCGGGAGCCGTTTTGAATGGCGGCGGCTTTGTGCAGGTGGGGTACAATTCCCAAAGGTTTCAGGCTGATATTGACCGGCAGGTCGTGGGCCTCACCCGAAACCGCCACGTGGGGGAAAACGGGTTTATGCTCATCGCAAACGAGGATTTTCTGCTGGTGAGCGACCCTGACGGACACGAGGGCATGAAACTGGCGGTTACGGGCATTCAACTTCCGCCAGACGAGGATTCCGGCGATCTGGCAGCGGGCGGCGAAGGGCGGCTCCTTATGGAAACGGTCTACGGGGAATCTTGCTATGTGATGTATGGCGTTACGGAAGGGTACTACATCATCGGGGTCATGCCGGAATCGGAAGTCGTCTTTGGGCGCAACCTTTCACTCTCCATTACGGTGCTGATGGAGAGCCTGGTGTTCGCCACCCTGTTTGTATTGATCTATTTCCTGATCAAAAAGCTGGTGGTAGAGAACATCCAAAAAATTAACCGATCCCTGGAGGAGATTACGGGTGGAAACCTGAATATATCCGTAGACGTGCGAACCAACGAGGAATTTGTGTCCCTGTCCGACGATATCAACACCACCGTCCATACGCTCAAAGGTTACATCGCGGAGGCGGCCGCCCGGATTGATAAGGAGCTGGAGTTTGCCAAGACGATCCAGTTTTCCACCCTTCCCTGCGTGTTTCCGCCTTATCCGGATCGGACGGATTTTGATATCTATGCAACCATGGATACGGCCAAAGAAGTGGGCGGAGATTTTTACGACTTCTATCTTTTGGACGAAAACCGCCTTGCCTTTTTAATCGCGGATGTATCCGGCAAGGGAATCTCCGCGGCCATGTTCATGATGAAAGCCAAAACCCTCATCAAGAGCTATGCCGACAAGGAAGGCGATGTGGCGCAAATTCTTACGCGCGCCAATGAGGATTTGTACGAAAACAACGAGGCGGAGATGTTCGTAACCTGTTGGATGGGTATTTTGGATTGTCTCACCCACACGGTGCATTTCGCCAACGCGGGGCACAATCCGCCGCTGGTACGGCGTCAGGACGGCCGATATGAATTCTTTAGGTCGCGCCCCGGCTTTGTGCTGGCGGGCATGGAGGGCGTAAAGTATCAAAGCGGCCAGTTCCGGCTGATGCCGGGCGATGAGATTTTCCTTTATACGGACGGCGTCACCGAGGCGACGGACGCGCGCCACCGGCTCTATGGCGAGCACAGGCTGCAGCAGGTGCTTAACGGGCTGGCCGGCGCAAGCGCAAGGGACATTTGCTTGGCTGTGAAACAGGATGTAGATGCCTTTGTCGGCGATGCGCCTCAGTTTGACGATATGACCCTGCTTAGCCTACGTCTTACGCCTAAGCACATCCTTGCCGTCGATCCCAGGACGGACAGCATGCAGGCGGTGGCAGCCTTTGTGGAGGAGGCTCTTGCCCAGGCGCCCAAGAAGGTCGCCGTGAAAATAAACATCGCGGTGGATGAAATCTATTCCAACCTTCAGCGTTATAGCGGCGCCACCAGCGCGACGGTGGAATGCGCGGTGGAAGAAAACCGGGTTCGGCTGGTGTTCACCGATAATGGGAAGCCCTACAACCCCCTGGAACAGCCGGATCCCGATACCACGCTTTGCGCAAACGAAAGGGACATTGGCGGGCTTGGCATTTTCATGGTCAAAAAAACAATGGACGATGTGACGTACGAATACCTGGCAGGCTGCAACAGACTGACGCTCACAATGCGCTGGTAGGCGCGGGGGAGAGGGGCGCGGCTCACGCGGGCGGCGATTCGTAAAAAGGGGGATAAACCGGTGCCCATTGAAGGGAAAGAAATCGTTCCCCGCATCTTGCGGGATATGAACGAGGGCGTTCTGGTGCTGGATACCAAGGGCGTCATCCTGTATCTCAACGAAAAAGGACGCGATTTGCTGGGAAAAACAGAAAGCCCGGAGGGAAAAAAGTACAGCCTGGCGTTTCTGTCGGAAGAAACCAACGAAACCAACGACGCCTTTCACCAGTTTGTCCTGGACGCCGTCTATGACAAAGGGAAGGCGCACAGCGGCGAAGCGGCTTACAAAGCGGAAAATCAAGAAGTTCGCTATTTGAATATGACCTCTTCTTTTCTGTTCAGCGAGGATGGGACGGAAAAAATCGGGGTGGTGGTGGTCTTTGCCGATATCACCGCGCTGGTGCAAAGCAACCGCCAGCGAAGGGAAGCGTCGACGGTTTTTGCCGTGCTGATGATTTGCGTTTGCGTCTATCTATTTTTGTGGAGCTTGCTGAGGTACCTCAATATCGAGCCTCCCGGCTGGGTCATGAACCTGCTGATCGAAGGCATCTCCATACTGATGTTCGTGGTGATTCTCAAAACCACCAGCTTTTCCATCCACGATATTGGCCTTCGGGTGACAAACGCCAAAAAGACGTTTGTGCCGGATCTTTGGATTACCGTTATTGGCACGGCGGTGCTGGTGCTGGGAAAACAGATCCTTCTGCGCGCTGTACCTGGTTTTTTCCCGCAGGGCGCGCCTTTCTGGGATTGGAGCGTGGGCACGGCCGCCGATATTTTCTACCCGGCGACGGTGGTGCTGCAGGAGTTTTTGGCCCGAGGCGTGATGCAGGAAAACCTGAACCGGGTCTTTACGGGGAAATATGCAACCGTTTTGTCCATCGTGGTATCCTCGTTGGTTTTTGGCGTGCTGCACATCCATTACGGCCTGCCGTTCATGCTGGGCGCCACCGTGCTGCTGGGCGCTTTGGGCATGCTGTACCACAAGCAGGGCAATATCTGGGGCCTGTGCATCATTCATTACGTGCTGGGCGAAGTGGCGACCTTTTTGAGATACATCATCTGAACGGAATGGGGTACGAGACATGCTGGGATTTTTCGACTATACCATGTGGCTGACCTGCGCTGGCATGGCCTGCGCAGTCGTGGGCATCTCTTTGGCCGTGGACGGGCAGCCCACCTGGGCCGTCGCCTGTCTGATGCTCGCCGGCTTCTGCGACAGCGTGGACGGCATGGTTGCCCGAACCAAAAAAGACCGAACCGCCGAGGAGCGGTATTTTGGCGCTCAGCTGGATTCCCTTTGCGATATTGTAAGCTTTGGCGTGCTTCCGGCCGTGCTGTGCTACACCCTGGGCGTGCGGGGCGTCGTGGGCAACCTGGTTTTGGCGTTTTATTGCGTTTGCGGGGTCATCCGCCTGGCCTGGTTCAACATGCTGGAGGCCTGCCGGACGCCGGAGAACAACCCAAAACGCCATTACCATGGGCTGCCCATCACTTTCATCTCGGCCATACTGCCGCTGGTCTATCTTTTGAGGGTGTGGATGCCGGATGCGCCCTTCGCGCTGGCGCTCTATGGGATGCTGTTGGTGATCGCCGGGCTGTACATTCTTGACTTTCCGGTTCCCAGAACCAAGCCCGTCGTGGGGGCAAGCCTGATGTTGATTGACATCGCAGCGCTGATGGTTTGTCTAATGTCGGGCGTCTAGTTCGGACGGGAGGCAATCGATGAAATACCGAGACCGAAGCGGCCATGAAGTGACAGGAAATGAAAAGCAGGATCGGCTTTTGCGGCTGCTCTACGGCACATTGGCCGGACGGCTGCTCCTCAAGCCTCTTGTGCAACCGGCGTTTTCCCGCATGGTCGGGCATTTGCTCAACACCAAAGGATCGGCCATGGCAGCCAAAGCGGTCGTCAGGAAACGCCGCATCGCGCTGTCGGACTACAAGGAGACGGATTTTCCGTCTTACAATGCGTTTTTTCACAGAGAATTGCTGCCTCAAAAGCGTCCCATCGCGCCGGGAACAGAGGTTTTGATCAGCCCGTGCGACGGAAAGCTGCTTTGTTATCCCGTCGAGCAGGACAGCTGCTTTGTCATCAAACACAGCCGCTATTCGCTGCAAAGCCTGCTGCAAAACCAACCGATGGCGCAACGCTTTGAAGGGGGAACGCTGCTGGTTTTTCGCCTGACCGTCGACGATTATCACCGTTACTGCTACATCGCCGACGGGAAAAAGACGCCCAACGTCCATATCCCCGGCGTTTTCCATAGCGTAAACCCTGCCGCGGTGAACAGCCTGCCGGTGTACAAGGAAAACACCCGGGAATACAGCCTGCTGGAAACCTCGGAATTTGGGACGGTGTTGATGATGGAAGTGGGCGCTTTGCTGGTGGGGAAAATCCATAACCACCATGAAGCGGCCAACGTATGCAGGGGAATGGAAAAGGGTTATTTCGAGTTCGGTGGCTCCAGCGTTCTGCTGTGCTTTGAAAAAGGCAGGATTGCAATGGACGCCGATATCCTCCACAATAGCCGGGAACAGGTGGAAACGCTGGTTCGCCTGGGAGAACGCATTGGCGCCGCGGCGTCCATGCCGGCGTAGGCATTTTGCGCTGGCGGGACTGGCTTATTTTGTATGTCAGATTCTGCGCAAATAAAGTCGGATTTTTTGCAGGCGGTTCACAATGGCGGAATCATTCATTAAAATATGTTAGGCACCATCTGAAAAGGCGCGGCGCCGTGGAAAGGCGCGCCGGGGGCAGCGTCTTTCTTTTTGCGAGGATTGCAAGCGGAGTTTTCAAAAACCGGGAGAATCTCGACGCAGAAAAGCCGCCCTCCGACGCTGTGAAATTTCAATCAAAGGCAAGGAAGAAATTCTTTCATGAGCAAGAAGCAATGCACCCTGTCAAAGCAGCACAAAGAAGTTCCGCTGGATGAGGCGGGCATTGACGGGCTTTCCCAACTGCTGGTCAAAGCGCTGGAGCAGGCGGCCGTAAACCGCAAGGATGTCATCCGTTTGCGTTTGGCGGTGGAGGAGATTTTGGGGCTTTGGAAGGCTCAGGGGGAGAAAGGCACGGTCTGCGCCTTCCGCTGCGGAACACGGTTGGGCCGGATGTATATTGAGATCGCGGTTCCTGGCAGGCGGATGGATCCCCAGGAGGCCGCCGAACGGGATGGAGATACGCTTTGTTACAACCTGCTGGCGCAGGCGGGCCTTTCGCCGGTCTATTCCTATCAGGACGGAGTCAACCGCCTGGCTCTTTATCCCGCCCGTCCGCAAAAGGTAAGCCCTCTGCTTCAGTTGCTGCTAGCCATCGTGGGCGCGGGGGTGACAGGCGCCGCGATCCTGGCCCTGCCCGACCGCGCCGCGCAAGTCGCTGGCGGCGTCGTCAATCCGCTGTTCAACGCGCTGATGGGCGTTTTGCAGACGCTGGCAAGCCCCATGATTTTTCTCAGCGTGTGCTGGGGAATCGTCAATATCGGCGATGTGCATATGCTGGGACGCATCGGCAAGACGGTGCTCCTGCGCTTCCTAGGGGCTATTTTTCTCATCCTGGCGATCACGACGGCCTGCGCTGTATGGGCTTTCCACCCGCAAAGCGGGACGGTAGCCATGGGCGAAAACGCCGCCGCGCAGATCTATGACATGATCCTGGGAATCATCCCCAGCAATATCATCACCCCCTTTCTGGAGGGCAACTCTTTACAGGTGATTTTCATGGCGATTTGCGTGGGCCTGGTGTTGCTGATGCTGGGAGAAAAAACCTCCGCCTTGCGCAAACTGCTGGATCAAGCCAATACCGTTATCCAGTTCATGATGGAAAAGATGAGCCGCTACATCTCCATCTTTATTTTTGTCAGCCTGCTTTCTCTCATGTTCTCCGACGCCATGAACAATCTGGGGGGCGTGGTCAAAGGCGTGCTGCTGGGAATGGCCGTCTGCGTGATATGGCCCGTGGTCTATGTCCTGTGGGCCTGCGCTCGCCTCAAGGCGCCCTTTACGGTGGTGCTGCGCAAGCTCCTGCCCACTTACCTTATCGCTCTCTCCACCGCTTCCTCCTCCGCGGCCTTGTCCACCAATCTGGAGACCTGCGAGCGGCGGCTGGGCATCTCGGGGCGCATCGTCCACTTTGCCGTTCCGCTGGGCCAGGTGATGTTCAAAACCGGAGCCGCGATAGGCTTTTTTGTGTTGGCGCTGGGCCTGGCGGAATACTACGG
>DVME01000020.1 GCA_018715175.1 Candidatus Limiplasma stercoravium
CACCGAAGGTGGCAAAGCGACCCGAAGGAGTCAACCGAAACGAGCGGTGGGCGCGGCCAGCGCCCGCCGCGACGATTGAGGTTGCGGGTCTGCGGCCCTCCGAACCTCCCAGAAGGTTTTTTGACAGTCTGCGGCCGGTTCCCGGCCTTCCTATAATAAAATGAAGCGGAAGGTGATCCCATGCAGGTGGTGATTCTGGTGCTCAACAAAACCGAATGCCTCCAACCCCTTCTGGAAGCCCTGCTGGAAAGCGGCATCCGCGGCGGCACGGTGCTGGAGAGCACCGGCATGATGCGCGTGATCGACAACAGCGGCGACGATTTGCCCATGTTCGGCGCGCTGCGGCAGCTGTTTGACCCCGAGCGGCGCTCCAGCAAGACGCTGATCATGGTTTTGGACGATCCCGAGGTGGCCGTGGCCCGGCAGGTCATCGCTCGCGTCACCGGCGGCCTGAACCACCCGGATACGGGCATCCTGTTCGCCATGCCCGCGCTGTTTGTGGAGGGATTGGGGGCGGGGCAGGCATGAACCCGCTGCTCACCCTGTCGCTGCTCATCGCCGCGGGGCTTTTGGTCAGCCGCCTGGCGCGCCTGGCGCGCCTGCCCAACGTGACCGCCTTCCTGGTGGGCGGCCTGCTGGCAGGCCCCTATGTGAGCGGCCTGGTCAGCGCCGAGGCCGCCGCCAGCCTGGACGTGCTTACCCAGGCGGCTTTGGGGTTCATCTCCTTTTCCATCGGCGCGGAATTCCGGGCAAGCTACCTCAAGCGCATCGGCACAAAGCCCCTGGTCATCACCGCGTTTGAGGCGCTGGGCGCCGTGGTGCTGGTGGATGCCGCCCTCATCAGCCTGTGGGCGCTGGGCGTGCCGGGCTTTGACCTGCCCATGTGCGTGGCGCTGGGCGCCATCGCCGCCGCTACCGCGCCCGCGGCTACCCTCATGGTTATCCGCCAGTACAAGGCCAAGGGCCCCGTCAGCGAAATGCTGCTGCCCGTGGTGGCCATGGACGACGCCGTGGGCCTGGTGGCCTTCGCGGTGTCCATGAACATCGCCCAGGCCCTGCAAAGCGGCGCGCCGGCCACCGTGACGAGCATGCTGCTCTCGCCCCTGGCCGAAATTGGCGGCTCGCTCGTGCTGGGCGTGGCCCTGGGCGCGGCGCTGAGCCTTTGCGCGCGGTTTTTCCACTCGCGCGGCAACCGCCTGGCCCTCACCATCGCCGCGGTGTTTCTCGCCCTGGCGCTGTGCGACCAATGGGGCCTGTCCAACCTGCTGTGCGTGATGATGATCGGCGCGGTCGTGACCAACCTGTGCCCCTGCGCCTCGACCCTCATCGAGCAGACCGACCGCTTCACGCCGCCGCTGTTTTTGCTGTTCTTCGTCATCTCCGGCGCCGAGCTGAACCTGGGCGTGCTGCCCAGCGTCGGGCTGGTGGGCGCGGTGTACGTGGTGGTGCGGGTGCTGGGCAAATGGCTGGGCGCCATGGCCGGTTCGCGCCTGGTCAACGCGCACCCCAACGTGCAAAAATACCTGGGGCTGACGCTGATTCCCCAGGCGGGCGTGGCCATCGGCATGGCGCAGCTGGCCGTGGCGCGCTTGCCGGGCGCGGGCAGCCGCATTCAGGCCATCGTGCTGGCCGGGACGCTGATTTACGAGCTTGTGGGGCCGGTGGTCACCAAGGCCGCGCTCAGCCGCGCGGGAGAAATCGGCAAGGGCGTCTAACACCCGGGGGACATGATGCGCAGGATTTCCCGATCCGTTTCGCGCATGCCGTCCCTGCCCAGGCGGGCGACGTTGAGGATGGTGTTTTCCACGCCTTTTTTCACGATGCCCTCGCCGTCGCGGAACTGCTTGCGCCTTTGGGCCATGCCCCATCCGATGAACCCCGCGTCCACCGCGCAGGCGATTTTGGCCGCGCAGGAGGGCTTAGCGCCGTCGCAGACGGTGCCGGAGAGGATGGCCAAGGCGTTGACCAGCGTGTGGCTGACCAGGTACAAGTCGCCGCCCAGCAGGTAGCACACGCCCGCGCCGGCGGCACAGCCGGCGCTGACGGCGCCGCAGTAAGCGCTCAAGCAGCCGATGAGGGCCTTGAGGCGGATGGCGATGAGGTTGGAAACCGTCAGCGCGCGCAAAAGGCGCTCGTGCGGAAGATCCAGCGCGCTGGCGTACTCAATGAGCGGCACGCTGACGGTGATGCCCTGGTTGCCGCTGCCGGCGTTGATAACCACGGGCATTTCGCACCCGGACATGCGCGCGTCCGACCCGGCGGCGGCGGCGGCCCTGGCGCGCCCGGCGGGATCGCGGGCCGCGTCCATCAAAAGCCGTCCCACGCTTGCGCCCCAATCGCCCCGGAGCCCTTCGCGGGCGATGGCGGTATTGAGGTCGATTTGGCGCTGGAGCGGCTTTCGCACGTCCTCCAGATCGCACGTATCGGCAAAGTCCACGACGCCCTCGATGCTCAGCAGCGCCTCGTCGGGGTTTTGGCCGGTTTCCTCGCCTTCCAGGGGCGTCTGGGAGAGGATGCGGCCGTTTTGGGTTACGCACACGACGTTGGTGTGCCTGTCGGCGATGCGCGCCGAGGCGGTCTGCCCCTGCGCTTCCACCTCCACCAGCAGGTCAAACAGCCGGGCGTCGGGCTTGAGGCTCACCTGGATATGCGGGATCAGCGCGTCGATGGCGGGCCCGTGCTGCGCCGTCACGCGGGAGAGCACTTGCAGCTCCAGCGCGGGATCCCCGGCGGCCAGGCCCGCGGCGCAGGCGGCGGCGATGCCCTTGCGCCCGCCGGTATTGGGCACGGTAACGGCCATGGCGTTTTTGAGAATGTTGCCGCTCACCCACACCCGCGCGCTCTGAGGCGTTTGGCCCAGGGCGCGGGCGGCCACCGCCGCGGCGTAGGCGATGGCGATGGGCTCGGTGCAGCCCATGGCGGGTTTAAGGTGCGCTTCCAGCACGCGCACGTACGCTCCATAGCGCGGATCGCTCTTTTGCATGATGTTTTGAATCCTTTCCCTTGGGCTTTGACAGTCTGAGCATAGCATGCCGGCGGGCGCAAAGTCAACCCCGCGCGCCGCAACGTCTTGCTTGACATCCCTTTGGGCTCCATTGTACAATAGGATGTTGTACTATGTATTGCCACAGGAAGCGAGGGAACCCATGACACCCGACCAGCTCAGCCCGCAAGCGCGCGAGCAAATCCTCAAGCGCCGCACGTTTGCCATCATCAGTCACCCCGACGCCGGCAAGACCACGCTGACCGAAAAGCTCCTGCTCTACGGCGGGGCCATCCGTCAGGCGGGCAGCGTCAAGGCCCGCAAAGCCGAGCGCCACGCCACCAGCGACTGGATGGAAATCGAAAAACAGCGCGGCATCTCCGTCACGTCCAGCGCCATGCAGTTTGAATACGCCGGCTACCGCATCAACATCCTGGACACGCCGGGGCATCAGGATTTCTCCGAGGACACCTACCGCGTCCTGGTGGCCGCCGACGCCGCCGTGATGCTCATCGACGCCGCCAAGGGCGTGGAGGAGCAGACCGTCAAGCTCTTCAAGGTATGCCGCCTGCGCGGGATCCCTATATTTACCTTTGTCAACAAAATGGATCGCGCCTCCCGCGACCCCTTCGCGCTCATGGAGGAGCTGGAGTCGGTGCTGGGCATCCGCTCCTGCCCCATGAATTGGCCCATTGGCGTGGACGGCGATTTTCAGGGCGTCTACCAGCGCGCCACCGGCGACATCCTGCTGTATTCCGGCGGCAACCACGGCATGAGCATGGCCCAGCAGCAGCGCGTGCGCCTGGACGACGGCAGCGCCGCCCAATGCCTGGAAAAGCACTACCTGGACCGCCTCAGCGACGAGCGCGAGCTTTTGGACGTGGCGGGGGATCCCTTTGACCTGGACGCCGTGCTCAGCGGCCGGCTCACGCCGCTGTTCTTTGGCTCGGCCATTACCAATTTCGGCGTGGAGCCGTTTTTGGAGGCGTTTCTGTCCATGACGCCGCCGCCCCTGTCCCGACGCAGCGACCAGGGCGACGTGGCCCCCACCGACCCGTATTTCAGCGGCTTCATCTTCAAAATTCAGGCCAACATGAACCCCGCCCACCGCGACCGCCTGGCCTTTGTGCGCGTGGTCAGCGGCGTGTTTGAAAAGGGCATGACGGTGTATCATTCCGGCACCGGCCGCATGATTCAGCTCAAGCAGCCCCAGCAGTTCATGGCCGACGAGCGCGAAACCGTCGAGCGCGCCTACGCCGGCGACATCATCGGCCTGTTCGACCCCGGGTTTTTCCGCCTGGGCGACGCCCTCAGCGACGGGCCGCGGCTGCGCTTTCCGTCGATACCCGTCTTTGCGCCCGAGCACTTCGCCCGCGTGCGCCCCGAGGACAGCATGAAGCGCAAGGCTTTCCAAAAAGGCGTATCCCAGCTTTCCGAGGAAGGCGCCATTCAAACCTTCCTGCGCACCGAAACCGGCCGCGAGGAATTCCTGGTCGGCGTGGTGGGCGTGCTGCAATTCGAGGTGCTGGAGCACCGGCTCAAAACCGAGTACGGCGTGAACATGCTTATGGACAGGCTGCCGTATCGCTTTGTGCGCTGGGTGGAGGCTTCGCCGGGGCCGGTGGAAAGCCTGAAGCTCACCTCCACCAGCGGCCGCGCCGTGGACGCCGCCGGGCGCGACGTGCTCCTGTTTGAAAACGAATGGTCCATCCGCCTCGCGCTGGAAAACAACCCCGGCCTTTCCCTGGCCGAAACCGCCAGCCGCGCGCAATCTCCGGAAGGAAGGTAACCTATGCTTCGCAACGACATCCGCAACATTGCCATCATTGCCCACGTCGACCACGGCAAAACCACCCTGGTGGACGAAATGCTCAAGCAGGGCGGCGCGTTCCGCCAAAACCAGCAAGTCGCCGAGCGCGTCATGGACTCGGGCGACATCGAGCGCGAGCGCGGCATCACCATCCTGGCCAAGAACACCGCCGTCCACTACGGCGACACCAAAATCAACATCGTCGATACCCCTGGCCACGCCGATTTCGGCGGCGAGGTGGAGCGCGTGCTCAAGATGGTCGACGGCGTGCTGCTGTTGGTGGACAGCTTTGAAGGCCCCATGCCCCAAACCCGTTTCGTGCTGCGCAAAGCCCTGGCCCTGCGCCTGCCGGTCATTGTGGTGGTCAACAAAATCGACCGCCCCGACGCCCGCTGCCAGGAGGTCGTGGACGAGGTGCTGGATTTGTTCATCGACCTGGGTGCCGACGAAACCATCCTCGACCGCCCCTTCGTGTACGCCTCCGCGCGCCGCGGCACCGCCACCCTGGACCCCGACGTGCCCGGCACCGACCTGCGGCCCCTCTTTGACGCCATCCTTCGCTACATCCCCGCTCCTGAGGGCGATCCCCAGGGCCCCGCGCAAATGCTGATCTCCACCATCGACTACAACGACTACGTGGGGCGCATCGGCATTGGCCGCATCGCCCGCGGCGTCCTCAGCGAGGGCATGAACGTCGTGACCGCCAACTTCGACACCGGCCTGGTCAGCCAGCCCCTGCGCCTCAACAGCCTCTACCTCTTTGACGGCCTCAAACGCCAGCCCGCCCGCGAAGCCGTCATGGGCGACATCGTGGCCGTCAGCGGCATCGAAAACATCTCCATCGGCGACACCGTGTGCGCCCCCGAAGCCCCCGAACCCCTGCCCTTTGTCAGCATCACCGAGCCTACCGTGACCATGACCTTCTCCGTCAACAACAGCCCCTTCGCCGGGCGCGAAGGCCAGTACGTGACCAGCCGCCACCTGCGCGCCCGCCTGATGCGCGAGCTGCAAACCGACGTCAGCCTCCGC
This sequence comes from Candidatus Limiplasma stercoravium, assembly GCA_018715175.1. GTDB lineage: Bacteria > Bacillota > Clostridia > Christensenellales > Aristaeellaceae > Limiplasma > Limiplasma stercoravium. Next base: position 5,823 of record DVME01000020.1, read on the forward strand.
GTGAGCGAAACCGCCAGCCCCGACGCCTTTGAGGTGCGCGGCCGCGGCGAGCTGCACCTGAGCATCCTCATCGAAAACATGCGCCGCCAGGGGTATGAGTTTCAGGTGAGCAAGCCGCAGGTGCTCTACCGCGACATCGACGGCGTGACCTGCGAGCCCGTGGAGCGCATGGTGGCCGACGTGCCCCAGGCCTATGCCGGCGCGGTGATCGAAAAAATCGGCCGCCGCCGCGGGGTGTTGGAAAGCATGCACGGCCTGGACCGCGTGCGCCTGGAGTTTTTGGTGCCTTCGCGCGGGCTGTTTGGCTACCGCAGCGAGTTCATGACCGACACGCGCGGCGAGGGCATCATGTCCAGCGTGTTTGAGCGCTACGAGCCGCTCAAGGGCGACATCCCCCACCGCTCGGCCGGCGCCCTGGTGTGCTTTGAGGACGGCGAAAGCACCAGCTACGGGCTGTTCTACGCCCAGGAGCGCGGCACGCTGTTCATCGGGCCGCAAACGCCCGTGTACCGCGGCATGATCTGCGGCCAGAACGCGCGCCCCGACGATTTGGTGGTCAACGTGTGCAAGCAAAAGCACGTGACCAACATGCGCAACGCCTCCGCCAGCGAGGAAAGCCTGCGCCTGGTCAGCGTCCATCCGCTGACGCTGGAGGAGTGCCTGGAGTTCATCGACGACGACGAGCTTTTGGAAATCACGCCCAAGAGCCTGCGCATGCGCAAGCGCGTTCTCAGCCACGAGGATCGCGCGCGCGCCGCGCACCGCGCCAAGCAAGCCTAATGCAAAGGAGGAAACCGCGATGCTGCGTTTTGTCTCGCGCCGTCTGGCGGCGCTTGCGCTGTGCCTGTGCCTTTTGCCGGGCGCGGTTTTGGCCGAGGACGAGGTAACGCGCTCGGATTTTACGCTATCCCTGACGCTTGACGCCCAGGGTTTTCCCCAGGACGGCGCGGCGCATTACGCGGACTGGGAAGCTTTCCTGGACAAGCTTTCCCTGCGCGGCGTGGTGGATTCCCAGCGCTATCCCCAGACCTATGACCGCGTGTACTTTACCGGCGGCCTCTACATCGGCGACGAGTGCTACCTGCCCTTTGAGTACGACCAGTACTACAGCTTCCGCTACCTGCGCTCCCCCGCGCTGAGGGGAAACAGCGTGTTTTTCCAGATGCATAACTTCTTTGAGTTCATGCTCAAGGGCTATTACTTCATGAATCTGCCCACGCAGCTGCTGGCCCTGCCGCTTTACCCCGAGGCCGCTTACGAGCTGTTCCATCTCTACCTGGGGCCGCTTGAGGAAACCCTCGGCGGCGACGAAAGCCGCGTGATTCCCTACGAAACGCTCTCCGGCCTGGCCGCGCAGCTGACCTCGCTGATCTACGACGATTACTACGCCTACGACAAGGCCTACTTTTTCCTGACCTGCCTGCTGACGCACCTGGGCGCGTCGGACGAGGCGGTGGATCGTATGCTGATGGTGGAGGACTGGCTGGCGTTTTTGGATCCCGACCAGGAGGGCATGACCCTTGCCAACGACGGCAGCCGCGTAACCTACACCATCGGCGGCCGGGAGCTGTGCTCGCGTTCGCTGGACGGCAGCGCGCTTTCCCTGCGCCTGCCCGACGAGCTGGGGCGCGAGCTGGCGGTGGATTATGAAAACGCCGGCGGCGTATGGCATGTGGCGGTGCGAATCACGCAGGAAGAAGAGGCGCGCCTGGCGGTATCGCTTACGGTGGACGGCCTGCCCGTGGACGGGGCGCTCAGCGCGCAGGGAAACGCGGTGTGGACGGCGTCCGGCACAGCCCTGGAGGAAGCGGGGCAGGCCGGCACGCAAACCTTTACGTACCGCTACGAGCGCGACGCCGCCCAGACGCCCTACGCCATGCGCCTGGAGGCGGACTGGCTGCATCCCCAGACTGGGGAAGCGGCGCTGCGCGTGACCTGCGAGGCCGACGTGGAAACCCTGCCGCCCGACGCCATGATCGACCGGCCCTACGACAACCAGGACGACCTGTTTTCCCTGAACGAATGGAAGCTTGAGGAGCTCAAGCAGCGCTTTACGCCCTCGCTGGCGCTTTCGGCGGTGCCCTTTGTGCTTCAAATGCCCCTGGGCGCCCTCAGCGACGCGCTGGGGTTCCTGTACAGCAACGGATTCCTGGCCTTCCTGGGCCTGGAATGACAAGCCATCTGGGAGGAATACGCATGCAACCCCTTGAGAAAAAAAGCCAAAGCCCGCTGTATCAGCAGCTGATGATGCGGCTGAAAAACGACATCCTCTCCGGCGCCTATCCGCCGGGCGGCCGCATTCCCAGCGAGCAATGGCTGTGCGACACCTACGGCGTCAGCCGCGTGACGGTGCGCAAGGCTCTGCTGGATCTGGTGCAGGAGGGCTTGCTGGTGCGCCGGCAGGGAAAGGGCACCTTTGTGGCGGACGAGCGCATCCAGCGCGACCTGGCGCACATCACCAGCTTTTCCGACGCCTGCCGCCAGATGGGGCACGCCGCCGGCTCGCGCCTGGTATGCGCCCAATGGGAGGAGGCCAGCGCCGAGGACGCCGAGCGTCTAGGCGTTTCCCCAGGCGAACGGCTGGTGGAAATCTGCCGCCTGCGCCTGTGCGACGGCGAGCCCGTGATGCTGGAAATCAACCGCTTCCCCGCCGCCTACGCCTTTTTGCTGGACGCGCCGCTGGACGGCTCGCTCTACGCGCTTTTGCGCGAGCACGGCGTGGTGCCTTCCTCCGCCTCCCACGACATTTCCCTGGGCCATGCCACGCCCCTGGTGAGCCGGCATTTGGGCGCGGAGGTGGGCGACGCGCTGCTGCTGCTGGACGAGCTGGTGCTGGACCAGCACGGCCAGCCCCTGCACCTGAGCCGGCAATGGATTCGCGGGGATCGCTATACCTTCCGCATCTGAGGAGGAACGGCATGAGCAGTTCAAAATTCGCGCTCTTTGTAGACCTGGAAAACTGCGGTGCCAAGGTGGATACCCTGCTGTCCGTGCTGGAAAAGGTCAAAATTCGCGGCGACATCCTCCTGGGCAAGGTGTACGGCTATACCGACCAGTACTCCGAGCTCAAGGAAGTCCTTCTGTCCAACACCTTCACCGTCGTGCCCAGCCTGCGCTTTGGCATTAGCCAAAAAAACAACGCCGACATCCTGCTGGTCATCGACGCGCTGGAAGTGGCCTACACCAATCCGCTCATCGACAGCTTTTGCATCGTCAGCGGCGACAGCGATTATACGCCCCTGGTGGGCCGGCTCAAAAGCATGGGCAAGTTCGTGCTGGGCATCAGCCGCTCCGCCGCGGCCAGCAGCATTTTCATCAACGCCTGCAACGAGTTTCAATTCTTGGAAAACGTCGGCGGACGCACCCGCAAGCCTTCCGGCAAAAAGAAGGCCGCCGCCGACAAGGAACCCCTGGACGACCAGGAGCTCAACAAGCTCCTGTGCGGCATCCTCGAGGAGCAGACCGACAAGGACGAGCTTTACGCCAGCGAGCTCAAGGGCATCCTGCTGCGCCTGCGCCCGGACTTCAACGAAAAGTCCTACGGCTGCGCCACTTTCATGAAGCTTTTGGACAAGCTGGCCCGGCAGTTCGGCAGCCTGCATGTGCGCAACGACAACTTCAACGTCATGGTCTCCATCGCCCAGGGCAGCAAGGAGGCCGCCCCCCAGCTTAACAAGGACAACTGGCGCGCGCTGATCCGCGAGCAGCTCTCCCGCTACAAGGAAGACGGCTTCGAGCGCATCAACCCCAGCATCCTCAAGGCCGACATCCAGGCCAGCTACCCCGAGTTCTCCGAAAAGGCCCTGGGCTTCAAGCGCTTCAGCGACATGCTCAAGGCCATGGAAAAGGAAGGGCTCATCACCGTGGAACTCGACGAGCAGAAAACCATGCTCATCAACGTATCCTAACGCAAGGGAGGAAGGCTTATGCCCTCGGGATTTGCCCGCGTCGCCGCCGCCAGCCTGCGCGTCCATCTGGGCGACGTGGAGGCCAACGAGCGCGAAATTCTTGCCGCGATGGAGCGCATGCAGGCGCGCGGCGCGGCGCTGCTGGTGCTGCCGGAGATGTGCCTGACCGGGTACACCCTGGGCGACCTGTTTTCCCAAGAGCTGGTTCAGCGCCGGGCGCTGGACGCCCTTGGGCGCCTGGCCGCGCGTTCGGGCGCCATGGCGGTGGTGGTGGGCCTGCCGGTCAATCAGCGCGGGCGGCTGTTCAACTGCGCCGCTATTTTGCAGGGCGGGCGCGTGCGCGGCCTGGTGCCCAAGACCTACCTGCCCAACGGCAACGAGTTTTATGAAACGCGTTGGTTCGTGCCCTCCTCGCAGGCGGAGCCGTTTTGGGAGCTGAACGGCGAGCGCGTGCCCATGGGCGCCAACCTGCTTTTCGACACGGGCGATTTCGCCTTTGCGGTGGAGATTTGCGAAGATCTGTGGACGCCTACGCCGCCCAGCAGCCGCTACGCCGTGGAAGGCGCGGAGATCATTGTCAATCCCAGCGCGTCCAACGCCCTGGCCGGCAAGCACGCCTACCGCCGCTCCCTTTTGGCCCAGCAAAGCGGCCGGCTGCTGGCGGCGTATGCCTACGCCTGCGCGGGCTTTGGCGAAAGTACGAGCGACCTGGTGTTTTGCGGCTACACGGGCGTGTTTGAAAACGGCCGCGCCCTGAGCGAGGGCGAGCGCTTTTTGCTGGAGGGCGGCGAGGCCGTGGCCGACGTGGACGTGGGCCGCCTGCGCTACCACCGCCAACGCAACGGCAGCTTTCACCAAATGCCGCGGGAGGGCATGCGCACGGTGGCTCTGGACGCCCCGCCCCAAGCCGCCCTGCCCCTGCTGCGGCCGCTGGATCCCCTGCCCTTCGTGCCCTCGGGCCCGGACGCTGGCGAGCGCTTGGACGAGGTATGGCGCATTCAGGATACGGGCCTGGTATCGCGGCTGAGCGCCATCGGCTGCCGCAGCCTCGTGGTGGGCGTCTCCGGCGGCCTGGACAGCACCCTGTCGCTGCTGGTGGCTGTGCGCGCCTTTGACCGCCTGGGCCTGGCGCGCTCGGGCATCCACGCGCTGACGATGCCGGGCCTGGGCACCGGCGCGCGCACGCACCGCAACGCCGCACGGCTCATGGAAGCGCTGGGCGTGAGCGCGCGGGAGGTTCCCATCGGGCCGGCGGTGCGCCAGCACTTTGAGGACATCGGCCAGGACGAGAACGTGCACGACGTCACCTACGAAAACGCCCAGGCCCGCGAACGCACCCAGATCCTGATGGACTACGCCAACAAGGTGGGCGGCATCGTGCTGGGCACGGGCGACATGAGCGAGCTTGCCCTGGGCTTTTGCACCTACAACGGCGACCACATGAGCATGTACAATCCCAACGGCTCCGTGCCCAAAACCCTGGTCAAGCGCCTGGTCGCCCGCCTCAGCGAAGCCTTCGGCCCGGAGGTGGAGGCCATCTGCCGCGACATCATCGACACGCCCATCAGCCCCGAGCTGCTGCCCGCCGACAAGGGCGAAATGACCCAGCGCACCGAGGACATCCTGGGCGATTACGCGCTCAACGACTTTTTCCTCTACCACCTCCTGGACAGCGGCGCCTCTGCGCAAAAGCTGGAAACGCTCGCCGGGCAAGCCTTCGAGGGCATGTACGAGCCGGCGCTCATCGCCCGGCAGCTGCGGCGCTTCCTCAAGCGGTTTTTCACCCAGCAGTTCAAGCGCAACTGCGCGCCCGACGGCCCCAAGGTGGGTTCCATCAGCCTCAGCCCTCGCGGGGATCTGCGCATGCCCAGCGATATGGACGGGCGCATGTGGCTGGACTGACGCTTTGCGCCGGCTTTGCGCCGGCGTTTTTTTGCGCCCGTTTGAACCCATGCGCGCCGTCGTTCGTCCTGATAGGCGGATTCCCTTCGCGGGAGTTTTGCGCAAAGCGTTTGCGGGGGAAGGCCTTCCCCCGCGGAAAGGAGGGATCGCGTGGACGCCGAGGCATTTCAGGCCGAAGCCCTGCGCTACGAGAGGCTGATGTACCACGTCAGCCTCAGCATGCTGGGCAATAACGACGACTGCGCCGACGCCGTGCAGGAAGCGCTCGCGCGCGCATGGCGCAAGCGCGGAAGCCTGCGCGACAGCGCGGCCTTCAAGGGTTGGCTGATGCGAATTTTGGTCAACACCTGCAACGACGCGCTGCGCCGGCGCAAGCGGCAGCGCTTTTTACCCCTGGAGGAGGCCGGCCTTGCCGCGCCGCCCTGCCAGGAACCGTCGGGTTTGCAGGAGGCGCTATGGCAGCTCAAGCCCGAATGGAGGCTGGTGCTGGTGTTGCACTACCTGGAGGGTTACAGCGTGCAAGAAATCGCGACCGCCCTGCGCCTGCCCGCAGGGACGGTCAAGTCCCGCATGCTTTATGCCAGAAGGCAGTTGAGCGTCCTTCTCAAGGACGAATGGGAGGAACCGATATGAACGACGCCGCATTGAAAGAGGGCTTGCTGGCGCTCTTTGACCGGGAGATCCCGGCGGCGTTTCACGACGCCGTGACCGACAGCCTGCGCCGCCTCGACCAGCCGCCGCGACGCATGCGCGTCAGCGCGCGCCGCCTAGCGATTCTCACGGCGCTGCTGGCGCTGCTGCTGGGCGCCATGGCCTATGCCGCCACGCGCTGGCGGGTGTTTGACGCGCTGTTTGGCGCAACGCCCCAAAACGCGGATCAGGTGATGCAAAGCAACCTGGGCGTCACCACCGTGGGCGATGTGGACATCATCGTGCGCGAAGCCGGCTACGACGGCATGACCCTGTACGTCGCCTTCAGCTACGTGATGAAGGATGTGGACGAGTGCCTGGGCATGTACCGCTTCGGCGAGGCGCAAAGCGGCTGCACCTCGGAGGACTTGGAGCTGCTCAACGATCACAACGTGGGCTGGTGGATCGACCAATTGTGGATCAACGGGGAATGCGTGGACATGCCGTGCAACTCCTCGGAGACGTATAGCGGCTCGGAAACGCCGGGCGAGCTGATGGTGTTCCAAAGCTGGCGGCTGGACAACGAAGGCCTGTACCTGCCCGACGGCGACGTGCGCGTCACGCTGCCCATCGGCGAGCGGCAGGACTTCATGGCGTATTATGAAACGCACACCGACGCCCAGGGCCGCCTGGCCGAGCCGGACCGCGGCGGGGTCAGCTTTACCCTCAACACCTCCATGCGCGGGCAAGTCGTCGTGGAGGAGCCCTGCGTGCGCGCCGACCTGCCCAGCCTGTGGGCGCAGGCCAGCCGGGTGGTGTACACGCCGATTCTGACCTACGTCACCCTGGACCTGGAGGCCAAGCCCGAGGCGTGGGAGGCGTTTGTGGCGGAGTACGGCGAGGGCGTGACCGACGAGTCGGGCGAGGTGCTGTTTGCGTATACGCCGCTGGAATTGTACATGGATTGGATATGGAACCTGCAACTGGTGGACGGCCAGGGGCGGCCGGTCGAAGCGCAGGACGACGGCTTCTTCGTATACGGCCCAAGCGCCGTAGGCGACGATGGGGCGGAAATCCTGCTGCCGTACCTGGAAGATCCGCCGGCGGAGATGTACCTGGCGCCCCTGACGGCCCAAGGCGTGGGCGACATGAGCCAGGCCGTGCGAATCCGGTAAAAAAAAGAGGCCCCCGGGCCCCCCCTATGTCAGCGATCTGAGGCCCTCTGGTTGAGGGCCTCCCTCTTTTGCCTGGCATACGCCGCGATTTGCTCGGCCAGGGCGCGGCTGACGCCCGGCACCTGGGCCAGCTCGTCGGGCGAGGCGTTCAGCACGGCCTTCGCGCTCTGAAAATGCCTCAGCAGCGCCTGGCGCCGCTTGGGGCCCACGCCGGGAATGTCGTTGAGCTCGCTGTTGAGCCCGGCCTTCTGGCGCAGGGCGCGGTGATGGGTAATGCCGAAGCGGTGGGCCTCGTCGCGCACGTACTGCACCAAGTGCAGGGCGTTGGAGCGGCGGTCCAGGCGGATGGGCTCTTCGCGGCCGGGCAGGTAAATCTCCTCGAAGCGCTTGGCCAAGCCGAACATGGGCGCGTTGCCGCCGGCTTGACGCAGGGCGCGCAGCGCAAAGGCCAATTGCTCCGGGCCGCCGTCGATGAGCACCACGTCCGGCAGGCGCGAAAAGCTGCCGCCGTCCGGGTCCAGCCCGGCCTCCAGGCGCTCCTGCCGTTCGCGCAGGCCATGGGTAAACCGGCGCGAAATCACCTCCGCCATGGACGCAAAATCGTTGGCGCCCTCCACCGTGCGGATGCGGAAAATGCGGTACGCCTTGCGGTTGGGCAGGCCGTCCTCAAAGACGACCATGCTGGCCACGCTCAGCACGCCCTGGGTGTTGGAAATGTCGTAGCCTTCGATGCGCCGGGGCAGCGCGGCCAGGCCCAGGGCGTCGCGCAGCTCCTCCATGGCCTGGCGGGTGCGCATGTCCTTGACCAAAGCGCTTTGGCGGTGCTTGTTGAGGGCGTCCTCGGCGTTTTTGCGCGCCAGGCGCACCAGGTCGGCCTTGTCGCCGCGCTGGGGCACAGCCAGGGTGACGGCGGCGCCGCGGCGTTGACGCAGCCAGCGTTCCAGCTCGTCCACGGGCTGGGGCAGCGCTTGGGCCAGCACGTTGCGGGGAATGAGCTGCCCGTCGTCGTAGTACTGGGTGACGAACTGCGCCAGCACCTGCTCGGGCTCCTCGCCGCCGCAATTTTCCATCAGGATGGAGCGGCTGGCCTCCATGCGGCCGGCGCGGATGTGGGTGAGCTGCACCATGGCGTCGTGCTCGTCCTGGGCCACGGCCAGCACGTCCTGCTCGACGGAGCGGGTCTGGATGGCGTGCTGCTTTTCCAGGATGGCGCGGATGTCGGCGATGCGGTCGCGCAAGACGGCGGCCTGCTCGTAGGCCATGCGCGCGCTGGCGTCCTCCATTTCCCGCTGCAAGCTTTGAAGGAGGGCGCGCGTGTCGCCGTTGAGGAAGTCCATCACGCGCTTGATGAGGGCGTCGTATTCAGCCTGGGACACCCTTCCCGCGCAGGGCGCGAGGCAGCGGCCCACCTGGGCGTGTACGCAGGGGCGGCGCGGCGCCTTCAGGGGGAAGCGCAGGTTGCACGTGCGCAAAGGAAAGAGGGTACGCGCCTCGTCCATGACCTGGCGCACCATGGTAGCGCCGAGGTAGGGGCCAAAATAGCGCGCGCCGTCCGAATTCATGCGCCGGGCCAGCGTCAGCCGGGGAAACGGCTCCTTGAGGTCGATGCGCAAATAGGGGTAGTGCTTGTCGTCCTTGAGAAGGATGTTGTAGAACGGCCGGTGTTTTTTGATGAGGTTGCACTCCAGGGTGAGGGCCTCGAAATTGGTTTGGCACAGGATGATATCAAAATCGTCCACACGGGCGACCATGGCGGCCACCTTGGGCGTGTGATCTCCGTGAAAGTACGACCGCACCCGGTTTTTGAGGTTTACGGCCTTGCCCACGTAGAGGATCTCCTCGCCTTGGCGCATGATGTAGCAGCCGGGGCTTTCCGGCAGCATTTTGAGCTTGTAGTCCAGGGTGGGGTTCATGCCGCTCTCCTTTTTCCTCAGGCCAGGCGCCGCCGCGCCAGCTCGTAAACGCTATGGCTCAGCCGGCCCCACAGCATGCCCAGCCAAAGCGCCAGGGCGCCCGTGGCCCACGCGCACACTTCGCGCATAAAGCGCAGACGCAGAAGCTCCGGCGTGCGCAGCTCGCGAACCGCGGCCTGGCTTTGCCACACGTTCCAAAACGCCGCGCTGATATCCGCCGGCTCCACCAGCACCTTGGGCACCCATTCCGGAAAGGTGTACACCGGGGCCACAAAGCCCATGAACGCCTGCGCCAGCGCCCAGGCGCACACGGCGTAACCCACCAGCAAAAGCGCCATCCGCCAGCCAAGCCACCACGTCAGGCGCAGCGCGTAGGCGTCCATCAGGCGCAGGCGGTAGCGGCGCACCAGGCCGGTCATGGCCAGGTTGAGCAGCCGCACGCCCAAAAGCCCCAAGGCCGCGCCCACGGCCACGCACAGGAAGCGCAGGCACAGCGTGGCGTTCATGCTCTCCTTGACCAGGCTGACGGCTGTGCCCTTGCCCAGCGCGCCCACGGCGCTTTGAAAGCTCGGCCAGCCGCCCGTGCCGCTGATGGGCACGGCCTCGTACACCATGGCGCTCAGCGCGATTTGGCTGTTTTGCATAGCGCCCAGGGGCACGACCAGCGAATGGTCGCACTGGTCGCCCACGCGCTTGCCGCGGCGGTACACGCCCACGATGCGGTATTCCTCGCCGCCCAGCATCACCGTCTCGCCCACGGGCTGGGCGTAGTGGTACAGCGCCACGGCCAGGCTTTCGTCCACCATGGCCACGCGCTCGCCCCGTTCCAATTCGTCGGGGTATATCAGCCGTCCTGCGATGAGCGTCGGGCTTTCCAGGGCATACCAGGTTTCTTCGATGCCCGTCAAGCGCGCGTCCACCCCGGCGCCCTCGCCGGCGCTTGCGGCCACCGGCTGCGCCACGGCGTACAGCGCGCCGGCGCAACAGCTGCTGTTCAACGATTCCGTCAGTTCCCGCGCCTGGCGGCGAAGCTCGGCCAAGCCCGCGTTAACCGGCGTTCCCTCCTCGTCGGGGGCTTCCTGCGCCGGCGCGTCAAAGACGAATTGGTAGGTTTGGCGCACCTGGCCGGCGCTGAACCAGGCGTATGCCGCGACCGCGGCCGCCACAAGCGCCAGCGCCAGCACGCCCCTGCGCTCCCTGAGAATCGCGCGCAGCTCAGTCCACATACTCCATCACCGGCTTTCCGTCCTCCACGGCGCGATCCGCCTGGTCGATGATGGACTGATAGTTCAGATCCTCCTGGATGCTCACCACCGTCTCCCCGCGGTCAATCACCGTGACCGGCGTTTTCTTGGCCACATAGCCGCCCGAGGACAGCAGCCCGCCATACTCCCGCTGCGCCACGTACACAAACTCGCCGTCGCCCTCGCTGCGCAGCGCCGAGGCGGGAATGAGGGTGGCGTTTTGGCGGGAGCGGAACACCAGGCTCACCTGCATGCCTTCGCTGAGCAGGCGCGTCATGCCGCCGGCCGAGCGCAAAAACTCGTCCGTCAGCTCGATTTGCGCATAACGCCGTCCGTCGGTCTCATCCAGCACGGCCGTCACGGTGCTTTTGTAGCTGCCGTAATCGCCGGCCGCCTCCACGCGCGCGCCTTCCTCCACATCCTTGCGAATGTCGGTAATGTCCGCGCGCAAAACGGGCATATCGTCCGCCTTGGCGATGGTGTAGGCGCTGCGGCTGCCGTCGTAGGCTTCGCCCTCCTTGACGTCCATGGCCACGATGTAGCCCGCGCTGGTGGCGGTGACGGTGTTAAGGCTCTGCTGGGCGGCCTGCAGCTGGGTCATCTGCTCGGTCAGCTCGTCCATGTCCTTGATGAGCTGCTCGCGCTCGTTGATGTAGGCGAAAACCTCGTCGTCCACCTTGACCTTGCGGTTTTCATAGGTGGCAAAGAAGTCCTCGCGGGCGGTATCGTAGGCTTGCTTGGCGGTCACGGCCGCGGCCACCAGGCTGCGCGTGGCGGGCGAAGCGTCCACGTGCTCGGCCTTGGCCTGCCACACGCTCACGTCGCCCTCCAGGGTGAGGCCCTCGCGCTCGGCGGCCAGGCGCGCGTCCATGGCGGCCTTGTTGTACGCCTCCTGCTTTTCAATCATCAGGGCGTAGAGGTCGTTTTGCATGCTTTGCTTGCTGCTTTTGCGGTTTTTGATGTCCAGGTCGATGAGCGCCTGGGATTTTTCGTTGTAGGTCTTCAGCAGCTCTTCCTGCTTGGACTGGGCTTCGTTGACCGACGCGGTAAAGATCACGTCGCCCTCCTGCACGTACAGACCGGGCTTGACGTAGAGCTTCTCCACCGTGATGGGGTACTCCTTGGCGCGGTCCAGGGTGATCTCGGTCTTGACGGGGAAGTACGCCTGCGCGCTCACGCTGATTTTTTGTTCCACGCGGCCGGTGGAAGCGTTGACCAGCTGCACCTTGGGCGTGGTAATGGACTGCACCGTCCGCGCAAAATACATGCACGCGGCCACCACGACCGCCAGCCACAGCAGCGCCTTGAGAGCCTTTTTCTTCTTCATGCCGGTTGCCTCCGCCTATTTGAGCTCGCTAAGCTGTACGCCCAGCAAAATGTCGTCTTGGAAATAAAGGTAAATCAGCAGCATCGGCGCCAGGTACAGCGCCGCGCCTGCAAACGCCACCTCCGCCGCGTCGGTGCTGATTTGGTTAAACATCACCGACAGGGGCTGCATGGACGAGTCGGTCAGGTACACCAGGGGCTGCTCGACCATGTTCCAGCTGTCGGCGAAGCTCAGCGCCGCGGCCGCGCACAGGATGGGGCGGCATACGGGCATCATGACGTGCAGGAAGCAGCGCAGGCTGCCCGCGCCGTCCATCTGCCCGGCCTCGATGATTTCCCCGGGGATGCCCAGCATGAATTGCCGCAGCAAAAACAGGTAGAACGGGGAAAACACCATTGGCAGGATGACCGCCCATTGCGTGTTCATCAGGTTGAGCGCGCGCAGGGTCATGACGCTTGGGGCCATGGTGACCTGGAAGGGCAGCAGCATGAGCGCCAGCACCACAAAGAACAGCGCGTCGCGCCCGAAAAAGCGAAAGCGGCTCAGCGCGTAGGCGGTCAGGGGGAGCACCAGCAGCTGGCCCACGAGGATGGCCGCGGCGTAAAAGGCGCTGTTGACAAAGAGCTTGAGGTACAGCGGTTCTTCGATGAGGATGGCGTAATACTGGCGCAGGCTGACCTGCACGGGGGAGAGCAGCACGTCCATCCATCGAGCCGCGTCGTAGCTGCCGCGCTGTTTCATGTACGCGGCGATTTCGCTCTTGGGGAAGAAGGAATACAAAAACGTGGCCACGATGGGCAAAAGCATCGCCACGGCGATGACGCACAGCAGCGTAAAGGCCAACGGCCGGGCTTTGCGAATGCGGCTTCGCAGCGAGCGCCGGGGTTTGGCGGGTTGAGTGGCAAGCATATCCCGGCCTCCTTTCTACGCCTCGTTGCCCTGGCGCACGGACTTGGTGCGGTACATCAGCAAAAACAGCACGATCACGATAACCGCAAACGAGTACGCGGCGGTGGTGACATCCTGGTAGTCCAGGCGGGCGAACTTGTTGTTCATGTAGTGCTGAAGGGTGTAAATGCTTTCGTCGGGGTACGAGCCGCCGATGAAGTACACCTCGCGGAAGATTTTGAAGGCGTTCACCACGGCCAGCACCAGCACCAAAAAAGCGGTGGGCAGGATTTGCGGCAGGGTGATAAACCACTCCCTTTTCAGCCAGCCGGCGCCTTCCAGGGCGGCGTATTCGTAAAGGGATTCCGGCACGGACTGAAGCGCGGCGGTAAAGATGACCACGCTGAAGCCGAGGTTTTTCCAAATATAGAGCAGCACGATGGGCGCGCGCAGGGCGCTGCCTTCCAGCCAGAACACGCGCTCAAAGCCCAGGGCCACCACCAGGCGGTTGACCACGCCGCCGTAGTCGAACAAAATCAGCCAGATGATCAGCATGGCCGAGGAGGGCATGAGGTAGGGCATGAGCAGCGCGTTGCGAAAGAAGGTATCCCCAGCGACGCGCTTGCGCAAAAGCCCGGCCAGCCAAAACGACAGCGCGAAGATAGGCGGCGCGCACAGCAGGGAAAGCTCGATGGTGTTTTTGAGGCCGAGCTGGAAAACCTCGTTTTGCCACACGCGCAGGTAGTTGTCAAAGCCTACGAAGCGGTTGTTGATGCTGCCGTCGGTCAGGCTGAACCAAATGCCCCAGGCAAAGGGCACCAGGTAAAACGCCAAAAGGCCCAGCAAACCCGGCAGCAGGTAGAAAATCACGGTTTTTTTGCGAAACATGGCGTCCTCTCCGACGCGGGAACCGGGGGAAAACGCCCCCGGTTTCCGGTTTTACATGCCTTCCAGCTGAATCAGCCGCAGGCGCCGCTCCACCTCCTGAATGTAGGTTTCCAGGTCGATGGCGTGTTGCTTGTACTGCTGCATAAGCTGGCTGAAGTTGAGGCTTTCCTCCGAGTTGGTCAGAGGCGTCTGGGGCAGGGGATAGAGGTAGGGCGTCACTTCCTCGCGGAAGCGGGCGATGTCCTCCTCGTCCATAAAGTAGCGGTAGTCCTCGATTTCCTTGAGGTACTCCTGCATGTACTTGAGGGAGTCCTCCAGCTCGGCGCGGTTTTCGGGCGCGGCGGCTTCGAGCTGCTGCTGGAGTTCGTCGATGGTCTGCTGCACGCTGGCCAGGTTGCTTTCATAGTAGGGGTTGGGCACGGGGTCGTTGGTATCCTCAAAGAGAAGGATGCTGGCGTCCCAGGGGAGGTTTTCGAGGTAGACGGACAGGTATTCCTCGGCCTGGCTCATGTGCGTGCTGCGGGGATTGAGCACAAAGCCTTCCATGCCGCTGATGGGAATGATGCGCTCGATGCCCTCGTCCAGGCTCAGCAGCAGGGGCTTGATGTAGCGGTTGTTACTGAAGTCCGAGGGGCTGACGCCGGTGTACACCAGCAGCCCCAGGCGGTTTTCCTCGTAGAACTCGTTGACCTTGTCCGCGTCGCTCCACAGGTCGTCGCCGTAGATTTCGTAGGGATCCCACTCGGACAAATCCAGGGCTTCCAGCGCGGACATCAGCTTGCGAAACAGCTCCGTGTCAAAGCTGATGCTGCCCGTGGTCTTGAGCTGATAGGCGATGTACTGATCCATCATCATGTTCATCAGCTGATCGCGGAAGCCGATGTCCGACAGCAGCGCCACCTCGGGATGCTCCGCGCCGTAATCGTAGCTGAAATTCGCGCAAAAGTCAAACAGCTCCACAAACGTCTTGGGCAGGTCGTCCTCGGTCAACCCCAGGGCTTCCAGCGCCTCGACGCGGTAGCCCAGCGCCGAGGGATAGCACGACACCGGCAAAAAGTACAGCTTTCCGTCGCGGATGCAGGCGTCCCGAATGCCGGGAACCAGGTGCTGGGCCCTTTCCATGAGGTCGCCCAGGCCGCTCAAGTCCGCGGCATAGCCCTTTTGAATCAGCCGGTCCACGGGCGCGTAGCTGTAGCTCAGGCGCATCAAGTCCACGGCGTCGTCGCCGCTGACCATCGCGGTGGTGATGGATTCCAGGTCGGCAAAATAATCCGAGGTCAAGAGGATGGGCATTTCGGGATGCGCCTGAATCACCGCCGAGTGCGCGTCGCTGCCGTATTCGCCCGCGATGGTCAAGGCGCCCTGGCTGGCGGCCTGCGCGTCCAGCTGGCGGACGTACACGCAATCGTAGTTCTGAATGACGCCCACCGTTCCCTGCAGGACGCCCAGGCCGACCGAGTTGCCATAGTATACGGAAGTGGGAAGATACGCGTACGTCACGGGCTGGCCGGTAAGCCCGGGCAGGCCGATGAGCTCCGCCTGGTAAAGGCAGTACCCGGTCTGCGAAACCGCGTCGTAGCACAGGGCCGCCACCGAAGCGTAGCCGGAGCTGTCCTCAAAGGTGTACAGGCGCTGCGTCTCCACGCCGTCCAGCGAGCACACCGACAGGCCGTAGGGCGTGGGCTTGCCGGTGCTTTCGTCGTACCCCTCGCCGCCGGGCAGCACGATGCCCAGGATTTGGCCGTCCTGGTAGGGCGCGATCAGGCGCAGCTCGGTGTCCTCCACGCAGGCGAGCGACTCGCCGGTGGCCAGGTCAAACGTGTTCAGCATGTGTTTTTGCTTGCCTTCCTGGGTGTAGAGATAGCCCAGGGCGTACAGCTTGCCCTCCTGGGCGAACAGGCTGGACATGGAGGCATAGTCCGAGTAATCGCCATAATCCACCATGAGGCCGCTCATGTCCAGCTGGTACAGCCGCTCCAAAACCGCTTCGCCCTCCTGGTTGACCAGGCGCGTCACATGGCCGGTGTAGCTCATGCCGTAAACCTGCGCGCCGTCGGCGAACATGTAGCGAATGTCCTGGGGCCATGTCTCGTCCTGGGAATCGGACGCGGCGGCGCTGGACAGGTCTGCCATTTTTTCCGGCGCGTCCATGCCCGGCTGCCAGCGCGCCAGCCAGGGCTCGCTGCTGCCCATCATGTGATCCAAGGCCAGGTAGACCCATTCGCCGGTCACGGCCATGGCCAGGGTTCTCACACCGTCGGGATCGTCGTAGCTGCTGGCCACCAGGTTAACGTTGTTGCCTTCGGCCAGGGCCGCGCCCATGAGCAGCGTCAGCCCCAGGACCAGCGACAGGATGCGTTTGAGCATGCTTTTGCCTCCTTGTCTTCAAAGGGTGCGGCTTATGCGCAAGACGCGCATAAGCCTCTAATGGATAGGACGATATAGGCGGGGCAAATGTTCCATCTTTTCGGAAAAAAATTTTGCCCAAACCTGGCAACCGCGTTCCGCGCCGGCTGGCAAGCCCTGGCGGGAGGGCCGTTACAGGCCCTCCAGCTGGATCAGGCGGATGCGCCGGTCCATTTCCTGGATGTAGGTCTCCAGGTCGATGGCGTGATCCTGGTGCTGGCGCATGAGCTGGTTGAAGTTGGAGCTTTCCTCCGAAGAGGTCAGCGGCGTTTGCGGCAAGGGATACAGGTAGGGTTCCACGCTTTGGCGGTAGCGGGAAATGCTGTCCTCGTCCAGGTAGTAGCGCTCGTTTTCGATGGTCTCCAGGTACTCCCGGTTGAGCTGGAGGGCGTCCTCCAGCTCGGCGCGGTTTTCGGGCGCGGCGGCGGCCAGCTGTTTTTCCAATTCCTCAATGGTTTGTTCCATGAAGGTCAGGTTGGCCTCATAGTAAGGGTTGGGCACGGCGTCGTTGGCGTCTTCAAAGAACATGATGTTGTCGTGCCAGGGGAGGTTTTGGAGGTAGGCGGCCAGGTACTTTTCGGCCAGATCCGCGCGCGCGCTGCGGGGATTGAGCACAAATCCCTCCAGGCTGGTGATGGGCACGATGGGCTCCAGGCCGTCGTCCAGGGAAAGCAGGATGAGGCGGCTGTAAGCGTTGGAAGAGCCAAAGCTGCTGGGGGAGACGCCTTCCATCATCAGCAGGCCCAGGCGGTTTTCCTCGTAAAACTCGTCGATCACGTCGGATTGGTTCCACACGTCGGAGCCATAGAGGTCGTAAGGATCCCAGGGGGAGAAGTCCACGGCCTCCAGGCCCGATATCAGCTCCCGAAACAGCGGCGTGTCAAAGCGGATGCTGCCCGTGGTCTTGAGCTGGTAGGCAATGTACTGGTTCACAATCAAATTCATCAGCGTCTCGCGGAACCCCACATC
>DVME01000021.1 GCA_018715175.1 Candidatus Limiplasma stercoravium
ATGTACTGGGTAATGTATCGTTACAGATGCGCATTGTGCTTTCGTTTTTCATTATATCGTATTAAGCCTTGTCTGTCCATCCCCTCGCCCCCTTTTTTCTCGCAGCGACTTACGGAAGGAATCTATTTCGATTCGCTCCTTTTTTCCTTATAATCAAAGCAAATCCGCCGACAGTTCCCATAGGCATCCCAACCCAACCGACTTCATCGGCAGGTGATTGCTTTGAATATCGCTCAGTTTCTTTCGTTGCTGCGCTCTGAAATTGAGGCTTCCACCGGCTGCACGGATCCGGGCAGCATCAGCCTGGCGGTGGCCACCGCCACTTCCGCCCTGGGCAAGCCGCCCGAGGACATCCGCGTATGGCTCAGCCCCAACGTGTACAAAAACGCGGTGAGCGTGGGCATTCCCGGCACCTTCCGCAGCGGTATGGAACTGGCCGCCGCGCTGGGCGCGCTGATCAACGAACCGCAAAAGGGGCTGGCCATCCTCTCGGAGGTCAACGACGAACTGGTCAACCGCGCGCAGCGCGAGGTGGAAAAGGGACACATTCACATCGAGTGTCTGCACGACGCGCCGGATCCGCTCTACGTCAAGGCCGCCGTCCGATGCGCAGAGGACACGGCCGACGCGGTCATCCAGTACGACTATTCCCAGGTCGTCTCGGTGCATCGCAACGGTTGCCCCGTTTTCGAGCGCGACGCCCAGACCGGCGCGCAAGAAGCCGATCCCTTGCAAAACCACCGGGTGCGCGAGCTGTACGACCTCATACTCGCTTCCAATCCAGAAGAATTCGCCTTTTTGGTTGATTATGCGCGCCAAAACCTTCGGGCGGCCCGCCTGGATCTGCAGGATTCGCGCTTTCCTACGGGCCGCGCGCTGCGCGACCGCCTGCCGCGGCATCACGGCGACATGTTCGATGTTGTCAACCGCGCCCAGACCGCAACCATGGCCGCCGGCGAAGCCCGCATGCGCGGCCTCAACGTGACCATCATGGCCATTGCCGGCAGCGGCAATCATGGCATTACCAACTTTGCGGGCGTGTTGTCCGTGGCGGAGGCCCTGGGCTGCTCCCGCGCCGATACCGCCCGCGCCCTGGCCATCAGCTCCATGATTACGGTGTACATCAAGCGCTACCTCAAGCGCATGACGGCCTTTTGCGGCTGCGGCGTGGCGGCCGCCACGGGCGTGGCCGCGGCTACGGCGTATCTGCTGGGCGGCGATTTTAACGTTTCGGTGCAGGCGATGCAATCGGTCATCGGCACCATTGGCGGCATGTTTTGCGACGGCGCCAAGGAATCCTGCGCCTACAAAATCAGCACCGCCACCGCCACCGCCGTGCAGTTTGCTTACCTGGCCGTGCAGGGCTGCCACATTCCAGCCTGCTGCGGCATCATCGGCCCCACCATTGAGAAAACCTTTGAAAACATGGGGCGGCTTAACAACCCCGGCATGGTGGAAACCGACCGCGTGCTGGTTTCCATCGTTCAGGACAACCAAAGCGTCCAAGGAGGCCCAACATGAACAAGCAAACCCTGAACATTTCCTGCCTGCCCAAGCCGGTGGGCCCCTATTCCCAAGCGGTGCGCTACGGGAATCTGCTGTTCCTTTCGGGTCAGATTTCGGCCGATCCCGTGACCGGCCAGGTCATCCGCCAGGACGTCGCCGGCCAAACCCAAACCATTATGGAGCTGATTCGCGCCGCGCTGGAGGAAGCCGGCACCTCCATGGACAAGGTGCTCAAGTGTACGGTTCACCTGTCCGACGCGCGCCATTTTGCGGAGATGAACCGCGTGTACGCCGCTTATTTCCCGGACGGCTTTCCCGCGCGGCTGTGCGTGTCCGGCGTGCAGCTCTACGACGGAACCGACGTGGAAATCGACGTCATCGCAGGGTTTTGAAAGGAGGCCATACGAAATGTGCAAGGTTTTCAAGGGCCGCGTGATCGACGGCCAGGGCGGGGCGCCCATCGAGCGGGGCGCCGTGGCGGTGGAAGGAAACCAAATCGCCTTTGTGGGCGCGCAGGAAGCCCTGCCGCCGCGCTTTGCCCACGCTCAAGTCTTTGAGGTGGAAAACGGCAGCATCCTGCCCGGCCTCATCGAGGCGCACGTTCACCTGTCCTGGGGCGGCGCCAACTCCATTCATTGGATTAACTACACCCCGCAGCTGGAAATGGCGCGCGCTTTGCGCGATATGGGCTACCTGCGCCAGCAGGGGTACACGGCCGTGCGCGACATGGGCAGCGGCTGCGTGTTTCTCAAGGCGGCGGTAGCCGAAGGCCTGCTGGATGTGCCGCGCATCTTCGCGGCCGGGCGCATTTTAACGCAAATCGGCGGTCACGGCGACGCCTACCAAAAGTTGACCTTGGAGGCCAGCGAGCGCGTGTACGGCCCGGCCTTCATCGTCAACGGCGTGGACGAAGTGCGCAGGGCCTGCCGCATCAACGCCCGCAACGGCGCGGACTTCATCAAGATCATGACCACCGGCGGCGTGTTTTCCCAGGGCGACAAGGCCGGCGAAACCTGCCACTTCAGCCGCGACGAAATCCGCGCCGCCGTGGAGGAAGCCGACAACATGGGCTCCTACGTATCCTCCCACGCCCAGGCCAACAAAGGCATCCGCACCGCCCTGGAAAACGGCGTGCGCTGCATCGAGCACGGCTTTTACCTGGACGAGTACTGCGTAGAGCTGATGGTCAAAAACGGCTGCTACCTGGTGCCCACGCTCTCCATCATGCATACCTCCAAGGTTTACAACGAAACCCATCCCGACGTACTGCCCGAGCTGCGCGAAAAAACCCTGCGTTCCTACGAGGCGCACTACCGCAGCCTGGATTTGGCGCACCGCGCGGGCGTCAAAATCGGCATGGGGTGCGACTTTGTCAACGACGCTACCATGGGCAGCACCTACGACCACGCCAGCATGGAATTTGAGCGCATGAAAGCCGCCGGCTTTAGCGCCATGGAGATCATCCAGGCCGCCACCCGAACCAACGCCGAGCTGCTCATGATGCAGGATCGCGTAGGCACCCTGGAACAAGGCAAGCTGGCCGACCTCATCCTGGTGGAGGGAAACCCCCTGGACGACATTACCCTGCTGTGCGACGCCGGGCATGTAAAAACCGTGTTGCAGGACGGCCGGGTGGTCAAGGACATTCGCGGCGCGCGGGGCTGAGGGCCGCGCGCCGCCATGGAAATACAAGGAGGTGCGTATCGATGCATATGGGGATCTTCTACTACGTCATCAACCTCGGACTGCTGTTGGTGTTCTCCTTCATCTTCATGGGCAAGTACTGGACCGAAGAGAAGTTTGAGCAGTTCACCGGCGGCTCGGACAAGGACAAGGAGGCGAAGAAGTAATGGGCGCCAACACGGTCTTGATGTACATAGGAATGGCGGTGTTCCTCATCGTCATGCTGCTCATCGGAATCAAGGCAAGCAAAAAAACCACGGACCTTCACTCTTTCGCGGTGGCTGGCCGCTCTTTCGGGCCCTTCGTGCTGGCCATTACCATCACCTCCACCTACGGCAGCGCCTCCAGTTACCTGGGGCTAGGAGGCATGGCCTTTAGCAGCGGCTGGCCCATGATGTGGGTATGGATTGGCTGCATGTGGGGCATTGTGCTTCCCATCCTGCTGCTGGGGCCCAAAATGCGCGTGTTTTCCGAGCGGCTGGACTCTACGACGATGCCGGACTTCATCGCCAAGCGCTTTGACGACGCCCGTTTCCTGCGCGCCTTTGCCGCGGTGGTCACGGTGGTGTTCTACACGGCCAACATCGTCGCGCAGTTCCGCGGCGTGGGCGTGCTGATCGGCACGGCGTTCGACATTGACTACAAGCTGGCCGTGGTGCTCTTTGGACTGATTATCATCTTCTACTGCGCCGCCGGCGGCCTGTTCGCCGTGGGCTGGACCGACGTCGTGCAGGGCACCTTTATGATGCTCATCATCCTGTTCCTGGTGCCCATCAGCATCAACGCCAGCGGCGGCCTGGAAGCCATGAACCAGCGCCTTTTGGAAATCGGGCCGGAAATGACCAGCATCTTCGGCAACGGCTATACGCCGCTGCTAGCGGTGTTCATCGTGATTTTCTACTCGCTTTTGCAAATGGGCCAACCCAACATCGGCTCGCGCTTCTTTGCCATCAAGAAGGTCAAGGACTTCAAAAAGGTGCTCATCCTGACGCTATTCGGCACGCTGCTGATGAGCTCGGTGCCCTGGGCCGGCTTTGCCGCCCGCATCCTCTTCCCCGACATCGTGGCGGACTACGCCGTGCCCACGATGATCATGCACTACTTCCCCAGCGTCATCGCGGTGATTTCCGTCATTGCCATCATGTGCGCGATGATGACCACCATCGACGGCCTGCTGCACAGCATTTCCACCTCCATCGGCCTGGACCTTGTGCGCGACACCTTTGGCGAAAAGGACGAGCGCAAGGTGCTCCTCATCACCCGCGTGTCCACCATCGTGGCTGGGCTCCTGGCCATGATCTGCGCGCTGTTCTGGTACCCGCAGTTCCTCAGCATGCTGGTCTTCGGCGCCCTGGCGGGCGTGGGCTCGTGCACGGTGGGCCCGATCTTGGTGGGCGTGTTTGACCGCAAGGCCAACAAGGTCGGCGCCACGGTGGGCGCGGTGGTATCCGAGGCGCTGTTCTGCCTGCTGCTGCTCATCTTTGGCTCCAGCGTGTCCATCTTCTACATCGGCACGCCCTGCATGGTTCTCAACATCGTGCTGACGGTGGTGGTCAGCCGCGTGGCGGGCAAGACCAACGAAGAGCTGGTCAACCGGCTGTTTGCGGTGAAAGGCTGACCGCAAAGAGGCAAGGGGCCTCACAAGTCGCTGGTAGACGCGCTTCCTTTTCCCATTCGCGCGGCCTGTTTGCCTCTCATTGTTTTTCCCCATTCCTTTCCCTGCGCAGCCTTCAGCGCACAACCCAAAAGGCGCATACTGTTTAGCAGTATGCGCCCTTTCATGTTGTTTCTCCAGAGGCTTCCTTGCCAAATGAGCGGAGCTGTCCCGCGGTTGCTCTCAAGGCTAAGCCTTTGGGACGGCCCCGCGCCGCAAGGCGCTTTAGCTTTCCAGCTTGGGCGCTTGCGCCTGGGTCACAACGAGCTCTCCGCCGTCGCCGGCGTCCACCGTGACCTCCCTGCCGGGGACGATGTCGCCCGCGATGATGCGGCGCGCCAAAAGCGTCTCCAGGTGGCTTTGCATGTAGCGCTTGAGCGGCCGCGCGCCATACACCGGATCATAGCCGGCGTCGGCCACGGCGTCCACGGCGCGGTCGGTGAGGGAGAGCTGTATGCCCTGCTCGCTCAGGCGATGCGCCAGGCGGCCCGCCAGCAGGCGCACGATGCTGCGCAGCTCGGCGCGCTCCAAAGGCTTATAGAACACGATTTCGTCGATGCGGTTGAGGAACTCCGGGCGGAATTGCGCGCGCAAAAGCTGCATAACGCTGTCGCGGGCCTCCTGGGTGATGCGCCCGTCCCGGATGCCGTCCAAAAGGAACTGGCTGCCCAGGTTGG
>DVME01000002.1 GCA_018715175.1 Candidatus Limiplasma stercoravium
GCCGTAAGGATGAGCAAAAGCAAAGCTGGACGGCCGCCTACGAGCTGCGCCTAGAGGCGCTGGAGGCTTATATCGA
Source organism: Candidatus Limiplasma stercoravium (assembly GCA_018715175.1). Classification (GTDB taxonomy): domain Bacteria; phylum Bacillota; class Clostridia; order Christensenellales; family Aristaeellaceae; genus Limiplasma; species Limiplasma stercoravium. Next base: position 77 of record DVME01000002.1, read on the forward strand.
TCGCCAGGCGCAATTGCTTGACGCGCACGTTCAGGATTTATGCGCGCTGTTGGAGGACGCAAGCGCTCCCTTGCCCGAGCTTACGCTGGAGCGCGACGTGATGACGCTGTGCCAGTACGTGTGGGCAGGCGCTCATGAGGGCTGTTCGTTCGACAGCGCGTTGAACGCGGCGGAAAAAGTGATCGAGCGAAGCGAACTGGAGTGGGCGGAGTATTCCGAAAAAACGCGGCGCCTGTACGAGGTGATGCCCACGCGCCGCGAAAGCCGCACGGTGTACCCGGCGCTGATAAAAAAGACGGACGGCACGCTGGCCCAAAGGGGGCAGCGGCTGGAAAACCGCTAAAGATCATACGGGAGGCTGCTATGAATTACATTGGCATTGACATCGGGGACGGCGAAAGCTGCGTGTGCGTACTGCCTCAAAACAGCGGCATCGAGCCGCGCCCCATTCCCATCACCGGACGAAAGAGCTTTCTTTCCGCCGTGGCCGCTGGCGAAAACGGCCAGCCCATCATTGGCATGGACGCGGTGAGCGACGGGTCTGCCAAGGATTTTGCCGTTCGCTTCAAGTCCCGCTTTTTGCAGGGCGAACAACGCGACCTGCGCGACATGAGCCGTTTTTTGCGCGGCATTTGCGAAGAGCTCAAGCGCCAAAACCTCTTGTCCGAGGACGACAAGGTGGTGCTGGGCTGTCCGGCCGGCTGGAACGCGCAGGCGCGGGAACGCTACCTGGAGATGATTAGGGAGGCGGGGTTTCCCCAGCCCAGGCTGGTTTCGGAATCGCGCGCGGCTTTTCTGTACGCCAAGCACGCACGCTCGATTCGCCTGGACACGCGATTGCTCCAGCATAGCGCGCTGGTGATCGACATCGGTTCGTCTACGCTGGACTTCGCCTATGTACGCGACGGGCGCGAAAGCGGCGTGGGAACCTTCGGCGACGTCTACTTGGGCGGGGGCGCTATCGACGAGGCGCTGCTGATGGCGGCGGTCAACGCTTCTCCCCTGTGCGCGCAGCTCAAGGAGACTTTCGAGCAGGCGCCGGAATGGAAAAACCACGCGCTGCTGGTAGCGCGCAGGGTCAAGGAGGAATACTTCGTCCGCCAGTCGGAGGGCAAGGCGGGCGTTCAGGTGCGCGAAACGCTGAACATCCTCTACGACGAGCCGATGGAACTGACAGTCCAGGCCAACGACCAACTGATCTGGCGCGTGGTTCAACTAGGCGTAAAATCGCTTGGAGGCCAAAGCTTTTTTCAAATGCTCGACGCCGCATTGACGCACGCCGCGCAGCAAACCAAGGAGCGCCCGCCGGAGATGGTGCTGCTTACCGGCGGCGCCTCGCGGATGAAGTTTTTTCAAGAGCAATGTGTCAAGCGCTTCCCCAATGCGCATATGATCCTGTGCGAAGAGCCGGAGTTTTCCATCGCCAAGGGCTTGGCCTTTTCCGCCCGTGTCGACGAGGAAATCTTCGCGTTTAACGCCGAGATTCGCGCCTTCCTGGAAAGCGGCGCCTTGCGCGAAGCCGTTACGCGACACATGCCCCGGGTGCTTGACGCGCTGACCGACGCCGTGACCGACATCGTCTTTGCGCAGGTTAAAGAGGCTGTTATCCAATGGCAAAACGGCGTTTATCCAACCCTGGACGCGCTGAACCAAGCCTTGCCACGCAAGGTGCAAGAAAGCCTGAACACCTCCTCGCCCAAGGAAGCCATTGCCGCCGCCGTTAACGAATGCATGGCGCAGATCTGCATGTCCATTCAAAGCGAGATCGACCGTATCTGCCTGGCGCACCATGTGGAGCAAAGCCAGATGCAGCTGGCCAAGACCGATCCCCTGTCTCCCGACGCCATGTGCGCCCCCATCCAGGTCGGCGACGAAACGGCCTACCTCACGCGCTCCCTGCAAATTGCCATTACGGGCGCCGTAACCGGGGTCTTGCTGCTGATTCCGGGCGGAGGCGTCGTGGATTTGATTCTCATTGCCGTTACCGCCGCGGCCGTGGCTATGGGACGCGACTGGCTGAAAAAGGCCACCACCGCCATGAATATACCCCTGTTTCTGCGTAGCCGGGTCTCTCTGGAGAAGATCGCCACGCCTGCCCTGCGGGAGAAACTGCGGGGAACCATCCGCGAGCAACTTCAAAAGGATTCGGGCCTGTGGGCCAATGTGACCAGCACGGTGGAAAACAGCCTTTCCGCCCATGTGCGCGGCATGGCGCGCCGTACTGAGGTTTCCATTGTGTTTCAGGAGGACGGGCAGAGCGCGTGAGACGCGCCGTATGCACCAAGCGCCGGGACGCGGAAACGCGATGAAACGCTGACCGGGCGTCTGTGTTAGACTGAGCCCGTTGAAAGGAACGTCTCAACGCAAGGCCGCCCGGCAACGGAGCCGGGAACAAAGGAGGACTCTTCTTGGGAACGCTTGATAAATGGATGGGCCGGACGCCTTTCCCGGGGCCCAATTCGCAACAGGCCGGCGCGACGAACGCGCCGCAGGCAAGCTCCAAAGACATCCTCAGCCACATGCTGGCCGTCGCGGAAATGGCGTTGGAGAGCGGACATCCTGAAAGCGCCGTCCAGATGTATCAAAACATTTTGAAACTGGAGCCCAATGCCACGGCACAGTACAATCTTGGCAGCCTATACGCCCAGGGCAAAGGCGTTGAACAGGATTTCAAAGAAGGGGCGTACTGGTTCCATCAAGCGCAGCTGGCGGGGGATGAACAGGCGGGCAAACTGTGCCTGAAATGCATGGTGGACGATACCTGCCAAAGCCTGGAAACCAAAACCGCGGAACAGCTGTACTACCGCATGCTTCAGTTTGTGAAATACGTCTATGCCGAACAAGCGGACAAGGAGCTGGAAGCCTGCCGCAATCTCTACGCCCTGGCCGGGCGCCGCCGCCAGCGCCCCGCCGAAGCTGCGAAGCTGCTTCGGGCCGCCGCCGAATTCGGCGAGGATGGAGCGTCTCAGAACGCCCTGGCCGTGCTTTACAATGCGGGCACAGGCGTAGCCAAGAACGACCTCGCCTCTCTTTACTGGTTGGACAAGGCGGTCGACCATGGCGCGCCCGAAGCCGCGCAAAAGGATCGGGACGGGCTGCTGAACGCCTACCGAAATCGCCTGACGCCGGTTGAATTCTACGAGGAAATGATGAGGCTCTCGGGCTGGTGCAGCCTCGGAAGCCAAGATATCCCCAAGGACGCGCCCAAAGCGCGCTACTGGCGCGAGCTGGGCGAAAGCGCAATCGACCGGCGCCAAGAATGACCTGGGAGCCCAACGTTCCGCCGGTTATTGGCCAATCTCGCCCGGACGCTAAAAAGAGAACGGCCGCATGCCGCGGCTGCGATTGTCAAAACCATCAAACGAGGAGGTACAACCATGCTCATTCCCTTGCGATACAAGTATACGAACTACGGCAAGCAGGCGCCGAAGGCTACGGCCTACAGCCATGCCTTGGGCATCTTCTTTTGCTTAACGTCTTTGGCGGTCTGGGGATTCTTGTGGGCGGCGCTTTTCGGATTCGTGCTTGCCAATGCCATGCCGGAAGAGACGGCCTACGTCATCGCCTTCGTATCCCTGATTCCCTTCTACTGGCTTCTCAACCGGCTGAAAAAGCGCCTGGCCGATAAGGTGGACAGCCTGGCGCGCAAGGAAATCCAGAGCCATATGCAAAACCAGAGCCTGCCCAAGTGAACGGGCGTTCAACGGCCGCGACGCGCAATAGACGCTCAAGCCGCCGTCCGCAGGCGACCCGACCGGCATCCCACCCAAAGGACGCGCACCGTAGCGGGCGCGTCCTTTCTTTTGATTGCAAAATGTGCTATAATAAGCGGGAAATCCCAAAAAATTCCCAATTGGGGAAATACGACGCGCCGGTTCACAGAGATTCCCGCTAACGCTATGATACAGGAGGGCGCCCAATGAAAGGCTCCGAAGCCAAAATGACCGCATTCATGGAAGGCGCAGACAAGCGCTATATCATCCCCGTTTATCAGCGAAAGTACGACTGGAAACTGGAAAACTGCCGTCAGCTGTACGGCGATCTCAAAAGAATCATGCTGGAGGGGCGCAGCAGTCATTTTTTTGGCAGCCTTGTTTCGTCCGTGGTGCCCAACGGCAGCAAAATCGAGTATCACATCATCGACGGACAGCAGCGCCTCACAACCGTCACGCTTTTGCTTTTGGCCATCCGAAACCTGCTTGCCCGCAACCGGCTGACTTCTCAAAGCGAAAGGCTGGACGAACAAATCACGCAGCGCTTTTTGATTTCTCCTTGGGCGGCATTGGACGATCAAATCAAATTGCGGCCTGTCAAGAGCGACCGAGAAGCCCTGAGCAGGCTTTTCGGCGATAAGGAGGACTTTGACCTGACATCCAATCTCACGCACAACTACCGATTCTTTTGCGATATGCTGACCAAGGAAGAAATCTCGGTCGACGAGCTGTACGCCGCGATTGGGAAACTGGAAATCATCAGCATTACGCTTGACGAAGGAGACAACGCGCAGCTGATTTTTGAAAGCCTCAATTCAACCGGCCTGGCGCTTGAAGAGGGCGACAAGATTCGCAACTACATTCTCATGGGCCTCAAGCCGCAACAGCAGAATGCATACTACGACGCCTACTGGACGAAAATCGAAAAGTGCACCGGCTATGACGTCAGCCGCTTTGTGAGGGACTATCTGAGTATCAAACAGCAGGTTACGCCAGTCATCAACGCTGTGTACCACGCGTTTAAGGCCTATGCGGACGGGGCGCAGCGGCCGTTGGAAGATCTTTTGGAGGACTTGCTGCGCTACGCCAGGCTTTTTGAAAAGCTGCGTACCTGCGACAGCGGGCTGGGAGAGAAGCGCCTGGACGACTGCCTTTATCGCCTGTCCCGTCTGGAAATTGGCGTTACCAGGCCGTTCTTCATGGAGGTGCTCCGGCTCAATCAGGACGGCAAACTCTCCGCCCAGGAGGTGCTGCGCATCTTCCTCATCACCGAAAACTACCTGCTACGCCGTAACATCTGCGAGGTTCCCACCAATGCGCTTAACAAGATTTTCCTAATGCTCAACCGGGAAATCCTGCGCTACGACAGCACGACGGCCGACTATGTGGATAAGTTTATCTTCGCGCTGCTTTCCAAAAAAGAAAGCGGCCGCTTCCCAACCGATGAGGAGTTCTCCGCCGCTTTGTCTTCCAAGCAGGTTTATCTCATGCGCGGCAAGTATAAGGCATACCTGTTTGAACGCCTCGAAAACCATGGGACGGTGGAAACCAAGGACGTCTACCGGCAGCTGGATCATAAGGTCTATACCATCGAGCACATCATGCCCCAGCACCTCACCCCCGCGTGGACGGTGGCCCTGGGGGAAAACGCCGCTGAGATTCATGCGGCCTGGCTGCATCGCCTTGCCAATCTGACGCTGACGGGGTACAATCCCAACCTTAGCAATAAAACCTTTGCCGAAAAACGCGACGCCCAGGAAGGCGGATACAAGGCCAGCGGCCTGAAGATGAATCAGAAAATCGCGCAAAATGAGACGTGGGGATTGAAAGAGCTGGAACAACGCAATGCCGAGCTGATCGCACAAGCTTTGAGAATATGGGCATATCCGCAAACCGACTATGAACCGGTGCTCAGGGAGTTTGACTTTTGCACGCTGGACGACGAGGAAGCGGATCTAACGGGGCGGGATATTGCCAAATTCGGTTTTCAAAACATTGAGCAACCGGTTTCCAGCTGGAGCGACATGTTTGAGCATGTCGTACGATTCTTGCATGAGCGGGATAAGTCGGTGCTGTTTCAGCTGGTGAGCGCTTCAGAGGACGCCACGGGCCTTTCCAACGTGTTTTCCAGTTCGCAAAGCCGCCTGCGCAGCGCATTGAAGGTGGATGAAGGCCTCTATGTGGAGAAAAACACCAGTACCGCTTATAAGATAACCATTTTGAGGCGCCTGTTTGCCCTTTACAACGTCAACCCCATGGATTTGGTTTTCTATCTCTAAAAGCAATACGCCTTCTCCCGGCTTCTCGGATTGACCATCAAAAATCCGTATGGGCCTAATCAGAAATGGGCTACGGAAAACGCAAGTTCCTGTTTGCGGCTTTTAAGCGAGGACGTGGCCGTTTTGCCTGCGCCCATCGCAGGGAAAGACGCGCACGGCGTCGAAAAAAGTCTATACCATCAACAGAGTTTGGAGGCGGCGTAGATGAAAAAGGGCCTGCTGAACATCGGGCGGATGGCGCAGATCAACCAGGTCACGGTACCCACCCTCAGGCTTTACGACCGCTTGGGCCTGCTCAAACCGCGTTGGATCGACCGGGACACCAGCTACCGATATTATGACGTCAACCAAAACGCGAGGCTGGACATGATTGCCTACATGAAGGAGCTGGGCATGAGCTTGCGCGAAATTCGAGAGGCGCTTCAGGCGGAGGATCTAGCGCTGATCGAGGAAATCCTGGCGCAGAAAAACGAGCAGATTCATCAGCAAATGCGAGCCTTGCGCCTTCGGCACAACGCGGTGGAACGCGCCATTGCCAGCATCGAGCGCTACCGCAAATCGCCCGCCACGGGCACCATTGCCCTGGAATACATCGACCGGCGATACGTATGGGGCATTCCCTGCCAGCAGAATTTCTATGAGCAGGACATCACCGCCTACGAACAGGCGCTCACGCAGTTGCGTAAGGCGCTGTTTCAAAGAAACTGTCCGCATGTGCATTCCTATAATACCGGCACCTCCATCACGCGGGACAACTTTGCCATCGGGCGCTTTGTGCCGGACCGGGTGTTCATCTTTGCCGACCGCTATACGCAGGAGTACGGCCTGGACGTCTCCGTGGTGGACAGCGGTATGTACGCCTGCATCTATTTGGACCGCTACGACGACGAGGTGCCATGCGCGCGCAAATTGCTGGCTTTTTGCAGGGATAACGGCTATGAAATCGCGGGAGACTATCTGTGCGAGGTGCTCACGGAATTCAACGTCTTTGACAGCGAAAAGCGCGCCATGTTTTTGCGCCTGCAAGTTCCGGTAAGCTTTTCTCGCAAGGGTTGACTCTCATGTTGGATGAGGGTTTATACTATTGTTAACAGAATAACAAGGAGGGTATCCCCATGGAGAAAATCAAGGTAGTCCAATATGGCTGCGGCAAGATGAGCAAGTATATCCTGCGCTACCTTTACGAGCACGGCGCGCAGATCGTGGGCGCCATCGACGTCAATCCCGAGGTGGTGGGCCAGGATGTGGGCGACTACGCAGGGCTGGGCGTCAAAACCGGCATCGTCATTTCCGACGACGCCGACCGGGTGCTGGACGAGTGTGCAGCGGATGTGGCCATCGTAACGCTGTTCAGCTTCATTGGCGACATCTATGAGCATGTGGAAAAGTGCGTGGAGCGCGGCATCAACGTCATTACCACCTGCGAAGAAGCCATCTATCCATGGACCACCGCCGCTCCCATGATCAACCGCCTGGACGCTTTGGCCAAGGAAAACGGCTGCACCATTACCGGATCCGGCATGCAGGATACCTTTTGGATCAATATGGTGGGCATGGTGGTGGGCAGCTGCCATCGCGTGAGCAAAATCAAGGGCGCCTATAGCTATAATGTGGAGGACTACGGCCTTGCGCTGGCCAAGGCGCACGGCTGCGGGCTGAGCACCGACGAGTTTGAGGCCCAGATCGCCCATCCAGACTCTTTTGAGCCGTCCTATGCGTGGAACGCCAGCGAAGCCATCTGCAACAAGCTGGGGCTGACCATAAAGTCCATCTCCCAGAAAAACGTTCCTTTCACCGTGGATTACGACCTGTATTCCCAGACGCTGGGCAAGACCATCAAGGCCGGGGACTGCATTGGCATGTCCGCCGTGGTGACCATTGAGACCCTGCAGGGCATTACCGTGGAGGAGGAGACCATCGGCAAGGTGTATGGCCCCGACGACGGCGATATGTGCGACTGGTGGATTACCGGCGAACCGGACACCGAGTTCCACATCGTCAAGCCCGCCACGGTGGAGCACACCTGCGCCACCATCGTCAACCGCATCCCCAGCCTGCTTCGCGCGCCCGCCGGCTATGTGACCTGCGACCAGCTCGAGGAAATCGGCTATTTGACCTATCCCATGGAATACCACGTTTGAGCCGCGTCTCGCGGTTTTTAGGGCCGCCCGTTTCGGGCGGCCCTTTTGAGCGTCAGGATGGTTGATAGAGCGATTGCATCTGTTCTGCGGTTTCGTCATCGCGCAGTTTGCGGCAAAACAGCAGGAAGCGCCCGTCTTCGTGCTGATAGCTGCAGGTGAGAAGCAGCAGTAACTCGTCCTGCGGCGCTACCTCAGCCGGCGCGGACCAGTAGGAACGGCCCAAAACCTCGTCCAGATAATCCTGACATGCCTCCTCGGTGGCAAAATGGACGGGCCGCACGTCAAAGTATCCTGAAGCGTGCGCGATCATCGAAGCGTTAAAGCATGCAATGGGCACGTAGTAGGAGGCCTGCTCCTCGTATACCGCGCGAAAGCTAATGAGCGGGTGCTGACGCATGTAGGCTTCGTCTTCATATTGCGTTAGCTTGCCAAACATTTCCCCGCTTCGCATGTTATGCCCGTGTACGAGAAGTACATGGTCTCGCGGGCTAAGGACGTTCATTTCGTTGAGAAACACCGTCCCGTTGCTGTCCAGCTCGCCAAAGAAATTGTGGCTGAGGTAATACTCGTTGTCGCGCTGTACCACCGGCAAACCAATGCTCTCCCCGGCCGTGAGCCATCCGATTACATCGGGATTTCGTTCATACAGCGCCCTGAAATCCTCCTGAATTTCTTGGGATTCATTCGCCGGGGATTCGTCCTGCCAGGGACTGTCGGACGGTTGAGGCTGCGCAGACGCAAGCGCCGAGGCAAACAGCACATCCCAAAGATCCAACGAGCCCGAAGGTTGATACAGTTGCTGCACCTCTTGCCGCACGACGCGAGCGCGCCACCAGTCCACCCCATCGATGGCCAGGATCGCAAACGCCGTCAAAAACCCAGCAATCATCACAACGGTCAAAAACACATACAGCGCTTTTCGAGCGCTTCGGAGCGGCTTTGCGTTCATGCGTCCTCCTTTTCTGCGCGGGACGGTTGGGCCCGTCCCGCGCGCCCCTTGGGTTGGCAAACGGTTATCCTTTGATCTTTCTGCGCGCGTACATGGACAGAAGCGCCGCGAGCAGGCACAGACCGGCAATCAGATACCGCGTGCTGGTTTCTCCGTAGCCCGTTTTGGGGATATCGCTTTGATACTTGCGCGTGTTGACGAACGCGGCCGACGCGCCTTGCTGGGTGATGCGTCCGCTCGGCGCGGCGCAAGCCACTTCGTAAGCGCCGTGGCTCGCCTCCGAGACGTGATACTGTGCGCCAACCGGCAGGCCCTCCACCTTCAAGGCCTGGCCGTGCGAAAGCTGGAAGGTCATCGTTGCGTTGGACAGCACGCCAGCGGGCGCTCCGCTGAGGGTGTAGGGGTAGCTGCCCGTCAAAGGCTGACCGGCCGAATCGAACAGCTTCAAAGTGAAAGTGAATTTCTCGGTGGTGCTTGCGCCTCTGCCGGCAACGGTTTTGCTCACGATCAGGTCGCCCGTCTGGTACTCGTTGGCAAACGTCATCCCGGAGGCCTGCACGCCGTCTTTGCTGTAGGACACGTCGGCCCACAGGCGTCCGTCCTGCAACGTTACTTCGACGGCGACTGTGAAGACCGAAGCGTCGTACACGTAGCCCATGCTTGCGCCGACAACCTCCTGGACGGTGTAGAAATAAGTGCCCGGACGCGCGAAGGTTATGCTGCCAAACTGGAAGCCGCCCGCGCCGTTAACCGTGGCGGTCGCCGTTGCGTTTGCGGCATCGTCCGGCATGGGGTTGCCGGGACTCGTGGGAGCAAGCGTAAAGGCGAATGTTTCCGCGTGGGGCGGGGTGCCGGTCACGTTCTTTTGGCCTTCGATTACTACCTGGACGGAATCCAAGCGGTAGCGGTTTTCAAACGCCGCATGGGTGTTGACCTGGCCGTCGGCCCTCCTTTCATAGCGCGTGTCGACCGTCAGATCGCCGTTGGCCGTCGCCGTCACCTCCGCCGTCAGCTCCCATACGCTGCCGTCGTAGGTATAGCCGGTCTGCGCGTCGTTGTGCTCCCGGATTTCAAACACGTACGTGCCGGGAGCGCTGAAGCGGATGGGGTCGAAGGCGGTGACAAAGGTTCCGAGCCGGTCTGCGGAAAGGGTCGCGGTTTTTTTCTGAGGAAGCTCCGCGCCCGCGGGATTCTGCGCGGAGGCAGAGAGGATGAAGGTAAAGGAAGCAGGCTCCACCAGTTCGCTGCCCGTCACGGTTTTTTGCACCTTGGGCGCGTAGGCCGCCTCGGAAAAGCGCAGGTTGTCAAAGCAAATCTGCGCGGCCGGCGCGCCGTCCGCCAGCGCCTGGTCAAGCACCTTCAGGGTGCCGTCGCCGCCGTCGGCAATGCTTACGTTCACGGTATAGACCGTGGCATCCATAAGGTATCCGGGCTGCGAGGCGCTTTCCTCCCGAATCTCGTAGGCGTAGGTGCGGCCGATGTCTTGCTCGCTGAAACCAATGGGCTCAAAGGAGATCGCGCCCAGCGCGTTTTGCACGCGCTGAATCTTTCCCGGCGCGCCGTTGAGAGGCGTAAGCGTGAAGGTGAAGGTTTCGTCCGCCGAAGGCTGGTTGCCGTTGACGGTCTTGATGGCCGTGGGCGTCCATTGTCCGCTCGCGCGGTACTCGTTGCGCCATGCAACCGATTCTACGGGCTGGTCGTTGACGAAATACTCGATGGAAGTTACTTCGAGCACCGCGTCAACGGCGTTCCATTCCGTGCTGATTACGGCGGTGAAGACCGTGCCGTCAAAGGTGATGCCCGCTTGAGGCGAATCCGTCTTTTCGCACAGGTAGAAGGTAAAGCGGCCTTCGCCCTCCAATACCACCGGCTCAAAACGCACGGCGCCGCCGGCTTCGTTGACGACCGTTTGCAGAAGGGTTTTGCCGTCCGAGGCCAACAGCTGGAACTCGAAGACGCCCGCCTCGAGCGTTTTGCCTGTGAGCTCCTTTTTGGCCTCCAGCCGCGCCTCAACTGTGCGTTTGTTGGTAAGGGCCAGGGCTTCTTCGCTGCTGGTTTGCTGCGTGCCCGGCACGGTGAGCAGCCATGCGGCGCCGTTTTGCCCAAGGGTGCGGATGTTCGCGCCGCTTCCCGCCGCGTCCTTGAGGGTAAAGCCGTTGGCCGGAGCGCTTTCCACGACCACGTATTCCTTGAACCATAGCAAATCCTCAAATACGGCCTGGCCTTGCGCGTTTGTGGCAACGGTTGCGAGGCAATGGGCGTCGTCAAGCACGGCGCTTTCGCCGCTACCTTCGTCATACGGCCCGTAGATCTTCAGTTCGGCGCCTTCAATCAGGAAGGCGGGATCGTCCGCCGCCGTTTTGGTCACCGTCAGGGAACGAACCGGCACCACGCCCAAATCCTTGGACAGATCCACTTCCGTGGCGGGCCAAAGGAAGAAGCGCTCTGACAGAATGCCGCCGCCAAGAAGCTCAAAGTTGTTGTCCAGCTGCGCTTGCGACGGGATTTCCGCGGGCCTGTAGGAAATCCTGCTGGCTAGGTTTTGTTTGGCCAGGCGGAACACGGAGGGGATACCGCTGGCAAAGAGAATGTAGGTAGCGGGATTTTCGCCCTTGAGATCGCTTACCTGAAGTTCGCTGGCGCCGTCCAGGTAAGGATAAAGCGCGGTTTCCTTGGGCGTGGATGCGCGCAGCGGCGCAAACAGGAATTCCGCCGTGGTATTGTCCCGTTCCCAATCGCCGTGGTCGTCGTAGCGCTGGGCGCCGCTGGCCGAAATGCCCTGCCGCCCCGATTGCGTGGTGATGTAGGTATTCAGCGTGATGCTGACCGACTCCAGAAGCTGCTTGACAATGGCGTGGGATGTGTAATCGCTGATGGGCCCGTCGTTTTGGATGCCGTCGTCGTTGGCATCGATCCAGATATGTCCGCCGACGCTTACGGGATCGGCCTGCAATGTCACGTTTACCGTATTGGAGCCCAGGATCTCCCCCGGCGCGGCCTCGTCCGGATTGTCCCTAAAGGTAAAGCAATGGGCGCAAAAGTCGTTGACGGCGTTTTTATAGGCCAGCGTTGCGAACACATCGTCGTCGTATTCGCCCACGTCGGCAACGTAAGTGACCACCAGGCTCTCGTTAGGATTCATCACGACATCACCCGGGAGTGAGATGAGGAACGCGGTAACGTCTTGGGCGTCGGCGGTTTCCGTCCAGCCAGACGGCAATCCCTGATAGGCGACGGTTACGGCGTCATAGGTTTCCTTTGTGACCTCGCCGGTGTAGTAGTACAGCTTGTAGCCCTGAACCGGCCGACCGCCAAGGCTCACGGAAGTCACGCGGTTGAGCGTCAGCGGCCACATGCTGTAGCGCGAGGTGCCGCCATGCTGGATATCGCCCACTCGCGGCAGCGCGTCCATGAGGCTGATATGGCTGCGGCGCTCCGTGCCGGAGACGTTGGTCATGGTAAGCCGGTAGTAAACCTCGCCCCCGTTGGACGCATGCGACAGGCGAGTGGCGCTGTAGCCGGACTCGTCCTGATCTGCATAGCTCTCTTTTACCAGCGTCATGTTGGAACTGCTGGTCCATTGGGTTTCAGCCTTGGCGGAAACAAAGCCGCGATCCGTGACGCCCACCGTTGCCAAACCGCTCAGCAGGGATTGTACGCGCGGCGCTTCTATCCCAGCGGCTGCGGCCACGGAACTTAGCGCTTCGGCCCATTGTCCGTTGGCGTTGCGGAAGGAAGCGCCCTGCGGGTTGACGGCGCTGACCGCGCCGGCGGCATCGCTGGTGACGAAGACGTGGTTGACCATGTTCGTACCATAGCTAGCCACAGAGTAATCGGCCATAACATCCAACGCCAGCTCCACGGACTGGCCCGGCGCCAGCCTTCCGTTCAGGGTAAGAATGGCGGCCGAGACGTCGTCCACGCTGTGCGCGGCGCTGCTGACAAGGGAAAGACCGCTTGTTCCAACAATGCGCGCAAAGCTGGTCGTAGTATCAATATGCGTTCCCGGCGGCAGCAGATCCACGACGACGGGGTCAATCAGGTCTCCGTCTGCCGGATCCGTGCTGGTGTTGGCAATGGTAATGGTGTAGGTTACCTTTCCGCTTTCGAGGCTAACGGTAGAGGGAGTGCCGGATTTTGTTACCTGTACGGTCGGCGCGGCCTGGTCTGTAAAGACGCTATCAATGACCGAGGCGTCCTCCAGCCGCTGCTCGGTGGAAGTTTGACCCGTGCTGGTCCATTTCAGATAGGTCAACAAGACTTCCGCCGTGTTTTTCAACTTGGCGATGGGGACGACGTCTTTTCCGCCGTCCTGCCGGTTGACCCTCACGGACAGCGTGACCTCGCCCAGCTCAACCGACTGGCCCAGGTCGTAGCCGGTCAGC
>DVME01000022.1 GCA_018715175.1 Candidatus Limiplasma stercoravium
TTATAATAAAATGCTGCAATGCACTTTGGCATCTTTCGAGCTCAATAGCGACTGAGGTCCGAAAACGGCTCCTCATTCTTCGCTTTTCAGCTTCCTCCTCAAATACACCATATCCACCAGCTGTACGCCATCCTCGAAGATGGGGTGGTCATAGAATTCCAAAAAAAAGCGCTCGGCGCGGTGCGAAACCTGAAAACCGCACCTCTGATAAAAGGGCACCGTCGGCTCGCCGGTGCCCACCTGCAAAACTTCGTAACGGTCTGCGTAGGCATGGGCGACAAATTCAATCAGCGCCTTGCCGTATCCGCGTCCCTGAAAGGCGGGAAGCGTGGCAAGGCTTTTGATTTCCAGCACGCCGCCGCCCTCGTCGGTCACGATGCATTCGCTCTTGACTCCGCCGTCGTCCAGCACGTACATGTCGCCCCGATGGAGATAGCGTTCCACCATCGACCATTGTTCGTCCGCCAGGAGCAAAAGGCCGGCATAGCGTTCCTTGCCGGTCTGAACCTTCCGGATTTCCATAAGCGGCCTCCTTTGCGACGCAATCCGTCAGTCGATCACCCATTGCTCCATCGACTTTTCATGGGTGGCCCATTCGCCCAGGGCATTGGCCCAGCGCTCGGTGAAGAACGAAAAATAGGAAATCCGCTTTTCGCGCCGCCATTTGGCAAGGGACGGCCAAAAACCCCACACGGTGGACGGGATGCCCATGAGGATCAGGTACAGAGGGCCAAGGAGCAGGGACTGCACGGTGTGCCCGTATTCGTGTACCAGCAGCCTGGCCGACAGTTCTTCCTCCGATGCGATTCCCTCGAACTTGGGGGCGAAGTACAGCCGGCGGGTCACAAAAACGAACAGCCCCAGGGAAACGCTGGAGGGGCAATCCCACTCGGTCACCCATGCGCCATGGTAGGCATAATGCTTTTGCTTGCGGTGAAGGCCGTAAACGCACAAGCCCAGGAGCGTTTGCGGCATTCCCCAAAGGCATTGCGCCAGCCGGTACAGGCGTTTCATGGCCATACCTCGCGCAGCCTGGCGATACTTCGCTGCATGTAGGCTTTTTCCAGCGCCGCGCGCCTGCGCCGGCTGACGGGCAGCACATCGCCGTTGCGCATCATCACCACGTCGTCGCGCAGCGCGCTGACGGCGTCCAAGTTCACCGTCACGCCGCGGTGACACTCGAAGAACCGGTTGTCCTCCGGCAGCGCCCGCTTGAAATCCTGCAAAGTCATGCGCAGCGTATGCACCGCGTGGTCGGTATGCACCAGCATGTTATGATTCCGCACTTCCACATATGTCACCGCGCACACCGGCACGCGCAGCCCGCCCGCGGGAAAATCCAACTCCGCCTCCGGGAGCATTCGGCGCAACAGGCGTTTCATCAGGCTTTCAAAGCGCGCTTCTCCCTGCGGGTCGCCCTTAAGCAAGAAACCGGCGGCTTCTATCTCGTATCCTTCCAAGGCAAAGTCCGCCTCCACGGTTACCAACACCAAAAGCACCCAGGAATTGGCCGCGCGCAGCCGCCGGGCGGTTTCGATGCCGTTGATGCCGCCCAGCACCACATCCAAAAACACCAGCGCGAAGCCGTCGGCCTGGCGCAAAAAAGCCTCTCCGCTTTCAAAGGCGGATACCTGCCAGTCGAAGCCATGGGCGCTGGCATAGCGGGCCAGCTGTTCGCAGAGCCGCTCGCGGTCCTGCGCCAGGTCGTCCACCACCGCAATCCGAAGGGGTTGATTCACCGTCATCACATCCCGAACATAAACCTTGTTCGGCTGCCGCTTGCGACAAAACCCTGCCGCTTGCGACATCCTGTTTGCAAAAAGGCGCTCCCGCATGATAAAGTATAAAGAAGGGTTTGCTGCCTATCGCTGTGTGACCGGCGCGCATAGCCAGCCGACACCTTGCCGCGCGAGGCGTGCCAGGGCTTGGCCTTCTTGAAGTATACCACGTTTCTCAGTTTGATTCAAACAGGACGCCGCCGCATCTTTATACCCAACCATAAGGAGGAAGATTGATGAAAGACCGTCGCATCAATTACACACAGGTTGTCTGGGAAATTACCAGGATGCTCCAGGAGTCGGAATCCCTGGACGCGGCGCTGAGAACCAGTCTGGAGCAGGTCGTAAAGGCCGTCGGCGCCGAGGCTGGCACCATCTGGGCGTACAACCTTTCCGGCGACAGGCGGATTTACCCTTCGTTTTGGATCGGCGGCGCCGATTTGACGGGGATGAGCCTGGCCGAGGGCGAGGGCATCGCGGGTACGGTGGTCAAGGAAGGCAAGACCACGGTGGTCAAGGATTGCCAGAAAGACCCCAGATGGGCGGGCCGCTTCGATGAGGCGACCGGCTTTGTGACGCGCAGCATGGTATGCGTGCCGCTGATTAACAAGTATGAGGTCATCGGCTGCATCCAGATCATCAATAAAAAGGACGGCTCCCTCTATAACGACGAGGACGTGAGCCTGTGCGAAAACCTCGCCATGCTCGCCGCCATCGCCATCGACGGCAAGGGGCTCAACCTGGGCTTTGCCGAGGAAAAGAAGTCGATCATCTCCCTGCGCAACGTTACCAAGACCTACGGCTCCGGCGAAAACCAAGTTCAGATCCTCAAGGGCGTCAACCTGGATGTCCGGGAGGGCGAGTTTCTGGTGATTCTGGGCGAGTCCGGCTGCGGCAAGTCCACCATGCTCAACATCATCGGCGGCATGGATCAGCTGACTGGCGGCACCTTCCTCTTTGACGGCCAGGATTATTCCCACGCGACCGAGAGCCAGCTCACCCAGTACCGGCGCCATTCGGTGGGATTCATCTTCCAGGCCTATAACCTCATGCCCACCCTGACCGCCGCCGAAAACCTGGACTTCATCGGCGAACTGTGCAAGGATTCCCTGGACGCCTCCGACGCCCTGAAAAGCGTGGGGCTTTTGCAGCGCAAGGACAACTATCCTTCCCAGATGTCCGGCGGACAGCAGCAGCGCGTCTCCATCGCGCGTGCGCTGGTGAAAAAGCCGCGTCTGATTCTGGCCGACGAGCCCACCGCCGCCCTGGACTATGAGACCAGCATCGAGGTTTTGACCGTGCTGGAGGAAGTCATCAAGGCGGGCACCACCATGCTGATGGTCACGCACAACGAGGAAATCGCTAAGATGGCCAACCGCGTCATCCGCATGAAGGGCGGCGTGGTCGCTGAGGTCATCGTCAACCGTCATCCTGCCAGCGCAAAGGAGTTGGTGTGGTGATGAAGAAGAATCGAACAAAGCATCTGCTGCGCAGCATCCGAAAAACGGGCGTCACGTTTGTCGCCACCGCCATCATCGCCGCCGTGAGCATTGCGATTTATACGGGCTTTCAGTCCACGGCCGAGGCGATTTTGAACCGGGCGGATCGCTACTTCAAGGAAACCGGGTTTGAAACCATGGAAATCACCTGCGCCAACGGCATCACCCAGGACGATATAGCGGAAATCTCCGCCTGGGAGGGCGTTGACGCCGTGGAAGGCGGATATTCCTTCTCGGTGACGATGAACATGGACTGGGAGCGGATTTTGCTTCAAGCGCGCTCCTTGCTCAGCGACATCAACATCCCCGTCGTGCTGGAAGGTACGCTGCCCTCCGAAATCGGCGAGGTCGCCGTCGAGGAAACCATGGCGTCTGACCTGGAGCTGGCCGTGGGGGATGAAATCACCCTGGAGCACGACGGCAACCTGATGGCGGACACCTTCCGCATCACGGCCATCATCAACGAGCCTTCCTATTGCTACTCCATGTTCAAGGACGCCCGCGGCTTTGGCACGGCGGGCACGGGCTCCAACGAGTATTACGTCACGTTGCCCATGGGCGCCTTTGACGCATCCTATTATGAGGACTGCTACACCACGGCCTACCTCCGCAGCGATGCGCTGGCCGGGCTGAACTACTTCTCCGAGGAATACAAGAGCCTGGAAAGCGCCGAGCTGAACCGCCTGGACGCGCTGGCTCAGGAGCGGGCGGCCCTTCGCTACGAAACCCTTCGCAGCGACGCCGATGAAGAACTGGCCGACGCGCAGGCGCAAATCGATGAGGCTCAGCAGGACATCCTGGACGCTCAGGCGGAAATCGCCGACAACGAGGCAACCTTGGCCCAAAGCGAGCAGGACATCCTGGACGGCGAGCAGGCGCTGGCGGACAACCGCGCGCAGCTGGAAGACGCGCAAGCGCAAATTGCCCAGCAGCTGAGCGGCTTGGGCCTTGACGAAGATTTCGCCGCGGCGCTGACGCAGCTTGCGGCCCTGGGCGAAGCTGGGGCGCCCCTGATCGCCGCCATCGAGGAATACCAGCAAAACGAGCAAGCGCTCAAGGACGCGCAGGCGGAGTTGGACGACGCCCGCGTGGAGCTGGAGGACGGAAAGACGCGCCTGGAGGAAGCCCGGGCGGAGGTTTCCGACGCCGAAGCGGAACTGGCGGACGCCCAGGCGGAGCTTGCCGACGCGCAGGAGGACGCCGCGGCGCTGGAAATGCAGGACTGGATTCTCTCCGGTCGCAACGATGTCGGCGACATCCGCAGCATTGACAACGTGGTGGACGCGGTGCGGGGCATGAGCCTTTCGATGTCGGTTGTGTTCCTGCTGGTGGCCTGCGTGGTCTGCTATGCCGCGATCACCCGCATGGTCAACGAGCAGATCACCTTGATCGGCGCGCAGAAGGCGCTTGGCTTTACCACCCGCGAAATCCTGATGCACTAGATGCGCTATAACGCGCTGTGCGCCGTGCTTGGCACGGTGCTGGGCTGGGGTGTCGCTGTGGTCGTG
>DVME01000023.1 GCA_018715175.1 Candidatus Limiplasma stercoravium
CGGCGTCCAGGTCAAAAGCGCCCTGGCCTCCAACGACAAACAAACGAAAGGAAGCTAAGGTATATGAAAAAGCTTTTGATCTTTTTGACCCTTCTGTGCCTAGTGTTCGTGGCCACCTCCGGCCTTGCGGAGCCGGAGGCTTCCGTTGCCGCGCTCAAAGGCCCCACGGCCATGGGCATGGTGAAAATGATGGACGACGGCGCGGGCGATTTGGACTTTGCCATCTACGCCAGCATTGACGAAATTACGCCCAAACTCGTTAAGGGCGAGGTGGACATCGCCGCGGTGCCGGCCAACCTTGCCTCCGTGCTGTACAACAACACCCAAGGGCAGGTGCGCGTCCTGGCCATCAACACCCTGGGCGTGCTCTACATTGTGGAAAACGGCGATACCGTACACAGCGTGGAGGACTTGCGCGGCCGCACCATCTATGCCAGCGGCAAAGGCGCTACGCCGGAATACGCCCTGAACTACCTGCTCAGCGCCAGCGGCATTGACCCGCAAAACGACGTTAACATCGAGTACAAAAGCGAGCACACCGAATGCCTCGCCGCGCTGGTCGCCACCGAGGGCGCCGTGGCCATGCTGCCCCAGCCCTTTGTGACCACCGCGCAAATGAATCAGCCCACGGTGCGCATCGCCCTGGACATGAACGAGGAATGGGCTCGCCTGCAGGAAGGCAACGAGCAAAAGAGCGCGCTGATCACCGGCGTGGTGGTGGCCCGCACGGAATTCATTGACGCGCATCCCCAGGTTGTTTCCGACTTTATGGACGCTTACGCCGACTCCGTCGCCTATGTCAACGAAAACGTCGATCTGGCCGCGGCGCTCATCGGCAAGTTTGACATCATCCCCGAAGCGGTGGCCAAGATCGCCCTGCCCTATTGCCAGATTGTCTACATCGACGGCGAGGACATGCGCACCCAGCTTTCCGGCTACTTGCAGGTGCTCTATGACCAAAACCCCGACTCCGTAGGCAAGGCCCTGCCCGATGAAGCCTTCTACTACCAGCGCTAAGCCGCGCGTTGGCGCGGCGCTTGGGGCGGCGGCGTTTTGGCTGCTGGTGTGGCAGGCCGCCGCCCTTTGGCTGGACGCCCCGCTGCTGCTGGTTTCCCCCGTTACCGCCGCGGGACGGCTTGTGGAACTTGTGCAGGAGGCGGATTTTTGGCAGGCCGTCCTCTTTACCCTTTCGCGCATTTGGCTGGGCTTCGCTTTCAGCCTTGTGCTGGGCTTGGGCCTTGGGGCGCTTTCCTACCGGTTTGGGTGGGTGCGCCTGCTGCTGGCGCCCCTTACCGCCACCATCCGCGCCGTGCCGGTGGCTTCCTTTGTCATTTTGGCGCTTTTGTGGGTATCCAGCAAAAACCTGTCCATCCTGGTCAGCCTCCTCATCGGCTTCCCCATCCTTTATGCCAACGTCCTGGCCGGCATGGACAGCACGGACGCGCGCATCATCGAAATGGCGCGGCTGTTTCGCGTGCCGCTGGGCAGACAGCTGCGCTGCATCTATCTCTACCAGGTGCTACCCTTCCTTCGCTCCGGGCTGGTGACGGCCATGGGCCTGTGCTGGAAAAGCGGCGTTGCCGCCGAGGTCATCGGCATTCCGGACGGTTCCATCGGCGAAAAGCTCTACGACGCCAAAATCTATTTGCAAACGGCGGATTTGTTTTGCTGGACGCTGGCGGTGGTGCTGCTGAGCGTGGGCTGCGAAAAGCTGCTGGCCCTCTGCCTCAGCCGCGTGGGAAGGAGGGACGCAGATGCTTGAGCTCATAGACGTATGCAAACGTTTTGGCGACCAGCGCGTTTTGCAGGACGTGAACCTGCGCTTTGACGCCGGCGAGCGCTACGCCATCATGGGGCCCAGCGGCTGCGGAAAGACGACCCTGCTTTCCATCGCCGCCGGCCTGATCCTCCCCGACCAAGGCCGGGTGCGCTCGAACCGCCCTTTGGCCTTCAGCGCGGTTTTTCAGGAAAACCGGCTGTTGGAGCACCTCACGGCAACGGACAACGTGCGCTTGGTGTGCCGCTCGCAGCGGCAGGAAATCGAAGCGCTGCTGGCGCGGCTGGGCCTGGAGCCGGACAGCCTGTCCAAGCCGGTACGCGCCTTCAGCGGCGGCATGAAGCGCCGCGTAGCGCTGTGCCGGGCGCTCATGGCCCGCTACGACGTATTGCTGCTGGACGAGCCTTTCAAGGGCCTGGACGCGGATACCCGCGAGGCGGTAATGGCTCTCACCCGGCAAATCACCGAGGGCAAAACCGTCTTGCTGGTTACCCATGATCCTCTTGAAGCCGGCGATTTCCATCGAATCTGGCTTTCCGAGGGGCACGTGAAAACGCCGTGACGACGCGGCGTTTTTAACGTGGAAAGATCCGGGCGTTTTTCTCTTGCAATGCGGCGTCAATTCCCCTATAATATGTTGAGACTGGTATGCGCCGGGCCATGCGTACGGCTTGAAATTGTTTCATTTTTCGGCGTTACAATGAGAACCAAGGAGGCTTGATCATGCTTAAGGGGAAGGTACATATTTTCGACCACCCGCTCATTCAGCACAAGCTGAGCCTGATGCGCGACAAAAACACGGGCGCCAAGGAATTCCGCGAGCTGCTCGAGGAAATCAGCATGCTGATGGTATACGAGGTCACCCGCGACCTGCCCACCGAGGAGGTTGAAATTGAAACCCCCATTTGCAAAACCCGCACCCGCATGCTCAGCGGCAAAAAGATCGGCATTGTGCCCATCCTGCGAGCCGGCCTGGGAATGGTGGACGGCGTGACCAAGCTGGTGCCCGCCGCGCGCATCGGGCACATCGGGCTTTACCGTGACCCGTCCACGCTTCAGCCCGTGGAATACTACTGCAAATTGCCCGCCGACAGCGAAAACCGCGAGCTGCTGGTGCTGGATCCCATGCTAGCCACCGGCGGCAGCGCGTCGGCCGCCATCGGCTTTCTCAAGCAGCGCAACTGCCACAACATCCGCCTGGTCTGCCTGATCGCCGCGCCGGAAGGCATCGAGCGGGTGCAGCGCGATCACCCGGACGTGAGCATCTACGTGGCCGCCTGCGACGAAAAGCTCAACGAGCACGGCTACATCGTTCCCGGCCTGGGCGACGCCGGCGACCGGCTGTTTGGCACCAAGTAAACCGAAGGGAGCATTGCCCTATGGCAACCGATTTGTTCCGGGAGGTCCGCGAAGCCGAAGATCGGGCCGAGGCCCTGGTGACCCAGGCGCAAAGGGAAGCGCGCGAACTGGTCAAGGAGGCGCAGGCGGCCTGCGCTGAAAACGAACGAGCCATGGCGCGCGAGCACCGCGCGCTGTATCAGAGCATCATTGAGGAAAAACGCAAGGCCATGCGCCAGGTTTTGGACGAGCAAGCCCAAAGCCAGCGCGAGGACATCGCCTCGCAGATGAATCAGGCCCGCGCGCGGCTGCCGCAGGCCGCGGCCCTCATTGCGGAAAGGGTTATGAGCGATGGCAATCGTTGAAATGAAGCGGATGAGCCTGCTGGCGCCGGCGCAGGACGAGCAGGCGCTTTTGGGCGCGTTGCAGCGCCTGTCCTGCGTGCACATCACCGAGCCGCAGGAGGAAGCGGACGGCTTTGACCGTCAGTCTGCGCCCGCGCAGCTGCCCGGCCTGGACGATACCCTGTCCCGCCTCAAATGGGCCATCGACCGTTTGGGCCGTTTTGACACGACCAAAAAGCCCTTGTTTTCCGACAAGCCGTCCATCACCTCGCAAGAGGCGGACACGCTCATTCAAAGCCAGCAGAGCGTTTTGATGAACGTGGTTTCGGAACTGGAGGCCCTGGAGCGCGAAAGCGGCGAACTGCGCGGGCAGGCGGCGCGCATTGAGGCGGCGCGCGAACAGCTGACGCCCTGGGAATCCCTCGGCGTCGCGCTTGGCGATGTGCGCAGCACCCGGCATACGGTGGCGATGCTCGCCACCGCGCAAAAATCCGCGCTGGAAGCGCTTCTTGCAAGCGGGCGGCTGCCCGAGGCTTGCGTGGTCACCATCGTTTCCACCGATCGAGACACGGCTTACCTCTACCTGGTGGCGCACAGCCAGGTTGCGCAGGAGGCGTTGGAGATCATGCGGGAGGCCAACCTCTCCCCCGTCGCGCCGCCCGGTTCAGGCGCAACGGCCGCGCAGGAGCTGGAGCGGCTTTCCCAGGAGCTGGAGCGTATCGCCGCGCGGCAGCAGGCCATCACGAGCGAAACCGCCGAGCGCGTCACGGCGTTGCCCGGCCTCAAAGCCCTGTACGACGCCTTGGCCGCCCGCCGCGAGCAATGGAAAGCGCAGGAAAACCTTTTGGGTTCCCGGCGAACCTTTTACCTGCGCGGCTGGGTGCCCGCGTCCATGACCGAGCGCATTCAAAAGCGTCTGGAGCGCATCAGCCCTTCCGCGTGCATGGCCTTTGACGATCCCGAGCCTACGGACGATCCGCCCGTGCTGCTGCACAACGGCCCGGTGGTTACCAACTTTGAATCCGTGGTTTCTGGATTTTCCCTGCCGGACTACCGCAGCTTGGATCCCACGGCCATCATGATGCCCTTTTTCGTCAATTTCATGGGTATGATGATTTCCGACGCGGGCTATGGGCTTTTGATGGTGCTGATGATTCCCCTGGTCATCCGCTTCATGCGGCCCGGCCCGACCACGCGGCGCATGATGTGGCTGTTGACCGGCGGCGGCATAGCCACCATCCTTTGGGGCGCCCTGTACAACACCTGGCTGGGATTCGCGCCCTGGCCCTCGGTATTTGACCCCATGAACAACGCCCTGCCCGTCATGGGCCTTTGCGTGGGCGTGGGCGCGGTGCATCTGTTTGCAGGATTGGGCGTTGCCGCCTACATGAACGTGCGCCGCGGCAAGCCCTGGGACGCCGTTTTCGATCAGCTGAGCTGGTTTTTGCTGGTGCTGGGCTTCATCCTGATGGTGCTGCCCATGTTCGCGCCGGATGCAAGCGCTTCGCTTTCGAGCGCGGGACAATACATGGCTCTCGCGGGCGCGGCCATCATCCTGGTAACCGCCGGACGCGAAAAAAGCAAGAACCCCTTCAAGCGGCTCATCAGCGGCTTGGGCGCGCTGTATGGCGTCACCAGCTGGGTCAGCGACCTGCTCAGCTACATGCGTCTGTTCGGCATGGGCCTGGCAACGGGCGTCATCGGCATGGTGTTCAATCAGCTGGTGGGCATGGTGTTTGGCATCGGGCCCGTGGGCTGGGTCATTGGGTCGGTGCTGTTTGTGTTCTGCCACCTGTTCAACATGGGCATCAACGTACTGGGCGCGTATGTACACAGCTGCCGCCTGCAATACATCGAGTTCTTCGGCAAGTTCTACGAGGACGGCGGCAGGCCGTTTAAGCCGCTACGTTCGGTCAACCGGTATTGTTACATTCAGGACTCCCCTGAATGCCAACGATAGTCCCCCAACAAATCATTGAGGAGGTCATTACGTATGTCTATCGGTCAAATTCTTGCGCTGCTTGGAGCGGCGATCGCCGTTGTTCTCTCCGGTATCGGTTCCAGCAAGGGCGTCGGACTCTCGGGCGAGACCGCCGCGGGCGTGTCCACGGAAAATCCCGAAGTCAACTCCAAGCTTTTGGTGTTGCAGCTTTTGCCCGCCACGCAGGGCATTTACGGCTTCCTGGTCGCGGTTATCGTGCTCATCAACACAGGCGTGCTGGGCGGCGCGATGTTGCCGGTGACGATCGAGCAGGGCTTGGGCATCGTTGCGGGCTGCCTGCCCGTGGGCGTCGTGGGCCTCTACTCCGCCATTCGCCAGGGCAAGGTGGCTGCCGCCAGCATGATCATGACCGGCCAGCGCCCCGATATGAGCGGCAAGGGCATCACCATGACCGTTATGGTCGAGACCTACGCGGTTCTCTCGCTGCTGGTTTCCTTCCTGGTGGTCAACTCCATCAAGCTGGGATAAGGTGAAGACGATGAACGCACAAGCCATCCTTCAAAAAATCGAGGATGATGCGCGCGCGGCGGCGCAAGCCGCCAAGGACGAAGCCCAACAGCGAGTTCAGAGCCTGAAGGAAGATTCCAGCGCACGGCTCAAGCGCATGCATGACGACATGATCGCTCAGGCCGGGCGCGAAAGCGAAGAACTGGCCGGGCGCATGCGCCGCATGGCGGAGCTGGACGGCCGCAAGCTGCTGTTGCAGGCCAAGCGCGACCTGATCGACGAGGCGTTTGCCGCCGCTTTGGACGCGCTTTGCGCCCAAAGCGCCAAGAAACGGCGTGCGTTTTTCCTGCGCCAGGCAGTCGAGGCGGCTGCCGGCACGGAAACGCTGATCGTGGGGGCAAACGCCGCCGACTGGTACGACGCCGCCTTCCTCAAGGAGCTTAACAAGGCGCTGGCGGCCCAGGGCAAGCCGGGCAAGGTCACCGCCTCGGACGATTTGCGCCAAGGCGTAACCGGTTTGGTGCTTTCGGGCGGCGGCACGGAGGTTTCCTGCACCCTGGAAAGCCTGCTGGACAATGCCCGCGGCACCATGGAGACCGAGGTGGCGCAAATCCTTTTCGAGCCGTAAGGAGGTGTGGACATGCCGCAACCCAGCGTTTCTTACGCATGCGGCCGCGTCGGTGTTTTGCGCCGGAGCGTGCTGGGCCCTTCGCAGCTGGAGAGGCTCATGGCGGCCCACACCTATGAGGAAGCCTGCCGCACGCTTTCGGACATCGGCTTTGTCGGCGCCGAAAACGCGGATTTCCAGGCCGCGGCGGATCAACATGTGCGCCGCGCGTGCGTCCTCGTCAACGAGGTTACGCCCCGGCCGGAGCTGACGGACTGCTTTTTGCTTCGCTACGACATCCATAACCTCAAGGTGCTTTTGAAATCCCGTTTTTTGGGCAAAGAGCCGGAGTTTTTATCCGCCTGCGGAAGCCTGCCCCTGGAGACGTTGCGTCACGCCGTGAGCGAGCACCGCTATCACGCGCTGCCCGACGTATTGCGCGACGCCCTGGACGCGCTGGAAAAGCAGCTGGCCCGGGCTTTCGACCCTATGCTGGTGGACGCGGAGCTGGACAAGGCCATGTACCGCCTGATTTTTGACCGGCTCAAGCGCGCGTCCTGCCCCACGGCGCGGGCGTACTTTACCGCGAAGGTCGACATGCAAAACCTGATCATCCTGCTGCGCACGCGGGCGATGCAAAAGGATTTTGCGTTCTTTGAAAAGCTCTTTTTGCCCTGCGGCAGCGTGGAACTCAAGGCGTTTGGCAAGGCGGCGGACGATCCCGAGCGCCTCTCTCGCCTCATGAAGCCCTACGGCGTCAACGCCGTGCAGACCGCCCTGCAATGCGCCCTGGATCCATCGCGGCTGCCCCTGATGGAAAAAGCCGCGGACGATTACCTCTACTCGCTGTTCCGGGGCGCGCGCTACCAGTCCACCGGCATGGATGTGCTGCTGGGCTATTTGCTCAAAACCCAGCGCGAGGCCACGGATGTGCGCCTCATCATGGCGGGCAAACTCAACGGGTTTGCCCAAAGCCAGCTGGATGAAAGGGTGCGTGAGCTGGATGGCTGACAAGGGCATGTCCATGGGCGCGGTGGGCGAGCGCGACGCCGTGCTGTGCTTTAAGGCCATCGGGATGGACGTTATCCCCACCTCCAACGGCGATGAAACCACGCGCGCGCTGTTTACGCTGGTCAGCCGCGGGGTGCGCGTGATTTTCAT
Source organism: Candidatus Limiplasma stercoravium (assembly GCA_018715175.1). Taxonomy (GTDB): domain Bacteria; phylum Bacillota; class Clostridia; order Christensenellales; family Aristaeellaceae; genus Limiplasma; species Limiplasma stercoravium. The sequence continues at coordinate 7,677 of DVME01000023.1, forward strand.
CACCGAAAAGGCGGCGATGGAAGCGCCCGAGGCGCTTAAGCGCTACCAGTCGGACGCCGGGGTCGCCGTGATTCCCATTCCCGGGAGCCAGGGCGCCGGCGGATACGCCATGGCGCGCGTAAAGGCCAATGTGGAAAAGGCCATCGGCGCCGATATCCTATTCAACAACGATGAGAAAGAGGGGTAAGAACGCATGGCACAGGGAGTGATCGTCAAGGTCGCCGGCCCCTTGATTGTGGCGCAAAACATGGCGGACGCCCGCATGTACGACGTGGTTCGCGTCAGCCATAACCGTTTGGTGGGCGAGATTATCGAGCTGCGCGGCGACCGTGCCAGCATACAGGTGTATGAGGAAACCAGCGGTCTGGGCCCAGGCGAGCCCGTGGAGTCCACCGGCGCGCCGTTAAGCGTGGAGCTTGGCCCCGGCTTGATTGAAAGCATTTTCGACGGCATTCAGCGGCCGTTGACCAAAATTCGTGACCGCGTGGGCGAGCGCATCCGTCGCGGCGTAGAGGTTCCGTCGCTGGATCGGGAAAAGAAATGGCTGTTTGAGCCGCGCGTCACCGTGGGCGACCGCGTCAGCGCCGGCGCCATCCTGGGCGTGGTGCAGGAAAACGCCGTGGTGGAGCACCGCATCATGGTGCCTGTGGGCGTGGAAGGCCGCGTGAGCGCCATCACCCCCGGCGAAGCCACCGTGACCGATACGGTCTGCGTCATCACCGACGACCAGGGCGCGCAGCACGCCGTCACGCTGATGCAAAAATGGCCCGTGCGACGCGGGCGGCCCTACTTGGAAAAGCTGGCGCCCACCGAGCCCATGGTCACGGGCCAGCGCGTGATCGACACCTTCTTCCCCATTGCCTCCGGCGGCGTCGCCGCGGTGCCGGGGCCCTTTGGCTCGGGCAAGACCGTGGTGCAGCATCAATTGGCAAAATGGGCCGACGCCGACATCATCGTCTATGTGGGCTGCGGCGAGCGCGGCAATGAGATGACCGACGTGCTCATGGAGTTCCCCGAGCTGCACGACCCGCGCACGGGCGAAAGCCTCATGCGGCGCACAGTACTCATCGCCAACACCTCCGACATGCCGGTGGCCGCGCGCGAAGCCAGCATTTACACGGGCATCACCATCGCGGAGTACTTCCGCGATATGGGCTATAAGGTGGCAATCATGGCCGATTCCACCAGCCGCTGGGCCGAAGCCCTGCGCGAAATGAGCGGCCGCTTGGAGGAAATGCCCGGCGACGAAGGCTACCCCGCCTATCTTTCCAGCCGCATCGCGGAGTTCTACGAGCGCGCCGGCGTGGTGCGCTGCCTGGGCCAGGACGACCGCATGGGCAGCATTTCCGCCATCGGCGCGGTGTCGCCTCCAGGCGGCGATATTTCCGAGCCCGTGTCCCAAGCGACGCTTCGCATCGTCAAGGTTTTCTGGGGCCTGAGCGCTCAGCTTGCCTATAAGCGCCACTTCCCGGCCATCGACTGGTTGCAGAGCTATTCGCTCTACACCGATCGCCTGGAAGAGTGGTTTAACGACAACGTTTCGCCCGAGTGGAACGCCCTTCGCGCCCGCGCCATGATGGTATTGCAGGAGGAGGCGGAGCTGGACGAAATCGTCCGCTTGGTCGGAATTGACGCGCTGAGCTGGAAAGACCGGCTGACCATGGAGGTCGCCCGCTCCATCCGCGAGGATTACCTGCATCAAAACGCCTTTGACGATGTGGATACCTACACGTCCCTGGACAAACAGTACCTGATGCTGCGGCTGATCCTGCTGTATCAGGAAAAGGGACGTCAGGCGCTGGACCAGGGCGCGAACCTTTCCGACGTGCTCAACCTGCCCGTGCGCGAGGCCATCGGCCGCAGCAAATACATTCCCGAGGATCAAAAGGAACGTTTTGCGCAGATCGAAAACGACCTCAACGGGCAGACCGCCGCGTTGGGCGAGAAGGGGGCTGTGTGACATGCGTAAGGAATACCGAACCATCAAAGAGGTCGTCGGCCCCCTGATGCTGGTGGAGGGCGTCGAAGGCGTCACCTATTACGAGCTGGTGGAAATCCACCAGCAAAACGGCGAAACCCGCCGCGGCCGCGTGCTGGAAGTCAACGGCGACCGCGCGCTGGTGCAGCTGTTTGAAAGCAGCAACGGGCTTCGCATCGACACCTCGACGGCGCGCTTCCTGGGACATGGCATCGAACTGGCGGTCAGCATGGACATGCTGGGGCGCGTGTTCGACGGCATGGGCAACCCGCGCGACGGCGGCCCCGCGCTCATTGCCGACAAGCGCATGGACATCAACGGCGAGCCCCTCAACCCCGCCGCGCGCGACTACCCCAACGAGTTTATCCAAACCGGCATCTCCGCCATCGACGGCCTCAACACCTTGGTGCGCGGTCAAAAGCTGCCTGTGTTTTCCGGCAGCGGCCTGCCTCACGCCCAGCTCGCCACGCAGATTGCCCGGCAAGCCAAGGTGCTGGGCACGGACGCCAAGTTCGCGGTGGTCTTTGGCGCCATCGGCATCACGTTTGAAGAAGCGGATTACTTCATCAGCGATTTCCGGCGCACGGGCGCCATCGAACGCGCGGTGCTGTTCATGAACCTGGCCAACGACCCGGCCATCGAGCGCATCGCCACCCCGCGCATGGCTCTGACCGCCGCCGAATACCTGGCCTACGAAAAGGACATGCACGTGCTGGTCATCCTCACGGACATCACCAATTACGCCGAAGCCTTGCGCGAGGTTTCCGCCGCCCGCAAAGAGGTTCCCGGTCGGCGCGGCTATCCCGGCTACCTGTACACCGACCTGGCCTCCATGTATGAGCGCGCCGGCCGTGTGATTGGCAAAAAGGGATCCATTACCCAAATTCCCATCCTGTCCATGCCCGAAGACGACAAGACGCACCCTATCCCCGACCTGACCGGCTACATCACCGAGGGGCAGATCATCCTCAGCCGCGAATTGTACCGCAAGGGCATTCAACCGCCCATCGACGTGCTGCCCTCCCTTAGCCGCCTCAAGGACAAGGGCATCGGCGAGGGCAAAACGCGCGAGGATCACGCCGCCACCATGAACCAGCTCTTCGCCGCCTATTCGCGAGGCAAGGACGCCAAGGAGCTGGCGGTCATTCTGGGCGACGCGGCCCTGAGCGATGTGGACAAGCAGTACGCCGCGTTTTCGGATGCGTTTGAAAAGGAATACGTGTCCCAGGGCCATCAGGCCAACCGCAGCGTTGAGGAAACGCTGAACCTGGGCTGGAAGCTGTTGAAGATGCTGCCGCGCACCGAGCTCAAGCGCATCCGCGACGACATGCTCGACAAGTACCTGCACGCGGACGAGGCGTGATTTTCGCCCCTCCGCTCAAGAGAGGATGATGGAATCCATGGCCTCCACATTGCGCGTCAACCCGACCCGCATGGAGCTCACGCGCATCAAGCGCCGCCTGGTGACGGCCCGGCGCGGGCATAAGCTGCTCAAGGACAAGCGCGACGAGATGGTGCGCCAGTTTATCCTCCTGGTGCGCGAAAACCGCGCGCTGCGCCAGGAAGTGGAGCGCGAGCTGTCCGCGGCGCTCAACAGCTTCGCCCTGGCCCGAAGCGTAACCGAGCCGGAGCTGATGGAGGAAGCCCTGCTCTACCCTGCGCGCAACATCGCCATCGACATGACGACGCGCAGCATTCTCAGCGTGCGCGTGCCTTCCATTCGCGTGCGCGAGGAAACCATGCGCGAGACCACGCTCAGCTACGGCCTGGCCGAAACCTCCGCCCAATTGGACGGCGCCATCGCGGGCCTGGCGGATCTTTTGCCCAAGCTGATTCAGCTGGCGGAGGTCGAAAAATCGTGCGACCTGCTCGCCGACGAAATCGAAAAGACGCGGCGGCGCGTGAACGCGTTGGAATATGTGATGATTCCCCAGTTTGAGGAAACCATTCGCTTCATCACCATGAAGCTGGACGAAAACGAGCGCGGCAACCTGACCCGCCTGATGAAAGTCAAGAGCATGATTCAGGAGCGCGCCGAAGGTTGAAAGAACCGGCGGGAAAGACGGCAGCAGCGGCCTTTCCCGCCGGTTTCGTTTAGTAGCGGCGGCTCAAAACGCAGTACGCCCCGGCCTTGAGCGCGACGGCGGCCAGGAGGATTCCAAAGGCTGTGGCAAAGGCAGACATGTCGTACTGGGCCGTAGCCACCGTGACAAAAAGCAGCAACAACAGCAAGACGTCCATCACCGTTCCCCCGCTTTTGTCATGCAAAAACCGTTCCCGCTCGTCCTGCTCCTTGCGCCGCTGCGCGCGGAGCAGGGATTTGTTTTGCAGAAGCTTTCGGTTGTGCGCAATGCGCGCGGCCACGTAAATCCCACCGCCAAAAAACAGAATGCGGCTGACCGTGGAGGCCGTCTGAGAGATTTTGCGTGAATCGCCGCCGCCTGTTTCCCCCACGACGACCATAAACACCGCCATCAGTCCCAGCAGCGCCCATTGCAGCGTAATGCGCAGCCGGATGCGCTTTTGATACTCATTCATCTTCCTGCTCCTCTCTCAGGTTTTCCTCCAGGCGGCAAAGCTGTTCCACCGTGACGCCAAACACCCGCGCCAGCCGGTACGCCAGCATCAGCGAAGGACTGTACTGCTCCTTTTCAATGGAAAGAATCGTCCGTACCGAGACGCCAACGCGATCCGCCAGCTGCTGCTGGGTAAGGCCGGCGGCTTGCCGGCATTGCCGCACCCTGGTCTTCATGCTTTCTGCCTCCGATACGAAGTTTACTTCATACGAAGTTTGCTTCATGTTATCACACGAAACGGCGCTTGTCAAGCGCCTTGAGAGAAGAAACGGCGGCGTTGGAACCGCAAAGACGGGTTCTGAGGCAAAAGCCGCTTTTCTTTTGGGCGCATCTGCGCTATACTTGTGTCGCTCAGGAGGACTGGGCGGGAAAAGGAGGAATTCGACATGATCCATTTCGAGCACGTCAGCAAGTCGTTTGGGGAGAAAAAAGCGGTGGACGACCTGACCTTGACCATCGAGGACGGCAAGGTGTTCGGCTTTATCGGGCCCAACGGCGCAGGCAAGACCACCACCATCAAAATGCTGACCGGCATTCTGGAGCCGGATAGCGGCGTGGTAACGCTCAACGGCGTGGACATCACCCGCGATCCCATCCAAGCAAAGCGGATGTTTGGTTACGTGCCGGACACCTTCGACATGTACGAGCGCTTGACCGGCATGGAATACCTACGCTTCATGGGCGACATTTACGGCGTGGACGCCCGCAAGCGCAAGGAGCACATCGACCGTTACCTGGAGCTTTTCAGCCTGACCGACGCCGCCGGGCAGCAGATACGGTCATACTCGCACGGCATGAAGCAAAAATTGGCCATTACCGGCGCGTTGATGCACGAGCCCAGCATTTGGATTCTGGACGAGCCCATGGTGGGCCTTGACCCTCAGAGCGTGTTCATGCTCAAGGAAGAAATGCGCAAACACGCCGAAAGCGGCCGCACGGTGTTCTTTTCCACCCACGTGCTGGACGTGGCCGAGCGGCTGTGCGATGAGATTGGCATTATCAACAAAGGCAAGCTGATTGCCAACGGCACCTTGGACGAGCTGCGCCACGGCGAGACGGGCAGCACGCTGGAGGAGCTGTTCCTGGAACTGGTGGAAAAGGAGGCATAACATGCTGGCCTATCTTCGGCTGCTGCTCATCAACCGCCTGCGCGGTTTTCAATCGGTCAACCTCAGCCGCAAAAAGCGCGGCAAGGTTGCCACGGGGCTGACCTATGCCATGCTGGTTCTGCTGGCCGTTTATGTATACGCCATCGTCGTCTTTCTGGAAATCAAGCTTTATGACGCGGCGGCGGTGCTGGGCCAACCGCAGCTGATCATCGCCGTGATGCTCATGGGCATGACCTTCCTCACGCTGATTTACAGCTTTTTCTATCTGACCAGCCTGCTGTTCTTCTCCCGCGATAACGGACTGCTGGCTGCGCTGCCCATCTCCTCCACCGGGATTCTGACGTCGCGCGTGCTGACCGTCGCCGGCGGAGAAGCCGGCCTATCGCTGTTGTGCATGGCGCCGTTGATTGTGCGCTATGGCATGGGCCAAGGCATGGATGTGGGATTCTATGTGCGCTCCCTATTGGGGATCGCGGCGCTGCCGCTGCTGCCCATCACGCTGACCACGCTGCTCTCCTTTGCGCTCATTCGCCTAAGCCGGCTTTGGAAGCGGCGTGAGGCGCTTACCATCGTCATCAGCTTTCTGTTCCTGGCCGCTACGATGTACCTCAGCATGAGCCTGAGCATGTCGGCTTCCGACCAATCGGACGAAATGTTTGGTTCGCTGTTGGCCGTGATGACCGGCAAGGGCTCCCTGACCGACATCGTGCTGGGCGCCTATCCCCCGCTTCGCTGGCTGAGCCAGGCATTGACTGGCGGCGGCCTGGCGGCCTGGGGGTGGATGGCCCTGTTTGTGCTGGTTTCCGCCGGGGCTATCGCGTTGGTGATACGTCTGCTGGGTGGGGGCTATATGCGGCTTGCGCTGCGCCAGCAGGAAATCATGCGCCGCATGAACGCCACCAAGCGGGCCGTGGGCAAGGACCGCGTGCGTTCGCCCTTTGCCGCGCTTCTGCGCCAGGAGCTGCGCGAGGTCATCACCGTGCCCACCTATGCCACCAACTGCCTCACGGGGATTGTGATGTTTCCCCTGATGCTGATTCTCATGTACATTTCCTTCCAAAACCAGATGCCCGACGAAAACCTGGTCGCCCTGGTGTACACCCTTCTCCCCAAGGAGATTTACCTGGCCATCTTCATCGCCTTCTGCTCGTTTACAACCTGCATGAACATGGCCATTGCGACCGCGGTTTCGCGCGAAGGCAACCGGCATGACATGCGCAAAACCTATCCCATTGCCGGACATGTTCACCTGATGGCCAAGATGGTCATGGGCATGATCTTCAACCTGTGTACCATGACGACGGTGGCGATCCTGATGTTTGTCCTGATGCCCGGTTTTGCCCTGGTCACCGTGGCGGGCGTAGCGCTGTCGCAGCTGTTCTCGTTCCTGTGGTGCTCCGTCAGCCTGCTCATCGATGTCTATCATCCCAAGCTGAACTGGAAGACCGAGACGGAAGCCGTGAAGCAAAACATGAACGCTTTGCTGGGTTCTCTGGGCGCGATGGGCGTTATTGCGGCGCTGGTGGGCTTGTTCTTCCTGGGGCTGTACTGGCAATGGAGCGTCTGGGGCGCGCTGGGCTTGGTGCTGTTGGTGCTGGCCGCGCTGGATGGCATCATGGCACGCTGGCTTTTCAGGAGCGGCAGCCGAACCTATTATTTAAGATAATTCTAAAATTATTTCAAAATTGTTACGATTATGCGTGCATTCTTAGCAGTTTTGTGATATAATGAGTCTCGCAAGGGAAGAAATCACAAAGGGCTAAGGAGGAAGAGCATGATCACCAAGGTACAGGAACGGACGCTGCGCACAAGCGCCCCGCCGTATGCGGGCGTCAGGCTCTCCCCGTTGGAAAAGGCCATGCTGCGCTGGGTCACCGTGGACGACGGCGACCGCGTGCTGGACGCCAGCATTGGCAGCGGCGCCATGGCCGAATACCTGCGGCGTTACATGAATTGCGAGGTATGCGGCGTATCCGACAGCATGGAGGACGTGCGGGAAGCGCGTTCGCGCCTGAGCAGCTGCGACATCGTGTTTGCCCCGCCCAGCGATATTCCTTGGCGCGGCGGTTCGTTTGACACGGTGCTCATCAAGCTCAAGTGGGATCGTGACACGCTGATGCGCTCGCTGGCGGAGGCGCGGCGCGTGCTGAAGGCCGGCGGGCAGCTGGTGTTGGGCGCCACGTGCTGCGCCGGCGCTTTCAGCCGCTTTCTGGGCCTAGGCGCCGACCTCGAGGCCAGCGATGTCCCCGACCGGCGCGAGCTGATGGCCATGCTGGATTCCCTCTCCTTTCAAAACCTGGTTTGGCAGCGCACGGGCCTGGGTACCGGCGTGCTGATTGGATGGAAACGAAAACGCGATCCCGAGGAACTCCTCGCCTAACCCCCAACCGGGGGTTTCAGGCTGTCGAAAAAGTCCGCCTGTGGCGGCCTTTTCCGCCAAAACACATTTCCCCTGCGCCTTCGGCGCGGCCGGGGAAACGTGCAAGGAAACCTTGCTGCGCAAGGCT